>DAOULG010000001.1:0-3738 GCA_034420495.1 Dehalococcoidia bacterium
GCTGGGCGAGCTGATTCTCGCCGTCGTCGTGGTCGGCTTCGTGCTCGCCTTCTACCGCGAGATGGTGATGGTCGCGTACGACCCGTCGATGGCATCCGCGGTCGGCGTGCGAACGATGTTCTTCGAGTTCTCGCTGCTGGTGCTGATCGCGCTCGCCGTGGTGGTGGCGCTGCAGGCGATCGGCATCGTGCTGGTCACGGCGACGCTGATCATCCCGCCGGCGACGGCGAGCCTGTTGTTCCGGCGGATCCCGCGGATCATGGCGGCCAGCTTCCTGATCGGCGCGGCCACCTCCGTGGTCGGCCTCTACGCCTCGTTCCACGCGGGTGTGGCCGCCAGCCCCGCGATCGTGCTCTCCGCGACGGCCACCTTCACCGTCGCGCTGCTGGCGACATCGCTGCGCCGCACGCGCCTCCCGCCTGTCGCGATCGCCGAGTAGCACTCCCCCTGGAGGGCGGGCGAGCGTCAGAGCTTATGCTAGGATGCGCTGAACCAAGTGAGCCTCTTGCGACATCAGATAAGGAAGGTCAGCATGGGCACAATATCGGTGAACCGGCTAGCGGGTCTGTCCCTCATTTTCGGTCCGGTCGTCGCCTTCGTCTTCTTTCTCATCGAGCCGGGCGGACTGTTGATCGACAGCGCCGACGTTTCGGACGCCGTTGGCTCGATAACGGCCAAGAGCTCCAACGAGGCGCTGACCAATGTAACCAACATCGCGATCATCCTTGGCCTGGCCCTCATCCTCTCGGGCCTCTATGCACTCATGCGGAACGTGACCCTGGAGGGCAACGGCAAGGCGCTCGTCCAGATGGGCTTCTTCATGACCTTCGTCGGGCTGACCGGCTGGATTCTGTCCGGTGGCATGGACTTCATTCTGGCCGATGCCCAGAGCCCTGAGCAGATCGCGGGAAGCGTTCCCGTCTACTACGCCGGGTCCGCTCTCGTCTACGCCGGCGGGATCACGCTTGGGTTTGGCAGCTTGATCTTCGCACTGGGCCTCTCCACGAGAGACGACTTCAACCGGACGGTCTCCCTGTTGGCTGCCCTCGTGAGCCTGGCGATCATGGTCTTCTTCATAGTGGCCATACTCAGTAACGCCGACCGCGACACCTTCATCTCCATGGCCCGAGGCTGCTACGTGCTGCTGGTGATCTGGTACGGGTACCTGGGCCTCGGACTGATGAACCGGCCCGATCCCGACCTCTGGCGGTAGACGGAGTCCAGGACCCGCCGGTAGCCGTCCTGCGGTTCGCTCTTGCCGTACGCACGAACCGCAGGGCTGGCCGGTCTCGTCGCCCTGGTCGTACTGGCGCTGCTCCCCGCGCTGGACGGCGACCGCGCCGCACACGTCGCGGATGCGCAGGGCGGCATGGTGACCGTCACGCTCCTCCACGACAACGACGGCGAGCCGGCCCTGCTGCCCCTCACGAACCCGGTCGAGGCGGGCGGCCGCACCGTCGAGGTGCCGGTCGCGGGGATCGCGGCCTACAAGGCCGTGGTCGAGCGGGAGCGGGCCGCTGCTCGCGCGGACGGGAATGCCGTCCTCGCCGTGTACGCGGGCGATGCGTACCTCTCGTCTGCCGCGTTCGTCTGCGGCCAGCGGGAGGGTAGCCCGTTCTTCGATGCGGTAGCCCAGAGCGCCATCCCCTACGACGCGCACGTCATCGGCAACCACGAGTTCGACGCGACGCCCGATGTCCTCGAGCGCTTCATTCGCAGCTTCGAGGGCCAGCCCTTCCTGAGCGCCAACCTCGACTTCTCGGGCGAGCCCGGCTTCGCCGATCTCGTCGATGACGACGGCCTCATCGAGCTGCCCATCGCCGGTGGCCGGGTGGTCGGTCGCTCGATGATCCTCGACGATCCCGTCACCGGCGCGCGCTTCGGCCTGGTCGGCGCGACGACCCCGGGCCTGCCCAGCATCTCCATCCCGCGGAACGTCGCCGTCACCCCCGATCTGGCCTCGACCGCGGCCGCCGTCCAGTCCGAGATCGATCGCCTGCTCGCGCGGGGCGTCAACAAGATCATCTTCGTCAGCCACCTCCAGAGCCTCGCGAGCGACGTGGCCATCGTCACGCTGTTGCGCGGGGTGGACATCGCCGTCTCAGGCGGTGGACACGCCCTCCTCCAGAACCCCGCCGTCGATGCGTCGCTCCAGCGCCTGCCCGGCGAGCGCGCCCCGGTGGAGGGCGAGTACCCGCTGGAAGCCACGGACGCCGATGGCAGAACCGTCTACATCGTGACCACTGCGGGCGCCTACAAGTACGCCGGCCGCCTCGACGCCGTGTTCGACGCGGCGGGCGAGATCGCGAGCATCGTCGCGGCGTCCAGCTACCCGCGGCCGGTCGTCCCCGCGAGCGAGGCCGCCGCGGCCACGGGGTTCACCGGCGGCGTTGTCGCGGATCCCACGCTCGTCGCCACCGTCGAGGAGCCGATAGCGGCCTGCCTTGCCGGTCTCGCGAGCACGACCATCGCGACCACGGAGGTGCTCCTCGATGTGTCGCGCACGGGCGTGCGCGGCGGCGAGAGCAACGCCGGGAACCTCGTCGCCGACGCGTTTCTCCATGCCTACGACCGGATCGCCGCCAGCCTCGGCCTACCCGAGCGCGGCCCCGATCACCCCGTAATCGCCATCCAGAACAGCGGCGGTATCCGCCAGAACGCCGGCGACACGCTCCCCACGAGCGGGACCGCCCCCGGCGGGATATTCCTCGTCAATACGCTCGACGTGCTCCCCTTCCCCAACGCCGTCTCGGTTATCAGGAACGTCTCAGCGGCCGACCTCAAGGCCGTCTTCGAGGTCTCGGGCGAGCGCTACCCCGCCGCGAGCGGAGCCTTCCTCCAGATCGGCGGGATCGCCGTGGTCTACGACCCCTCCCGCCCGGCCGGGGAGCGCGTGCTGAGCCTCACGCTGGCCGGCGGCGCGCCGATCGTCGCGGAAGGCGCGATCGTGGAGGGCGCCCCGGCCGTCACGATCGTGACGAGCAGCTTTGTCGCGGATGGAGGAGACGGCTACACGATGCTCGGAGAGAACCCCGACAAGCTGCGAATAGTCGCCAGCTACGAGCAGGCCCTGCGCGAGTACCTGCGCGCCCTCGGGACCATCCGGGCCGGCGACCCTCGCTACGCCCCCGGCGGCGAGGCGCGCAGCACGTTCGTCGAGGCGTCTCCGGCGGAGACCGCCCGCGACGTTGACCGGGAATCCCCTGCCCCACCCGTCACGGGCGCCGGACCCGATCGCGGCGCGGGGTCGCCCCCGGCGCCCGTGGCCCTCCTGCTCGTGATCGCACTTGGCCTGGCGGTCACGCTCGGAGCCGCGTGGACACGACGCTCCAGCCCGCACGGAATGCGACTCCACTAGCCAGGACCCGGCTCCGGACTGCAACGTCGTGGGCCCGTAGCGATCGATCGAGCGACCGCCGTTCACGATGCGGAACAGCGCGGTCCCTTTATGTACGCTGAGTCCGCTGGAGGTGATAACGTGCCGCCCGAGGACAACACAGCGGCGGCGCCGCGGCAGACACGAAAAGGACCCCAGCAGTGCTCACGATCGATTGTCAGGTTCACGCCTTCGAACGCGACCGTCCCGAGCGGCCCTGGGCCGGCATCCTCGTCGGCCCCTCCGAGGTGACCGGTGACGACATGGTCGCGGCGATGGATGCCGTGGGCGTCGACGGGGCGCTCCTGGTCTCCCCGCACAGGCTGTACCGCTTCGACGGAAGCTATGCGCTCGAAGTGCAC
>DAOULG010000002.1:0-9574 GCA_034420495.1 Dehalococcoidia bacterium
CCGGTGCCCTACGGGTACTCGGGGTTTCTTGTCCAGGGCGACGGGCAGACCACGCTAATCGACACAGGGATGGGGGCACGGGCCCGGGAGCCGGGCGTGCAGTCGTGTGCGGAGTTGCCAGAGCGCCTCCATGACGCCGGTGTGGCGTCGGAGGAGGTCGATGTGCTGCTTCATTCCCACCTCCACCTCGACCACTGCGGCTGGGACGTGACGGAGGAGGGGGCGGTCGCCTATCCGTCGGCGCAGGTCTACGTCCACGAGGCGGAGCTCGACTTCTGGATGACGCCCCACCCCCGCGCCCCGGAGCGGGACGTCCGCTTCGCCGACGCGCACGTCCGCCCGTTGCTGGACGCCGGTCTGGTGCGTCCCGTCCGCGGCGAGGCCCGCGTCACGGAGTCGGTCACCATGGTCGAGACGCCCGGGCACACCCCGGGCCACTGCGTGCAGCTCGTGCAGTCGGACGGGGAAGCGCTCATCCTCGTGGGCGACGCGATGCACCATCCCGCGCACATCGCGCACCTCGACTGGCACTCGATCTACGACGAGGACCGTCAGATGGCCCGGGAGGCGCGCCGACGCATCTGCGAGCTCGCCATCGAGACGGACGCGCTGCTCACGGGGCCGCACTTCCCCATCCTCACGCTCGGCCGCATACGGCGCGACGGAGCGGGCTACCGCTTCGAGCCGGTGGAGGCGCCTCCCGTCCGCGCGAGCGCGTCCCGGCCGGCGCGCTCGCCGTGAGGGGAGCGGGATTGCCCGGCGACCGCCTCTCCCGCAGACTAGTCGCGGGCGCTCCCCGATAGCTCAATCGGTAGAGCGGGCGGCTGTTAACCGCTAGGTTCGAGGTTCGAGTCCTCGTCGGGGAGCCAAAAAAGAGGCGCACGGGTGTCCCACGCGGCGCCCGGCCTCCCCGGTGCGCCCTCTCCCGCCTCCATCGGGGCGGTGGATCGCCCGACCCGTCCATCGAGTGCCCCAGCCGCCGTCCCGCCTCCCCACGCCGCGCGGTCTCGCCGGCCGGCGTGGGCGGACGGCGCTGCCCCCGGTCGGGCGCACCTGTCGCGGGACGCGGGGAACGCTCCGGCGGTGATCCGCGTATGGAGGGTACGAGGGTACTGGCGCGACCGCCGCCGGCGCATCCCGTGGAGAAGGACACGCGTTCCTCCTTCCCCACCGGCGCAGACCCGACGTTCGTCTCCCTGGGGACCGAACCGATGGAGGTCGACATGCGATCGGGCAAGCGGGTGTCCGGGATGCTGGTTGCGGGAGCGATCCTGGCCCTCGCCCTCGCCGCCTGCGGCGGTGACGGCGAGGGCGAGGGGTCGCGCGAGGCGAGCGTGATCGTCCCGGCCGCCCCCGCGGCGACCGCAGCGGCGGCAGCGACCGCGGCGCCGGCCGCGGCCGCAACGGCGGCGCCGGCGGTGACCCAGGCTCCGGCATCGCCGGTGTTGCGGCAGCCGGGCCCCTCGGCGACGACCTTCCGCGACTACGAGCGGACCCCGTTCGTCGACTCGTCGACGGACGCCGTCTCGACCTTCAGCCTCGACACCGATCGCACCTCCTACTTCCTCGCGCTCGACTGGGCACGCAACGGCTACACGGTCGAGCCGGACTCGGTACGGGCGGAGGAGTGGGTCAACGCCTTCGCCTACGGCTATGAGGTGCCGGGCGGCGCCCGCAGCTTCGCGATCACGAGCGACGTGCTGGAGCACCCGCTGGGGGGCGGGCGGCATCTCGCCCGCATCGCGCTGCAGGCGCCGCGGGTTTCAGACGACACCCCGGTGAACGTCACGCTGGTGCTGGATGCATCGGGCTCGATGCAGGAGGGGAACCGTGTCGCCATCGCCCGCGAGGCGGCCGAGACGATCCGCCAGAGCCTGACCGACCGCGATCGCATCGCCGTGGTGCACTTCACGGACGATGTCATCCAGGGCTACACCGTGGAGCATGCCCGCCCCGACAGCGGGCGCGTCGCGCACTCCATCGCGCAGCTCGCGCCGCACGGCAGCACGAACGTGCAGGCCGGGCTCGATCTCGGCGTGCGGCTCGCGGACGAGATCCGGCGCGAGCGGCCGGATGCCTACAACTACATCATCCTCATGTCGGACGGCGTCGCGAACGTCGACGCCACGAGCCCGTTCGCGATCCTCGAGTCCTCGCCCGACCTCGACCGCCGCAACCCGCTGCGCCTGATCACGATCGGCGTCGGGATCGCGAACTACAACGACTTCCTGCTCGAGCAGCTGGCGCAGCACGGCAACGGCTGGTACCGCTACCTCGACGAGGTCGCCCAGGCACGCGCGACCTTCAGCCGCGGGAACTGGCTCGCGCTCTCCACGCCCTTCGCCGACCAGGCGCGCGCCCAGGTGAGGTGGGACCCGGCCCGCGTGGAGCAGTGGCGCATCGTCGGCTATGAGAACCGCATCACGCCGGATCACACCTTCGAGCAGAACCGCAGGGAGTTCGCGGAACTGCCGTCGGGCAGCGCGACGACGGTCTTCTACGAGCTGGTCCTGCGCGACGCGGGACGCGGCGGCCCGGTGGTGCTGGGAGAGGTCGAGGTTCGCTGGGTCGATCCCCGCGCCGGGGACACGCTCGCCCAGCGGGCCGAGGTTGCCGGGCGCGCGAACACGCCGTTCGACGCGGGCGATCGCTTCCTCCGCCTCGGCGGGATCGTGGCCCTCGCGGCCGACCGCTACAGCGCCCTCGCGCCCCAGGTGCCGAACGCGGAGGTCGATGCGCGGGGGATTCACGCCGACCTCGCGGCGCTGCTCGCGGAGCTCGGCCTCCTGGAGGACCGTCTCGGTTCCCTGGAGGCGTACCGCGACTTCGACTTCCTGCTCGACCAGCTGGTCGCGTCGACATCGGAGCTGGTGCCGTCCTCGGGCTACAGCCCCTGACCCGGGCCGTCGCCGCGCGGGCTCCGGGGGTCGCGGCAGATCCCCGGGGCCCGCCTCCGTCATCGCCGGCCGTGCCGCGGCCGCTCCCCCGGCACCTCGCGCCCGCCGGGCGGGGCCGGGAGCGCCGCTCGCCATGCGCCCCGCTAGGCCTGCTCGCCGATCTCGAAGCGCTGGAGGAATCGCACCCCGACGGCGAGCGAGAGCGCGACGACGACGCCGGAGGCGATGAGCGCCTGCGAGGCCGCGAGGCTGGAGCTGACGGGCTCCGCCGCGGTGAGCGCGTCGGCGACGGCGAAGACGTACTGGCGCACGCTCACCCAGCGCGTCCCCTCGAAGAGGCTGGTGATGATCGCCTCCCAGACGAAGACGTAGACGAGCCCGATCACGAGCGCCCGCCCGGTGATCGTGCTCACCCCGACGAAGAGCGTGCTGTAGACGACGCTCCCGACGACCGCGGCGGCCGTGGCTCCCCACCAGAGGGAATCGGCGTCGAGGCCGTCGAGAGCGATGACGGTGGTGAGGAGCGCGGCGGGAACGGTCAGCGCGGCCGTGGCGAGGGAGGCGACCGCGGCCTTCGCCACGACGATGCGCCAGCGTGCGACCGGCCTGGCCAGCAGGTAGACGATCGTCCCGTCCTCGATCTCGGAGCCGAGGGCGGAGGTGCCGAAGACGAGTGCGCCGATGGGCAGGAGGAGAGTCAGGACGAGGCCGCCGACCATATCTGCGGCGAACTGCGTCGACCCGTCGCCCTCGCCGGCGAGCCGGTAGAGCAGCGCGATCCCGATCGGGAGCAGGGCGAGGAGCGCGATCAGGATCCCCCGCCGGCGCCCGAGCAGCTGATGCGCGGTGAGCGTGAGCAGCGTGCGCGTCATGGGCCCACCAGGTAGGAGAAGACGCTCTCGAGCGACTCGTCGGCGGGTCGGAGCTCGTGGAGGGTGACGGAGCAGTCGCGCGCGGCGCGCGCGATCTCGGCGGTGAAGGCCCCGAAGTCGGCCGTCCGTACGTCGAGGCGCCCGTCGCGGAGCTCGACCGCCGACACGTGGGGGAGCCCGACGAGCGCCGCGGCGAGCGCGCGGTTGTCGCTGGAGCGGATCTCGAAGGCGTGCGGGCGGTCGGTCATCAGCCGGCGGATCTGGTGGAAGTGGCCGGAGGCGGCGAGGCGCCCGTTGACGATCACCAGCACGTTCTCGGCGAGTCGCTCGACCTCCTCGAGGATGTGGGAGGAGAAGAGGATCGTCCGTCCCTCGTCGGCCCGCCGCCGGAGCATCTCCATGAGCTGGAGGCGCTGTCGCGGGTCGGTGCCGTTGAAGGGCTCGTCGAGGATCAGGACCTCCGGGTCGTGGACGAGAGCGGCGGCGATCTTCGCCCGCTGCCGCATCCCCTTTGAGTAGCCTCCCATCGGGCGGTCCTGTGCATCCTCCAGCTTGACGAGGGCCACCGCGCGGCCGGCGGCCTCCTCGGGATCGGGGAGGCCGTGCAGGCGGGCGCTCGCGAGCGCGAGGCCGCGGGCGCCGAGGAAGGAGTAGACGGCCTCCCGCTCCGGCACGAGACCGACGCGTCGGAAGAGGGAGGGGTTGCGCCACGGCGTCTCGCCGTGGACCTCGACGCTTCCCGCGGAGGGCCGCAGGAAGCCCGAGATGATGTGCAGGAGCGTGCTCTTGCCCGCTCCGTTGGGGCCGAGCAAGCCGGTGATCCCGGGCCCGACGGAGAACGAGATGTCGTTCACGGCGACGACGTCGCCGTACCAGCGCGAGACGTTGCGCACCTCGATCGCCGCGCCGGCCGACTCCGCCGTCATCAGATCGATCCCCGGAAGCGACGCACGACGATCGCCGAGGCGAGCCCGGCCCAGCCGAGGGCGGCGAGGGGCCAGATCCAGCCGGGGAACTCCGACCAGGCGAGCTGGAAGGAGGGCTCGCCGCTCCGGGACGACTCCTCGATCGCCGGGAGCGCGTCGAAGAGATAGAGCGTGGATCCCTCGATGACGTGCAGCGGGCTCGCGAACAGGGCGTAGCGGGTCTCGCTGTTGCCGAACTCGGAGACGACGATGCCGACGACGGTGAAGGAGAGGAAGAAGATCGCGACGACGCTGATCAGGGAGAAGGCGCGGCGCTCGGCGTAGGAGGCGACGAGGATGCCGAGCGCCCCGAACGTGATGCAGAGGATCAGGCCGCTCGCGACGACCCGCAGCACGTCGTCGGCGTTGTCGCGGACCCAGTCCAGGCCGTCGGCCGCTCCGAGCGCGTTCCCCGCGAACAGCAGCAGCTGCGGGGCGATCGTGAGCGCGAGCAGCGTGCTCGAGAGCGCGGCGATCTTCGCGAGCGCGTAGTCGTCCCTCTCGATGGGGCGTGAGAAGTAGAGCGCGAGCGTGCGCGCGCGGCGGTCGTTGCCGACGAGGTCGGAGGCGATCGCGGCGACGAAGAGGACGAGGATGAAGTGTATGAGCTGGTAGTACTCGTGCGGCCTGACCAGCTCGAACTCATCCACCGGCAGCACCGCCCCGAGGATGAGCTGGATGATGGCGAGGGCGTGTGCGAGAAGGACGAGCGTGAAGGCGAGCACCTTCGGGAGCGCGCCGCGCCCGATCCCGAAGGCGTTGCGGGCGCTGAGCACGTAGAGGGACCAGAGCGCGTAGGCGCGGCCGAGCCGCGGTCCCTCGTAGCCCTGGTAGCCGAGATCGTAGATCGCGCCGCCCGGCGCGGCCTCAGGAGCGGTCACCGTGTGCCCCTCCCCGCGCGCTGGCGGGCGGCTGGAAGAGCTCCTCCAGCGTGCGGCGGCGACGCTCGAGCCGGACGAGCGGCAGATCCAGCGCCACCACGGCGTCGAGGATCGCGTCGTGCACGCCGTCGGCCTCGACGGTGGCGGCGATCTCGAGGGTCCGGCCCAGGACCCGCACGTCGAGTCCGCCCCGCGCCAGCGTCGCGGCGAGGCGGTCGGCGTCCCGCTCGACCTCGACCGCGAGCACGGCGGTCTCGTCGGTGAGCTCGGCGACCCGGCCCGTGCGCATCAGCTTCCCGCTCTCGATCACGATCAGCCCGTCGCAGACGCGCTCGATCTCGCTGAGCAGGTGGGACGACATGACGATCGAGATCCCGAACTCGTGGCCCGTGCGCTCGACGAGATCGAGCATCTCGTCGCGTCCGCGCGGATCGAGGCCGTTGGTCGGCTCATCGAGGAAGAGCAGCTGAGGGTCGTGGGCGAGCGCCTGTGCCAGCTTCACCCGCTGCTTCATGCCGGTCGAGTACCCGCCGATGTGCCGGTAGCGCTCCTCGAAGAGGCCGACGTGGCGCAGCACCTCGGCGGCGCGCTCGCGGGCCGCCCCGGGCGGGATGCCGCTCATGCGTGCCATGTGGATCACGAAGTTGGTTGCCGACTGGTCCGGGGGGAGGCAGTCGTGCTCCGGCATGTAGCCGACGCGCTCCCGCACGCGCAGGCCGTCGCGCGCCGCGTCGAAGCCGAGCACCTCGGCGCTGCCCGAGGTCGCGTCGACGAGCCCCAGCAGGATCTTGATCAGCGTGCTCTTGCCGGCTCCGTTCGGGCCGACGAGGCCGACGATGCCCGGCTCCACATCGAGCGAGAGGCCGTCGAGGGCGGTGACGGAGGCGTAGCGCTTGGTGAGGGCGGCAGTCTCGATCAGCGCCACCGGCGCTCCCTTCCCGCAGCGTCACACTAGCACCCCGCGACCCGGCGACAGGGATCGTCGGGTCGCCGTGGCGGCGAGCGCAGACCGAGGCCCCGCCGGGAGGGAGGGCGCCCCTCGCCGGGCGGAGCGGCTATCCGGCGTAGCTCATTCCGACCGCGGCGAGCGTGGCCGGCTCGCCCTCTCCCGGGCCGGGAGAGCCCCCGGTGACCTCACCGAAGTAGACGACGTGGTCGCCGGGCTCCGCCTGGCCCACCACGCGGCATTCGTACCAGGCGACGGCCGCGTCGAGCACCGGCGCTCCGCTCTCGAAGAGCGAGACCGGTTCCCCCTCGAGCCGCCCCTCGCCGCTGGTCGACCGGCGGGTGAACTTCAGCACGAGCTCCTGCGGCACGACCGGCAGGACCGAGACCGAGAAGACGCCGGTCTCGTCGATGTTCCGCCGCGTGTGCGCGTCGCTCTGGATCGCGACGGCGACGATTCGCGGATCGAAGGAGACCTGGGTGATCCAGTTCGCGGTCATCCCGTTCGGCTCGCCTGCACCCGAGACCGAGCCCACGACGACGAGACCGTAGACCTGGGCGGAGAGTGCGGCGCTGATCGCGTCATCTGCCATCTGTTCCTCCTCGCTCGTGGGCGGCGGGACCGGTCGTCGGGGGCGACCGCCCGGGGCGATTCTAGCGGCCGCTCGCCGGGTCGAGGCGCGGCGGCTCCGGTGTAGGCTGAGCGCCGGGGGTGAGCGGAGCGATGGCGGCCGACTCCGTGCCGGAGCCCGGAAGCGACGGGGCCGCCACAGCCTCGGCGCACCCCGGTGTGCCGACGCCCGCGCCGCGCGGCCTCGCGACGTTTCGCCACACCTTCCGCGCCCTCAGGTACCGCGGATACCGCCTGCTGTGGCTCGCGCAGATGGTGGCGTTCCTCGGCAACCAGATGAACTTCGTCACCCGCGGCTGGCTCGCCTATCAGCTCACGGGCTCGGCGACGGCGATCGGCCAGGTCACGCTGGGCTGGGCCGGGCCGATGCTCTTCCTCTCCCTCGTCGGCGGCGTCGTCGCCGATCGCTACGACCGCCGCCGCCTGCTGATCGCCGTGCAGGCGGGCCAGGGGGTGATGGGCCTCTCGGTCGGTCTCCTGATCGTGTTCGGTGCCCTCGAGATCTGGCACCTCTTCCTGGCGGCCCTCTGGCAGGGAACGATGTTCTCGGTACTGGGGCCGGCTCGCCAGGCCCTGATCCCCCAGCTCGTCGACGAGCGCGATCTCGGCAACGCGGTCGCACTCAACAACACCGCGATGAACCTCACGTTCATCGTCGGGCCGTCGGTGGCCGGGGTCGTGCTGGCGACAGCCGGCGCTGCGTGGGTCTACGGACTGATGACGCTCTGCTTCGCCGGCGTGGTCGCGCTGCTTGCCGCGATCCGACCGGCCGACACCTGCCCTGCGGAGCGCCGGCCGCGCACCGGCATGCTCGACGAGATGCGCGGGGGCCTCCGCTACGTCTTCGTGGAGAACCGGCTCGTCGCCACGCTCATCATCACCGCGGCCGTCCCGATCGTGCTCGGCTTCCCCTACCAGCTGCTGCTCCCGGTCTTCCAGGAGACGGTCTTCCAGGTGGACCCGAAGGGGCTGGGGCTGATGTACACGACGGCCGGGATCGGGGCGCTGATGGGCTCGCTTCTCGTCGCGAGCTACGCGGATCACGCGAACGCCGCCCGCTTCCAGGTACTGGCCGGGGCCGGCTTCGGGGCCGCCCTCGCCGCCTTCGCGTTCTCGCCGAACTTCTGGGTGGCGAACGTCGTGCTCGTGGTGGTCGGCCTCTGCTCGATGGCCTTCTTCTCCTTCAACACCACCGCGGTTCTCTCGAACACGCGGCCGGCCTTTCACGGACGGGTGATGAGCATCTTCATGCTGACGTTCTCGCTGCTGCCGATAGGCGTCCTGCCGCTCTCGCTTCTCACCGACCTCTACGGCGCCCGCCCGACGATCGGGACCTGCGGGATCGTCCTCGGCCTCTTCGTCCTCGCCATGTCGCGCGTGTCCCGCACGACCTGACCGGGCCGCGGCGCCGTGGGCTAGGATGTCCCTCGTGAGCTCACGGGGGGTGACGGCGTGGCGAGGGTAGAGACGGCCGTGAAGCGCGGGTTCGTGCTGAGCCCGCACGGCAACATCGAGTACTTCGAGCTGGGGGCGGGCGAGCCGCTGGTGATGCTCCACCCGACGCCCGGCACGTGCATGGCCTTCAGGGACGTCGCCCCGCTCCTCGCCCCGGAGGCCCGCGTCATCTCGATGTCGACGATGGGCTTCGGGCAGTCCGACCGGCCCCCGGCTCCCTACACGACGCTCACCGAGTTCGCGCGGGCCGTGACATGGCTCCTCGATGGCCTCGGGCTCGATCGGGCGAACGTCTACGGCCTGCTGACGGGCTCGCAGGTCGCCGTCGAGGTCGCAGCGAGCTGGCCGGACCGCGTCGACAAGCTCGTCGTGGAGGAGGTCTTCAACTGGAACACGCCGGCGCGGCGGGCGGTCCACGAGCGGCTCCACCGCTACGTTCCCGAGCAGCCCGACGGAAGCCACCTGATCGAGCTGTGGAAGAAGGTGGGAGGGAACCGCGAGGGAGCCGACCTGGTCCGGGTCACGGAGTGGTTCATCAGCAACCTGATCGTCAACTCGGACGAGGGCGCGGAGGTCTACGGCTCTACGGGCTGGGAGGGCGCGGCGACCTACGCCATGTGCCGCTACGAGATGTGGGACGCGACTCCGCGGGTCGCGGCGCCGACCCTGGTGATGCACACCGTCGACAGCGAGCGCGGGCGCGCGCACGAGAAGTTCCTCGCGACGATTCGCCGCTCGCGCGGCGTGCGCCTCGAGAATCGCGACCCCGAACCATGGGCGCAGGCGATTCTCGAGTTCCTGAGGGATCCGGGCGTCTAGCAGGGTGCTGACAAAGTGCCCCGTTGGCGACGAGAGGCCGGGGGCACCGATGGTGAGTGGGTCAGCGCATCATTTCTGGCTGCTATTTCGGTCATCACCCTCCAAAAAC
>DAOULG010000003.1:0-4988 GCA_034420495.1 Dehalococcoidia bacterium
TCGCAGCGCGGCCGCGCCTCGCTGATCACCTCCGCGCTCGCGCGCGCCCGCGAGCGTCAGGCGCGGGGCTCGGGCCCGGCGCCCGGCGGGGAGCCTCCCGCGGGCGCCCCGCCCGACGCCGCGCCCGCGGCCCGGTAGAATCCGACGGGCGCCGCGCGCGCGGGGCGGCGGGCGGGCGACGGGAGGAGGGGGAGCGGATGCGCGTCCTCGTGCTCAACGGACCGAACCTGAACCTGCTGGGCAGCCGCGAGCCGGAGATCTACGGCTCGGAGAGCCTCGACGACATCGAGGCGATCCTCCGCGACCGCGCCGGGCAGCTCGGCATCGAGATCGACTTCGTGCAGTCGAACCACGAGGGGGCCCTCGTCGACGCCCTCCACCAGCGCCGCGACTGGGACGGCGTGATCCTCAATCCCGGCGCCCTCACCCACACCTCCGTCGCGCTCGCCGACGCCCTCGCCGCGACCGGCCTCCCGGCGATCGAGGTGCACCTCTCCAACGTGCATGCCCGGGAGGAGTTCCGGCGCCACTCCTACATCGCCCCCGTGGCGTGGGGGCAGATCGCCGGGTTCGGCTTCCGGGGCTACCGGGCCGCCCTCCATCTCCTCCACCAGCGCTGGACGGAGATGCAGGCGGGGGGCGGGGGAGAGAGCGGCGCGTGAGCGCCGCCCCGGGGGCCCGCGCCGACCGCCTCCGGGCGCTGCTCGAGCGCGAGGGGCTCGACGCGCTGCTGGTGACCTCGGCGGTCAACCGCCGCTGGCTCTCCGGCTTCACGGGATCCGCCGGCACGCTGCTCGTCTCCTCCGGCCGCGCCCTCATCAGCACCGACTTCCGCTACTGGGAGCAGGCGGAGGCGGAGGCGCCCCGCTTCGAGCTCATCAGCGAGGGCGACCGCGGGACGGGGCCCCCGGTCGCGCTGCTCGCGGGGCTCGGGGGCTCGGCCGTCGGCTTCGAGGCGCACGCGGTGACCGTCTCCGAGCACGCCGAGTGGGAGCGGGCGGCGGCCGCGCTCCCGCCCGCCGCCCGCCCGCGGCTGCTCCCGGCGCCTCCGCTCGTCGAGGAGCTCCGCCTCGTGAAGGAGCCGGGCGAGATCGCGGCGCTCGAGCGCGCCGCCGCGCTCACCGACGCCTGCCTGGAGCACGCCGTCGCGCTGGCGGTGCCCGGCGCGACGGAGCGGGAGATCGCCCGGGCGATCCAGCGCTACGCGATGGAGCACGGCGCCGACGGGCTCTCCTTCGACTCGATCGTCGCCTCCGGCGCGCACGCCGCGAGGCCGCACGCCCGCCCCCGCGACGTGCCGCTCGCGCGCGGCGAGCCGCTCGTGCTCGACCTGGGCGCGACCGTGGACGGCTACTGCTCCGACCTCACGCGCACCGTCGTCGTCGGCGGCCCGGAGGCGGCGGGCGAGACCTTCCGCCGCGTCTACTCAGCCGTCCGTGAGGCGCAGGCGCGGGCGCTGGAGGGCATCGAGGCCGGGATGACCGGCGCGCAGGCGCACGAGATCGCCGCCGCCGCGATAGCGGAGGCCGGCTACGGGGAGCGCTTCGGGCACGGCCTCGGCCACGGCGTCGGCCTGCAGGTGCACGAGTCGCCGCGGCTGCGGCCCCACTCCACGCACCTGCTCGCCGACGGGCAGGTGATGACGGTGGAGCCGGGGATCTACCTCCCCGGCTGGGGCGGGGTCCGCATCGAGGACATGTGCGCGATGGAGGAGGGCCGCTTGCGGCCGCTCTCGCAGGCGGCGAAGCTCGATCCGCCCGCGGGCGTCGCGGGCGCCCGGGCGACGGGAGGCGGCGGGTGATCGGGACCGGGGAACTCAGGCGCGGCACGACGGTGGAGATCGACGGCTCCCTCTACCAGGTCGTCGAGGTCAACCACATCAAGACGAAGAAGTCGGCGGTCTACCGGACGAAGCTCCGCGACCTCAGGGCCGGCCACATCATCGAGCGCACCTTCAACGCCGGGGAGAAGCTCGCCCCCGCCCGCGTCGAGCGCCGCCAGATGCAGTACC
This sequence comes from Dehalococcoidia bacterium, assembly GCA_034420495.1. GTDB lineage: Bacteria > Chloroflexota > Dehalococcoidia > UBA2979 > UBA2979 > VYDC01. The sequence continues at coordinate 2,012 of DAOULG010000003.1, forward strand.
TCTACGGCCAGGACGAGCTGCACACCTTCATGAACACGGAGACCTACGACCAGGTCACCGTCGAGTCGGGCGTGATCGCGGGCGAGCTCCCCTACCTGACGGAGGGGGCGCTCGTGCAGCTCCTGCTCTTCGGCGAGGAGCCGCTCGCCCTCGAGCTCCCGGCCGCGGTGGAGCTCACGATCACCGAGTCCGACCCCGGCGTCCGCGGCGACACGGCGACCGGCGCGACCAAGCCCGCCACGATGGAGACGGGGCTGGTGGTCCAGGTGCCGCTCTTCATCAACCCGGGCGACCGCGTGAAGGTCTCGACCGAGGGCGGCCACTACCTGGAGCGCATCCAGAGCGCCTGAGGGGACGGGCGGCCCGGGGCCCCCGGCCCCGCCGCACCGGCCTCGCCGCACCGGAAGGAAGGGAGCCGCCCGCGATGCGCGGATCCCCCTCCCCGGGCAACCCCGAGGCGATCCCCGTCAAGAAGCTCGTGCGCGAGCTCCGCGGCGTGCTCGAGGGCGACCGGCGCTTCCGCGATATCTGGGTCTCGGGGGAGGTGCTCAACCTCACGCGGGCGCGGTCGGGGCACATCTACTTCACGCTGGCCGGGGAAGGCGCCGCCCTGCGCTGCGTCTTCTTCCGCAGCCGCAACGCCGGCCAGGGGGAGCGGATGGAGGAGGGGGCCGCGCTGCTCGCCCACGGCTCCCTCTCCCTCTACGAGGAGCGGGGCGATCTCCAGCTCGTCGTCGACTTCGTCCAGCCGGCCGGCGCCGGCGCGGCCGCCGCCGAGTTCGAGCGGCGCCGCGCCCGCTTCGAGCAGGAGGGGCTCTTCGATCCCGCGCGCAAGCGCCCGCTCCCGCCGTACCCGCGGCGCATCGCCGTCGTGACCTCGCCGCAGGGCGCCGTGCTCCACGACGTGCGCACCGTGCTCGCCCGGCGCTGGCCCCTCGCGACGCTGCTGGTGCAGCCGACCTCCGTGCAGGGGCCGGAGGCCGCCGGCGAGATCGCGGCCGCCCTCTCTGCCGCGGCGGCGCCGCGCGGCCGCTCGGGGGAGCCGCTCGCTGCGCCCGAGGTGGTGATCCTCGCGCGCGGCGGGGGCGCCGCCGAGGATCTCTGGGCCTTCAACGAGGAGGCGGTCGTGCGCGCGATCTTCGGCTGCCCGCTCCCGGTCGTCTCCGGCGTCGGGCACGAGAGCGACATCACCCTCGCGGATCTCGTCGCCGACGTGCGGGCGCCGACGCCCTCGGCCGCCGCCGAGCTCGTGGCCCCCGATCGCGCCGCGCTCCTCGACCGCGTGGCGCGCGAGCGGGCGCGGCTCGCCGCGACGCTCCGGACGACCCTCGATGACCGCCGCTCGCGCCTCCGCGAGCGGGGAGCGGCGCTCCGGCGCGCGCTCCCCGACTGCGACCAGCGCCGCCTGCGCGTGCGCGCCGTGACCGCGCGGATCGCCGGCTCGGCGGAGGCGCGGCTCGCCGGCCACCGGGCCGACGTGGGGCGCCTCTCCGAGCGGCTCTCCGCGCTCTCCCCCCGGGAGACGCTCGCCCGGGGCTACGCGCTCATCGCGCGCGCCGACGGGAGCGCCGTCGTCCGGGCGGCCGACCTCTCTGCGGGCGAGCGGCTGCTGCTCCGGCTGCGCGACGGCGTGCGCCGGGCGCGTGTAGAGTCGTCGTCGTGAGCACCGACGAGAGGGAATCGCCCCCGGCGACCGGGCCCGGCGCCGCCGACGGCGCCGCCGACGGGGGGGCCGGCGCGGGCGAGGGTCCGGCCTCCTTCGAGGCGCTCTACGAGCGGCTCGAGGAGGTCGCTAGGGAGCTCGACGCGGGCGGCCTCTCGCTCGAGAGATCGGTCGCCCTCTATGAGGAGGGCGTGCGCCTCGCGGAGAGCTGCGAGCGACTCCTCGCCGACGTCGAGCAGAGGATCGAGATGCTGCGCCCGGCCCCGGCCGACGGCGGCGAGGCGACCTCCGGCCCGCGGCTGCTGTGAGGCGCGCGTGACGCTGCGCATCGGCTGGTTCACGACCGGTCGCGGGGAGGGCTCGCGCGCGCTCTACCGCGCCACGAGCGAGGCGATCGCACGCGGCGCCCTCTCCGCCGAGTTGGCCGTGCTCTTCTGCAACCGCGATCCGGGCGAGGCTCCGGCGACCGACGAGCTGCTGCGGGAGGTGCGGGCCGACGGCGTCCCCGTCGTCACGCGCTCCTCGGTGGCGTTCCGGCGCGCCCGCTCCGGCGAGCGCTCCCGCCCCGGGGAGCCGCTCCCCGCCTGGCGCGCCGACTACGACCGCGCCGTCGACGAGGCGCTCGCCCCCCACCCTTTCGACATCGGGGTGCTCGCCGGCTACATGCTCATCCTCACGGCCGACTTCGTGGAGCGGCACACGCTGCTCAACTTCCACCCCGCCCTCCCCACCGGTCCCGCCGGCACCTGGCGCGAGGTGATCCGGGAGCTCATTCGCAGCCGGGCGGCGGAGAGCGGCGTGATGACGCACATCGCCGTCGCCGAGGTCGACGCCGGTCCCGTCGCGAGCTTCTGCCGCTACACGCTGCGCGACCCGGAGCTCGATCCGCTGTGGCGGGAGCTGGAGCCGGAGCTGGGGAGCGCGACCGACGAGGAGCTCGAGCGGTGCGCGCTCTTCGCCGCGATCCGCGCGCGGGGCCTCCGGCACGAGGCGCCGCTCCTGGTGGCGACGCTTCAGGCCGTCGCCGACGGCCGCCTCCCGCTCGCCGGCCGGGACCGCCCCGCCGCCCCGCCGCTCGAGCTCCCCGCCCCGCCCCTCCCGTAGGGCGCGCGCCCCGGAGGCCGGCGCGATTGGGTACGCTGTCCGGAGGGTCGCCCCGCGACGCCGGTGAAAGGGATCCCCGCCGTGAGCGAGCACCGGCCCCTGCCCGCCCGCCGCGGCGCCGAGCGCGCCCTGGCGGCGGTGCCCCGGCGGGCGCCGGGAGGCCGCCGGCTCGCGCTCGCGCGCGCCCTGCGCCGAAGCGCCCCGGCCGTC
>DAOULG010000004.1:0-8041 GCA_034420495.1 Dehalococcoidia bacterium
GTAGTCGGAGCCGAGCCGGAGCGCCGTGCCGGGCGCGGCCGCCGCGACCGCGACGTCGGCCGTCGCCGCGAGCGCGCGGAGCCTGGCCCGTCCGGCCTCCTCCCGGAGGTCGAGCGTCACGGAGCGCTTGCCGCGCAGCCACACCGCCGAGGCAGGAGCGCGACGCCAGGGGTCGCCGCCCGGCCTCTCGAGGGCGATGACGTCGGCGCCGAAGTCGGAGAGCACCATCGTCGCCACGCCGGAGACCGGGCCGCTGCCGAGATCGAGCACGCGCAGGCCCGAGCAGGGGGCCTGCCCGGCGCCCCGCGCCCCCTCGGCGGCCCGAGTGCTCACGCCGGCCTCCGTCCCACTCGCACCGGACCTAGCCGAACGTGAGGACGGTGCGCGTGCGCTCTCCCGCCTCCATCGCGTCGAACGCCTCGTTGACCCCCTCGAGCGGCGCGCGGTGGCTGATCAGCTCGTCGAGGAGCAGGCGACCCTGCCGGTAGAGGTCGAGGTACTTCGGGATGTCGAACCGGAAGCGGTTGGATCCCATCGAACTCCCCATGAGGCGGCGATCGGCGAGCAGGTAGCGCCCGGAGACGGAGATGTCGACGCCGTCCGGGATGATGCCGATGAGCACCGCCGAGCCCCCCGGGCGCGTCGCGGTGAAGGCCTGCTCGGTGGTGCGGGCGAGCCCGATCGCCTCGAAGGCGTAGTCGACGCCGCGCCCCGTCAGCGCGCGGATCGCCCGGACCGGGTCCTCGCGCGAGGCGTTCACCAGCTGCGTCGCGCCGAAGCTGCGCGCGACCTCGAGCTTGTCGTCCCGGATGTCGACGGCGATGATCTCGCGCGCCCCCGCGAGCCGGGCGCCCTGGATCGCGGAGAGCCCCACGCCCCCCAGGCCCCAGACCGCGGCGGTGGCGCCGGGCTCCACCCGCGCCGTGTTGACGACCGCGCCGACCCCGGTGGTCACGCAGCACCCGACGAGAGCCGCCTGCGCCATCGGTGTGTCGTCGGGGACGCGCACGACCGTGTTCTCGTGCACCAGCATCAGCTCCGCGAAGCCCGAGATGCGGGCGAACTGGTGAACGAGATCGCCCTCCCGCGAGAGGCGCGGCTCGGCGCCCTCGGGCCGGTCGTCGAGATCGCGCGTCTCGCAGAGGTTGGGCTGGCCGTAGAGGCAGCGCTCGCATGCGCCGCAGAAGGTGGAGAGGCAGCAGACGACGTGATCGCCGGGGCGGACGTGGGTCACGCCGGGGCCCACCGACTCGACGACGCCCGCGGACTCGTGCCCCGGGATCGTCGGGAGGGGGCGCCCCATGTGACCCTTGAGCATGTGCAGGTCGGAGCCGCAGACGCCGGTGGCGAGGGTCCGCACCAGCACCTCCCGGTCGATCGGCGTCGCGACGTTGACCTCCTCGATGGCGAGGGGCTGGTCGACCCCGTGCTGCACGGCGGCGCGTGCGACTGGCATGGCGCTCTCCCTCCCCGGGCCCGCCGCGGGCCCGCTGCTATCCGCCCAGCGCCCCCGCGAGGAAGGCGCCGGTCCGCCCGGCGAGGCGGCGCTCGCCGCCGGCCCAGAAGTGATCGATCCCCGGGGCCACCAGCATCTCGGTCTCGCCTCCCCGCTCGCCGCGCCCCGCGCGGAGCGCGGAGAGCGCCTCGGCCGAGCAGAAGCGGTCCTCCTCGCCGCACGCGAGCAGGAGCGGCGCCTGGTAGCGGGCGAGAGCTGCCGCGACCTCCTCGGGCGGGGGCATCGGCGCCGCGACGAGCGCGAGGGCGACGGGTGCGGCGTCCCCCCCGGCCAGGGCATCTGTGACGACGGCCGCGGCGACGCCTCCTCCGAAGGAGTACCCGGCGAGCGCGATGCGGCCCGCGTCCACCTCCGGCTGCGCCGCGGCGGCGGCGAGCGCCGCGCGCGCGTCGTCGCGCTCCCCGCGCCCCCCGTCGTGCGAGCCATCGCTCGCGCCGACGCCCCGGAAGTCGAACGAGAGCGCCGCGACCCCCGCGCCGAGCGCTCCCTCCGCGAGTGCGCGCACGACGTTGTTTCGCCGGTCGCCGCCGTAGAGCGGGTGCGGGTGGCAGAGCACGACGCAGGGGACCGGCCCCCCGGCCCCGGCCGGGATCTCCAGGACCGCGTCGAGCGCGGGCCCCTCCCCCAGGGGCGGGATCGTGAGCAGCCGGCGCACCGGGCCGCCGCCCCCGCCGTCCACCGCTACGCCTGCGCCGGGACGCGCTCGCTGAGGATGGGCCAGACCGTCTCGGCGAAGGTCTCTATCTGCTCCGCCTGCGCCTCCATCTCCCAGAAGCTCGTGATCAGCTCGCGCACGCCGGCGTCGAGCAGCGGCTGGATGCGGTCCGCGATCTCCTCGGGAGAGCCGGCCCAGATGCGATCGCGCAGGTAGGGCTGGCCGGGACGCGCGGCGCAGACCGCCTCCAGCCGCTCGCGCGCGCGGCCCGCGCTGCGATCGACGATCACGGGGACGGAGACGATGTGGCGCAGCGAGGCGGGGTCGCGCCCCACCTCGGAGCAGGCCTCCGCCATCTGCGCGCGGAGCGAGAGGTACTCCTCGGGGCTCCCGGCGATGTTCCAGGCGTCGGCGCGCCGCGCTATCACCCGCATCATCCGCGGCCCTTGGCCCCCGATCATGATCGTCGGCGCGGGCCTCTGCTCGGGCTTCGGGACGTTGAGCGCCCCGTCGATGCGGTAGAAGCGCCCGGTGAAGCTCGGGCGGTGCTCGGTCCACATCAGGCGCACGATCGCCGCCGCCTCGTCGAGCATCTGGACGCGGTGGCCGGCTCGGGGGAAGTCGTACCCGTACTCGCGGAACTCGGCCTCCTTGTGCCCGGCGCCGAGGCCGAGGATGAGCCTCCCGCCGGAGAGGTGGTCGAGCGTCGCGCCCATCTTGGCGAGCAGCGCCGGGTTGCGGAACGGCGTGCAGAGCACCAGGCTCCCGACCTTGATCCGCTCCGTCTGCGCCGCGAGGGCGGTCATCACGGTCCAGACCTCGTGGCACTCCTCCTGTCCGGTCGTGTCGGCGAGCGAGACGTGATCGCGTATCCAGACCGCCTCGTACCCCAGCCGCTCGGCGACGGCCGTCGCCTCCCGCATCTCGTCGTAGGCGGGAACCCCCGGGTCGAGCCGGGTTCCGATCCGCAGCTCCCCGTCGCTCATCGAGACCCCCCTCGGAGCCCGCGGCCGCGCCGCCGGTGCTAGGCTTCGGCGCGAGCATATACGGGAAGGGAGTGCACCGGTGACCGAGACGACGGCCCTCTCGTGGCCGCACAACAAGATCCTCTACACGAAGGACGGTCGCGTGGCGGTGGTGACGAAGAACCGCCCCGAGAAGGTCAACGCGATGGACGAGGAGATGGAGGCCGCCTACGGCGAGGCCCTGGCCGACGCGGAGGCCGATCCCGAGATCCGGGTGATCATCGTGACCGGAACCGGCCGCGGCTGGCATCCGGGCGCGAATCCGCAGATGTTCGTCGACGGAAAGAAGAACATGCCGCCGTGGTGGAAGCCACACGGCGAGCACGCGGTCTCCCCGCTCCGGCGCTCCGACAAGGTCACCCTCGGCGCCATCAACGGCCACGCCTACGGCGCCGGCTTCGGGGAGGCGCTGTGGTGCGATCTGCGCGTGATGGCGGAGTCGGCGAACTTCGGCCCGAGCTGGGCGCGCTTCGGAGCACCGCTCGAGAACGGCACCTCGGTGAACCTCACCAACCTGGTGGGGCCGGCGAAGGCGCTGGAGCTCTACCTGCTCCGCGAGCCCATCCCGGCCCCGAAGGCGCTCGAGCTGGGGCTCGTGAACTACGTCGTCCCGGACGACCAGCTCATGCCCTTCAGCATGGATCTCGCGCAGCGGGTCGCCGCGAACGCCCCCTACGCCACGGCGCTCTCCAAGTACATGGTCTACAAGCACGCGACCCCGGACATCGAGACACACCTCGAGTTCTACCGCTTCGCGGAGGAGACGACCGGCCGCTCGCTCGACTCGAAGGAGGGCGGCGCCGCCTTCCGCGAGCGCCGCGAGCCCGAGTTCCGGGGCGAGTAGGGCGCGCGCAGACGGCGGGGCGCGGGCGGGGGTGAGCGCGTGCAGGCTCCTCCCCTCGAGATCGCCGTGGTGAGATCCCCGGAGGAGCTCTCGGAGGCGCTCGCCCTCCGGCACGAGGTCTTCGTGGAGGAGCAGGGCGTCCCGCCCGAGCTGGAGGTGGACGCGATGGACGCCGATCCGCGCGGGGCGGCGGGCGTCGTCCACCTCCTCGGCCGCATCGAGGGCGGCGCGGTCTGCACCGGGCGCCTGGACTTCGGAGACGGTCCGGCCCACATCACCCGCGTCGCCGTCCGCCGCGCGTACCGGGGGCGCGGTCTCGGCGCCCGGCTGATGGAGGCTCTTCACCGCGAGGCGCGCCGGCGGGGGGTCGGCCGGGTCGGTCTCAACGCCCAGCTGCACGCGCTCGGGTTCTACGAGCGCCTCGGCTACCGGGCGTACGGGCCCGTCTTCCTCGACGCCGGCATCGAGCACCGCGCGATGAGCCTGCGCCTGTAGCGCCGGGCGGCGGGCCCCGCCGCCGAGGGGGGATGGATGAACCGACGGGGGATCTCGCTCGCCTATTCGGAGCTCGAGGAGAAGACGGCGCTCGCGCGCCGCGCCGAGCAGGCGGGCTTCGACATCGTCTGGAACTCCGGCGAGAGCATCCCGCTCTTCGGGGCGATCGCCGGCGCGACGTCGCAGGCGCGCTTCGGCTCGGGGGTGATCCGCGTCTTCGCGCACGAGGCGAGGGAGCTGGCGCAGGCGGCCGTCGACCTTCAGCGGCTCTCCCGCAACCGCTTCGTGATGGGACTCGGCGGCGGGACGAAGCGGATGAACATCAACCAGCTCGGCAAGGAGTTCGACCGCCCGGCGACCCGCATCCGCGAGCTCATCCGCGCGCTGCGCGTCGCCTGGGCGACGCCCGTGGACGAGGCCCTCGAGTTCGACGGCGCCTACTACCGGCTCACCGGGCGCGGACTGCTCGGCGGCGGCGACATCCCGGCCGGCATGGGCCTCGGAGGCGGTGCGGCGCCCCCTGCGCCCGCCGAGACCCCCATCTACCTCGCCGCGGTGAACCGGGCGATGCTCAGGCTCGCCGGGGAGCACTGCCAGGGGCTCTGCGGGCACCCGATCGCCTCGGTGCGCTTTATGAACGAGGTGGCGTGGCCCGCGATCGACGAGGGCCTGGCGCGCTCGGGCCGCACCCGCGAGGACTTCGACCACAACGCGTGGATCGTGACGGCGATCTCCTCGGACCGGGCGCAGGCGATGCGCGAGGTGAAGTACCACGTCGGCCGCTTCATGGCGACGCGCAGCTACGGGATCGTGCTCGACTCGCAGGGCTACTCCGACGTGCGCGGTCGGATCCAGGAGGCGTTCTTCGGCCGCCCGGACGATCCGGCGGCGCTCATCGAGGCGGTGCCGGACGACGTCGCGCGCGAGCACGGGATCTTCGGGACCCCCGACGACGTCCGCGAGCAGGCCGGGCGCTACGAGGGCGTGGTCGGGACCTCGACGTTCTACTGCGCCTCGGCGCTGATGTCGCGGGAGCGCATCCGCGAGAACATCGGCCTGATGATCGAGACCTTCGGGCGTTAGGCGCACGCGGGATGTGAGGCCGCCGCGCGGATCCGCCGCAGCGGCGCCCTCCCGGGGAGGGGCGGGGGATGATCGACTGGCTGGGCATTGACCACCTCTTCGAGCTGTCGCGGACGGAGGCGATCTGGGGGTTCTCCACCCCGCTGCTGATCTTCGGCGTCTTCTTCGTGGCGCAGCTCGCGCTGCCGGGGCGGCGCGTCCCCGGCTACGTCGTCAACCGGGCGACGGGGCAGCCCCGGACCTACCGTCTCAACGGCATCCTGGTCTTCGCCGTCGCGCTCGCCGTCTGGGCCCTCGAGCTCACCGGGATGCCGCGTGACTGGTTCTACCGCTCCTCGGTGTACGCCGTGGCCGGCGGGACGGTCGTCACGGCGATCTTCACGGCGCTGGCGGTCTACAGCCAGCCGCGGGTCCCGGGGCAGGGCCCGATCGCGGCGCTCTGGTCGGGGCGCGCGCAGGAACTCTCGTTCTTCAATGAGCGCTTCGACATCAAGATGTACTTCTACGTCGTCGGCGGGACGATGCTCTCGCTCAACGCCCTCTCCGGCGCCGTCTATCACTACGAGCTCTTCGGGGAGGACGCCAACCCCGGCGTCTACCTCTACGCGGCGTTCTTCACCTTCTACGTGCTGGACTACTTCATCTTCGAGCGCGTCCAGCTCTACACCTTCGACCTGATCCACGAGAACCTCGGTTTCAAGCTCTTCTGGGGCGGTCTCGTGGTGTACGGGTGGCTCTTCATCCTCCCCCTGTGGGGGATGGCGGCCCACCCGGACCCGGGGTTCCCGGGGGCGTGGACGCAGGTCTGGCTCGTCGGGACGGCGGCGCTCTTCCTCGCCGGCTGGAGCATCTCGCGCGGCGCCAACCTGCAGAAGTACACGTTCAAGAGGTGGCCCGAGCGCAGGTTCTTCGGCCTCATCGAGCCCCGCTACATCGAGGCCGGCGACCGCAAGATCCTCTGCAGCGGCCTGTGGGGCGTCGCGCGCCACTTCAACTACATGGGAGAGGGGTTCCTCTCCCTCTCGATAGCGCTGGTGTTCGGCCACTTCTCCAACCCGTGGGCGTGGACCTACTTCGTCTTCATCGTCACGCTCTTCACGGTGCGCCAGCGCATCGACGAGACGTTCTGCGCTGAGAAGTACGGCGCCGCGAAGTGGGCGGAGTACCGGGCCCGCGTGCGCTACCGGATCGTCCCCGGCGTCTACTAGGGCCGGCTCCCGCCGAGGTGCCGGCGGCCCCTCACCGGCGCGCCGCCGGCATGCGGCCGGGGATGGGCGGCACCGGCGCGATCCGGCGCGCGATACTCACGCCTCCCGCCCGCCGTAGCTCTCGCCGATCACGCCGTCCGCCCGCAGCCTCGCGATCGCGTCGGGCGCGTAGCCGAGCTCGGCGAGGATCTCCTCGTTGTGCTCTCCGACCAGGCCGGCCGGCCGCTCCCATGCCGGCGCGTCGGGCGCGAGCTTGGCGAGGAAGCCCGGCATCAGCCGCTCGCCCAGGTAGCGGTGCTCGACGGGGACGAACCAGGATCGCGCCTGGAGCTGCGGGGAGGCGAGCATCGCGGAGGGCTCCAGGACCGGCGAGGCGATGGCGCCGGCCCGCTGCACGGCCTCCGCCACCTCCCAGCGGTCGCGTTCGGAGACGAACGCCGCGACGGCCGCGTCGATCGCGGAGCGCCCGGCGAGACGGCCGGCGACGCCCGCCCAGGGGTGGCCGTCGCTGGCCCACTCGGGGTGGCCGAGCAGCGAGGCGAGGCCCGCCCACTGCGCGTCGGTCTCCGCGGCGATCGCGACCCACTGCCCCGAGCCCTCCGGGCCGTCGCCCGCGGCGCGGTAGCAGCCGTGCGGGACGACGTGGGGGTCGGCGTTGCCCCGCGGGCGGACGGCGCGCCCCGCGGGGACGGACGCGCCCAGCAGCCCCGCGAGGTACCACGAGAAGGCCTCGGCGTGCGAGAGGTCGATGAAGGAGCCCTCGCCGGTCTCCGCGCGGCGGCGCAGGGCGGAGATGCTCGCGAACGCGACGGCGAGCGGGGCGCTCGCGTCGGTGGCGACCGTGCTCGGGATGTCCTCCACGGCGGCCTCCGGGGGGCCGCGCGCGAGCAGGTGACCGGTCGTCCCCTCGACGCCGGAGCCGAGCGCGACGTAGCCGAAGTACGGCCCCGCCACCCCCCACGCCGGCATCGAGATCATCGTGAGCCGCGGGTGCCGCTCGTGCACCGTCTCCCAGGAGAACCCGAGCCGCTGGATCGTCCCGGCGGCGTAGCCCTCCACCAGGACGTCGGCCGAGTCGAGGAGGCGGTGCAGCACCTCGGCGCCCGCCTCGCTCCGGATGTTGAGCGCGAGGAAGCGCTTGTTGCGGTTGCTCTGCGTCTGAGGCGCGGTCCTCTCGTAGGGAGGGCCGGGCCCGTCGGCGACGCGCGCGTCCGG
>DAOULG010000005.1:0-4344 GCA_034420495.1 Dehalococcoidia bacterium
GGGGGTGGTTGGGGTGGGCGGGGGGGGGGGGGGGGGGGGGGGGGCGACTGCGGTTGGGGAACCCGCGCCCCTACTTCGCCGTCCTGAATCTCCCATTGCGCTACCTCACCAAGCCGTTCCTTCGGCACGCCGCCGACCGACCTCGGCTCGTCCGGGCACCGTCGACTGGCAGGCCCGTGCCAGTCGGGCAGGCGGTTAGCCTGACGGGAGGACTCGTATAATTTCAGTAGAAATATGGGGGGAATTCGGCGATCACAGCCCTAATTTGACTGTGTAAGCGAAACGCTCGGGAATCCTAGTTCGGAGAGACCGTGTCACTGGCGCGACGGCCTGTTGTCGGGGGACAAATCGGTGCAGGTTCAGTACACGACCGGTCTCATATGGACGAAAGCGGAAGGATCCTTGCCGTGTAATCGCCGGCCCGAGCAGCCTGACTCGTTCTAGGCGTCAGGCGGCTCGGGCGAGGCCATGCGGTAGCCGAAGCTAGGCTCGGAGAGGATATAGCTGGGGTTGGCGGGATCGTCGCCCAGCTTGCGTCGCAGGCGCTGGACGAGGTTGCGCACCGGCGCACTGTCCCTGCCCTTGTTCGGTCCCCAGACCTGTCCCAGGAGTCGCTCGTGGCTGAGCGCGCGCCCCGCGTGCACAGAGAGCTCGACCAGCAGGCGGTACTCGAGCACGGTCAGCGCGACTTCGCGTCCGGCCACGGTCACGCGGCGCTGGGCGTAGTCGATGAGCAGCTCCCGGCAGCGGTAGGGCTCGTCCGGCTGGGCCAGCTCGGGGGCGGCACGCTTGCGCAGCGCGGCCTCGATCCGGGCGGCCAGCTCGGTCGGCGAGAAGGGCTTGACGACGTAGTCGTCGGCACCCAGCTCGAAGGCCCGCGCGATGATCTCGTCCTGGCCGTAGGCGGAAAGGAAGATCACCGGTAGGTCGGCGCTCTCGCGGATCTCCTGCATCAGTTCGATTCCATCCGTGCCGGGCAGCATCAGATCGAGCAGCACGAGCCGCGGCTCCTGCTCGGCGAGCAGCCCGGGGACGGCCTCGTGGTCGCCGGTCAGGACGGGCGTGTAGCCGGACTGGGTGAGCGCCTCGCGTACGGCATGCAGCGTCTGCGGGTCGTCGTCCACACAGAGAATCCGCGGCCGCGCCCTGGTCCTGGACGGCCGTCCGGCGGAAGGCGCCGCGTCGAAGTCGGCCCCCTCGGCCGCGACCGGCAGGGTGAAGATGAAGCGGCTGCCCAGGCCGGCCCCCTCGCTCTCGGCGCGAATGCGGCCGCCGTGGGCCTCGACGATGCCCTTCGATATGGCCAGGCCCAGACCCGAGCCGCCGCGTTCGGGTCCGCGCTGTTCGTCCGCGAGCCGCGAGAACTTGCGGAACAGGTGGGGCAGCCGCTCGGCGGACACGCCGATGCCCTCGTCGGCGACCGAGAAGGCGACGAACAGACCGTCCCGTGCGGCGGCGACGCGGATCGGTGTCTCTTCGTCCGAGTGCCGGGCCGCGTTGGAAAGCAAGTTGCGCAGCACCTGGACGATGCGCGGGCTGTCGGCCATCACCCGGGGGAGGTCGGGGAGCAGCTCAAAGACGAGATTGCGCCGTCCGCCCGCGCTCTCGAAGCTCGAACGCGCTTCGTCCACGAGCAGGGCGGGATCGGTGGATTGGGGCCAGACGAGCAGGTTGCCGGTCTCGATCGCGGCGACGTCGAGCAGGTCGCTGATCTGCCCGCGCATGCGCTCGCACTGGTCGCGGATGATGCGGTGGAGCTGGGCCTGCTCGGCTGGGTCCAGCCCCGAAGACCCCTCCAGCAAGGTGTCCACCGACCCCTTGATCGAGACCAGCGGCATGCGCAGCTCGTGGCTGACCATGCCCAGGAACTCGGCCCGCAGCCGTTCCAGCTCCTCGATCGGGGTCATGTCCTGCACGCTCACGACCACGGACTCGACCTCGCCCCCGGCCGAGAAGATCGGCGTGGCGTTGACCAGGGTCGTGATGCTGCGGCCGTCGGGGGCCCGCAACGTGATCTCCTCGGCCCGCACCGTCTCGCCCGCGCGCAACGCCTCGACCAGGGCCGGGTGGGACTGCTGCCGCGACAACTCCTCGCCGTTGGCGCGGCGGAAGGTAAACGTCTCCAGCACCTGATCCGGCGTGCCCTCAGGCGGCCACAGCTCGCCCACAATCCGCCTGGCCTCCTGGTTGATGGAGCGCAAGCGGCCCGAGGGCGCGTCAAAGACGAGGACACCGACGGGCGTGGTCTCGATCAGGGTCTCGAGGTCGGCGCGAACGCGCTGCTCGGCCCGCTGCCGTCGCGCCTGGTCGATGACCAGCGCCGCCTGGCCTGCGAGCAACACCAGGCTCGCTTCATCCGCCTCGCTGAAGCCGCCCCTGGCCTCTTTGTCGGCAACGACGAAATGCCCGAGATGGGCGCCACGCCGCATGATCGGCGTCGCCAACAAGGTCTGCGCATCGACCTCATCGCCCGGTAGACCGAGCGACTCGGCATAGCTGGCGACATCGTCGAGTCTCAGCGTTCCCGTCATGTTCAGGAGTGAGTCGTTGGTCGACGGACCGTCGGGCGCGGCGAGCGCATCGCGTTGCTCGGTGGTCAGGCCGGACGCCACAACGCGCTCAAGCGGTCCGGAGCTGTCGAACGTCGTGGTCCAGCCGCAGCGGGCGTCGGTGATCGCGCGGGCGCTCTCCACCAGTTCCTGGAGGATGTTCTCAAGGTCCAGCTGGTCATTGATCCGCAGGCTGGCCTCGCTCAGCCGCGCGATGCGTTCGCGCAGATCCTGGTTCTCGCGCTCAACTTCACCGGGCTCGCTCATCGGCCGGCCTCGTGTTCCTGCCCGGTCGGGCGGCTGACGCTGCCGATTATACAGCCGACTTGGTGCGTTCTGGTGAGTGTCGGCCAGTCTTCTACTGAACTTACACGGCGTCCTTCGACACACTACGCATTGCCCGGCTCATCCAGGGTGGCCCGGTTGAGGGTAGGGCGGTTTCTGCCAATCGGAGTGTGGAGATGAACCGCGACGACGACCGGGACGGGGAGCTGAGGGCGCTCCGCAAGGCGAAGGCCGACCTGGAAACGCTGATTGACACCTCGCCGGTGGGCGTCGTCGTCTTCGACCTCGGGACGGCGTCAGTCTCCTTCAACCAGGAGATGCGACGGACCGTGGACGGCCTGCGGGACGAGGACCAGGCGCCCGAGCAACTCCTGGAGGTGATGACCATTCTTCGCGCCGACGGGGAGGAGATCTCCCTCGAAGAGCTGCCGGCACTGCGGGCAATGAGCGAGGACAAGACGGTGTGGGCCGAGGAGATCGTCCTGCGCGTGCCCGACGGCCGCAGCGTCAGGGCCTTGCTCACCGCCACGCCCATCCGCTCGGAAGAGGGCGAGGTGGAGTCCGTCGTGGCGATCGTCCAGGACCTGACGCCGCTGGAGGAGCAGGAGCGGCTGCGGGCCGAGCTCCTGTCCAGGGTCGGCCACGAGCTGTGCACGCCGCTTACGGCGGTCAAGGGTTCGGTCGCGACCCTGCTGGAGCCTCCCTCCCCGCTCAGCTCCGCCGAGCTGCGGCAGTTCTTCACGATCATCGACGCCCAGGTGGACCGCATGCACCTGCTGATCGGCGACCTGCTGGATGTGGCCCGCATCGAGACGGGCACGCTGCCGCTCTCGCCCGAACCGACGGACGACGCCGGTCTGCGATTGGCCGTCTGCAAGGGCATCGTGGAGGCCCACGGGGGCCGCATCTGGGCCGAGAGCGACGGGCCCGGCCTGGGGGCGCGCTTCAGCTTCACGGTCCCGGCAGTGGAGCGGGACGAGCACGTCCCCGCGGCCCAGTCGGCTCCGCCCAGGGTCCGCTCGTCGCGGCGGCGGGCGGCCGCCCCGCTGCGCGTGCTCGCGCTCGAGGGCGACCCCCAGGCGCTGCGCTACGTCCGGGAGGCGCTCCTGCAGTCGGGGTACTCGCCCATCGTGACCGCCGACCCGGAGGAGGCGCTGCGGCTCGTGGAACAGGAGCGGCCCCACCTGGTCCTGCTCGACCTCATGCTGCCGGGAGCCGACGGCGTCGCCCTGATGCAGAGCATCACGGAGACAGCGGACGTACCGGTGATCTTCCTCTCGCCCCACGGCCAGGAGCCGCAGCTCGCCCAGGCCCTGGACCTGGGGGCCGCTGACTACGTGGTCAAGCCCTTCTCACCGGTGGAGCTGGCGGCCCGCATCCGGGCGGCCCTGCGCCGCCGGGAGACGCCCGAGCCGCCGGCGCCCTACGTGCTGGGCGGCCTGACCATCGACTACGCCGAGCGCCGGGTGAGCCTCGACGGCCGTCCGCTGGAGCTGACCGACATCGAGTA
>DAOULG010000006.1:0-3080 GCA_034420495.1 Dehalococcoidia bacterium
GGCGCTCGCGTGGGCCGGCGCGCGGCGCGGCGCACCGGGCGTCGAGCGCGGAGCCACCATGGCCGCCTCCGCGCTCGCCCTGCTCGCGCTCCTCACGCTTCCGCTCGTGAGCCACGCCGCGGCGGCGCCGGGCGCGCTGTGGGCGGTTCTCGCCGACGCCGTGCACCTCGCCGCGGCCTCGCTCTGGGCGGCAGGGCTGCTGGCGCTCGCCGCGGCGCTGGCGCGGACGGGGCGGCTCGGGCGAGCGGACGCCCGCGAGGTGCTCCCGCTCGCCGCGCGGTTCTCCGCCGCGGCGGGGGCGGCCGTGGCGGTGGTCGCCCTCACCGGCGTCGTGCGCGCGCTCGGGGAGATCCCCGACGCGGGCGCGCTGATCACCGACGGCTACGGTCGCTGGCTGCTCGCGAAGCTGGCGCTGGCGGCGGCGGCGCTCGCGCTCGCGCTCAGGAGCCGGCGGGCGCTCGCCCGCCTCGCGGCCGGCGGCGCCGTGCCGCCGGTCCTTGCGGCCCTCCGCCGCGCCGTCCCCTGGGAGGCCGCGCTCGCGCTGCTCGTCCTGGGCGCGGTCGCCGTGCTCGCGCAGACGCCCAGCCCGCGCGCCGGGGAGGGGGCGGCTGCGACGGAGATCCCTCTCCCCTACAACAGCGTCGCGGCGGCCGGCGATCTCACCGTGCACCTGCAGGTGACGCCGGCGCGCGCCGGCCCGAACGAGATCCGCGTCCACGCCTACCGCGCGGACGGGAGCGACCCCGGCGAGTTCTCGGGCGTCATCCTCACGGTCGCGGATCCGGGCCTCGGCCCCGGGGGCCTCCGGCGGGAGGCGGAGCCCGAGGGCGAGGGGATCTTCACGGCCGCGGCGACGGCGACGCAGCTCTCGCCGGCCTGGGCGGTGAGCGCGGAGATCCGCCGCGCCGGCCGGGACGACGTGCGCTCGGACTTCCGCGTCCCGATCGAGCCGCCCCTTCAGCCCGCCGGCGGGCGCCTTCTCGGCTCGCCGGCGCCGCAGCTCGCCGCGAACTCGCTCGCGGCGGTGCTGCTCGGGGGCGCCGGGGCCGCGGCGCTCAGCCTCGCCTGGGGCAGCCGCCGGCGCCTCGGCGCGCCGGCGCGCGCCGCGGCGGTCGCCGCGCTCACCGTCGCCGCGATGCTCTGGCTCTCCGTCGACCGTCACCAGGCGACGCCGGCCCTCGTCAACCCCTCCGCCGGCGATCCCGCCTCCGTCGCCCGCGGCCGCCCGCTCTACCAGCAGCACTGCGTGACCTGCCACGGCCCCGGGGGGCGAGGCGACGGGCCGGGCGCCTCGGGGCTCTCGCCGGCGCCGGCCGACCTCTCCCTGCACGTCCCGGTCCACCCCGACGCCGACACCTTCGCCTTCATCGCCCGGGGCTTCGCCGGCACGGCGATGCAGGGGTGGGACACCGTGCTGAGCGAGCAGCAGATATGGGACCTGGTCAACTACCTCCGGGACGAGCTCGCCGGGACCGCGCGGTGAGCCGGGCCGGGGCGCGTGCCGACGGGGGCACCGATCGTGCATCATCGGCCCCCCCGGCGGCAGGCGCGGCGACGGGGCAGGGGAGGGGGAGGAGCATGGAGCAGCCATTCGACGGCGCCCGCGTCGTCGAGGTCGGCGACGGCGTGGCGGTCGCGGCCGCCGCGAAGCAGTTCTCCGACTTCGGCGCGCGGGTCGTGAAGGTGGAGCGGCCGGCGGGCGGGGAGGTGCGCCGCCTCGCCCCGTTCCCGGGCGACCGCCCCCACCTCGACCGGGGCGGGATGCACCTCGCGCTCGACACCGGGAAGCGCTCGCTCACCCTCGACGTCGGGACGCCGTCGGGGCGCGAGGTGCTGACGCGCCTCGCGGCCGACGCCGACCTGCTCCTGGTCGAGCTCCCCCCCGACGAGACCGGGCGGATCCTCGACGCGGCGCGCCGCGCGGAGCCGGCCCCCCTCACCGTCTCCCTCACCCCGCACGGGCTGAGCGGGCCCTTCCGGGATCGCCGCGAGGCCGACATGTCCATCTTCGCGTGGTCCAACCGCATGGCCCGGCAGCGGCCGCCGGAGGGCCCGCCGCTGCGCTACGCGCCCCACACCGCCGCCATGCAGGTCGGCTTCACGGCGGCCGCGGTCGCCTCCGCGGCGCTGTGGGACCGCGAGCGCGGCGGCGAGCGCCGCGACATCGAGATCTCGGCGGTCGAGGCGCACTCGGGGAACGTCGACACGAACTTCACGGCGTGGTCGCTCAACCAGGGGATCGCCCCGCTCTCGGCTATCCGCTCCGCGCGCGTCTTCCCCGTCGGGACCTACGCCTGCCGCGACGGGTTCGTGCAGTTCACGGCGGCGGAGCCGCCCTTCTTCCAGCGCTCGTGCGCGGCGATCGGGCACCCCGAGTGGCCGGAGGATCCGCGCTTCCGGGATCCGGCGGTGCGGCCCGAGTACCACGACGACTACATGGAGGTATTCCTCCCCTGGCTCGCCGCCCGCACGAAGCAGGAGGTCTTCCACGAGATGCAGGGCCACGGCGTGCTCTGCACGCCGGTGCTCTCCGTCGAGGAGGCGGTCGCCGAGCCGGTGGCCGTCGCCCGGGGCTCCTTCGTCGCGGTCGAGCAGCCCGGCGTCGGCGAGATGCTGCTCGCCGGCGCGCCGTTCCGGCTGGGAGGCGTCGAGGGCGACGCCTTCCGCGCGCTCCCGGCCCCGCGGCTCGGGGAGCACACCCCGGAGATCCTCGACGCGCTCGGCTACAGCCGGGACGAGCAGATCGCGCTCTTCCGGGCAGGCGTGACCGGGTGACCACCACGGCGCTCTCCGGGGTGCGCGTCGTCGAGCTCTCGGAGGTGTGGGCGGGGCCCTTCGGCGGCTGCCTGCTCGGCGATCTCGGGGCCGACGTGATCAAGGTCGAGTCGTACCCGCGCACGCCGCCGACGCGCCCGGTGCAGGTCCCGGACTGGCGCGTCTCCCCGGGCGAGGGGCCGCCGTACGAGCGCTCGTGGGCGCAGCACCAGGCGAACCGCAACAAGCGCAACGTCGCGCTCGACATCCGCTCGCCCCGGGGCGCGGAGGTGATGCGCCGGCTGCTCGGCACGGCCGACGTCCTG
>DAOULG010000007.1:0-3872 GCA_034420495.1 Dehalococcoidia bacterium
ACGCGGTCGTCGTCGGGGGCGGGGACACCTCAATGGACTGCGTGCGCTCCGCCGCACGGCTCGGCGCCGCGCGCGTGACGCTCGTCTACCGCCGCACCGAGGCGGAGATGCAGGGCCGCGCCGAGGAGCGGCAGCACGCCAACGAGGAGGGCGTCATCACGCGCTACCTCACCACGCCTCTCGCCGTCCTCATCGACAGGCACGGGCGCGCGCGGGGGCTGCGCTGCCAGCGGATGACGCTCGGCGAGCCCGACGACACCGGCCGCGCGCGGCCGGAGCCGGTCGCGGGCTCCGAGTTCGACATCGAGGCCGACGCCATCGTGATCGCGGTCGGCTACAACGTCGACCCGGCCTGGGGCGACGAGGCCCGGGGCGTCGAGCGGGACCGCTGGGACCGGTTCGTGGTCGACCCGGAGACGATGCGCACGAGCCGGCCCGGCATCTTCGCGGGGGGCGACAACGTGAACGGCGCCGATCTCGTGGTGACGGCGCTCGAGCACGGCCACATCGCGGCCGACGGCATCCACGACTACCTGACCGGCGGCGCGCGGGCGCAGCTCGCGCCCGGGGGCTGAGGAGCGGCCGCCGCCGGGGAGGGACGACGCCGTGTCCGCAAAGCGCGACTTCTTCGACCTCAGGCGCGGAGAGGTGCTCGGCCCCTACCGGGCGCAGCTCGACGCGGGCGACGCCCGGACCTATCTCGAGGCGACGGCCGCCGCCGAGACGGCGGGCTCGCCGGCGCGGTGGCTCCCCCCGCTTCAGCTCGGAGCCCTGCTGCTGGGGACGCTCATAGAGGCGATCGAGATCCCGCGCGGTCTGCTCCACACCGGGCAGAGCTTCGAGTTCCTGCGCCCGGTCGCGCCCGGCACCGGGCTCACCGCCGAGCTCACCGTCGCCCAGATCGCCGAGCGGCGCGGGCTCCGGCTCGGCGCCGTCGACCTCGAGCTCCGCGACGCGCACGGCGCCTGCGCCCGCGGGCGCGCCAGCGTGCTCGCGCCGCTCCCTGAGGCGAGCGGCGGCCCGGCATGAGCGCGGCGCCGGGCCCCGGGGGCCTTCCGCCGGTCGCGGAGCTGACGCGGCAGATCGATCAGGATCTCGTCGACCGCTACGCCGCGGCGGCGGACGATCCGAATCCCATCCACCGCGACACCCCCGAGGCCCGCGAGGGACCGTACGGGCGCCCGATCGCGCACGGCATGCTCGTGCTCGCGCTCGTCTCGCAGATGATGACGGAGGCCTTCGGGGAGAGGTGGGCCGCCACCGGCGCGCTCTCGGTGCGCTGGCGCGCCCCGGCGATCCCGCCCGTCCGCGTCACCGCGACGGCGGTGCCGGCCAGGCTCGAGGTGGGGCGCGCGCACTACGACGTGCGCTGCACCGCGGCCGACGGCGAGCTGCTGCTCGACGGCGGCGCCTCGCTCCGGCTCGCATGAGCGGCGGCGTGCGGGAGGGCGAGGCGGGGGAGCCTCCCGACGGGGCTCCCGCGCCCATCGATCCGCGGCTCCGCGAGAACTCCTGCTTCGGCTGCGGGGATCACAACCCGATCGGCCTGCACCTGCGCTTCGAGCGACGCGGCGAGGGGGTGGAGGCCCGCTACCGGCCGCGCTCCGAGGACCAGGGCTTCCCGGGATTCGTCCACGGCGGCCTCCTCGGGCTGCTTCTCGACGAGGCGATGGCCTGGGCGATGTACGCCGACGACGTCTACGCCGTGACCGCCCGGATGGAGACCCGCTACCGGCGCCCCGCCGCCCTCGAGGGAGAGCTCGTGGTGAGCGCGCGCATCGTGAGGAGGCGGGGGCGGCGCATCGAGGTCGAGGGCCGGCTCCGGCAGCAGCCCGGGGGAGCCGCCGGCGGACCCGACGACGCGACGGCGGTCGCGGAGTCGCTGGGGCTCTTCGTGCGCATGTCCGAGGCCGAGGAGCCTCCCGCGCTGGCCCTGCTGCGCGCGCGCCCGCGCGAAGGGACGTAGCGGAGGGAGCTCCGCCCGGACCGCTCTCAGACCGCCCCTCCGGCCCCCGTGCGGCGGCCCGGGCGCACCGTCTCCCGGGCGATCAGCACGAAGAGCAGCGTCGCCAGCGCGACCAGCAGGGCGTTCGTCCCGAGCGCCCACCCGAAGGAGCTCCCGTCGGCGATCACCCCGAGCAGGGGCGGCCCCACCACGAACCCGATGTCCCCGGCGGAGCGGTAGAGGCTCATCGCGAGCCCGCGCGCCCGGACCGGCGCGATGTCGGCCACGTAGGCGGCCGGCGCCGGGCCCGCCATCGCCGAGGCGACCGAGAGCACGAGCGCCCCGATGAGGAAGAGCGCGATGTGGGTGGCGCCGGCGAAGAGGAGCAGCCCGGCGACCGTCGCGATCCCGCTCGGAACGATGACCGCGCGGCGCCCGAAGCGATCGGCCGCGACGGCCGCCGGACCGATCAGCGCGAGGTTCACCAGCGACATCGCGGTGAAGACGACGCCCAGGAAGCCGGTCGAGAGGCCGAGGCGCGCGTCGCCGAGGAGCGGCACGATCGTCTGCCGGCCGCCGGCCCGCGTGAAGAAGATCATCGTCGTCACGAAGGCGACGGTGAGAAAGCTCCCCGACGCGAGCATCGCGAGCCACGGTCGCCGCCCGGCGGCGCCGCCGCCGGCCGGCGGCGGCCCGTCGCGCCGGAGCTCGGGGCGGGCGGCCGTCGGCGCGGACTCGAGATCCGGCCCGGCGCTCAGCGGCGTCCGCGAGGCGGAGGCGCCGGTCTCGGGCAGCCGCCAGTACGCGTAGGCGGCGGCCGCGAGGGCGGCGAGCCCGACCACGAAGAAGGGGAGGCGGAAGCCGTAGAGCTCGGCGAGGAGGCCGCCGACGGCGGGGCCGACGGAGACCCCGAGGAGGAGCGCCCCCTGGTTGGCGGCGATGAACCGCGCACGGTTCTCGTCGGTCGAGATGTCGGCGAGGTAGGTGAGCGAGGCCACCATGTACATCGCGGAGCCGACGCCGGCGACGGCGCGCGCGGCGAGGAGGTGGCCGATCTCCTGCGCCAGGCCGGTGCCCACCATCCCCGCCGCCGTCACGATCGGCCCCCACACCAGCAGCAGGCGGCGGCCGCGGCGGTCGCAGAGCACGCCGAGCGGCACGTTCAGCACGAGGCGGGCGAGCGCGAAGAGCGAGAGCGTGAGCCCGACGACGCCCGCGGAGACGTCGAACTCGCGCTGAAAGAGCGGCAGCACCGGAGCGATCACCCCCTGGCCCGCCGTCACGAGCACCGTGGAGATGCTGATCATCAGGAGCCGCTCGTGCCCGAAGACGCTGCCCCGCCAGATCTTCGCCCCCGCGGCGAGCCACGGCGGGCGGCGTCCGCCGCCCGATCTCACGCCGGCGGGCCGAGCAGCTGCTCGATCGGGGTCCAGTCGCGCCCCAGCGAGGCCGCCACGTCGGGGTGGGTGAGGTGCCCCCGGTAGACGTTCACGGCGCGCCGGAGCGCCGCGTCGCGCGCCACCGCCGGCGCCAGCCCCTCGTCGGCGACGCGCAGGATGTAGGGGAGCGTCAGGGCGGTGAGGGCCCGCGACGAGGTCCGCGGCACCGCGCCGGGCATGTTCGGCACGGCGTAGTGGAGCACGCCATCCTCCACGTAGGTCGGCTCCAGGTGATTCGTGGGCCGGGTGGTCTCGACGCACCCGCCCTGGTCGACGGCGACGTCCACGACGACGGCGCCGCTCCCCATCGAGCGCACCATCTCGCGGGTCACGACGACGGGGGCCCGCCGGCCGGGAACGAGGACGGCGCCGACGAGCAGATCGGCGCCGACGACGGCGTTGGCGAGCGACTGCGGCGTCGAGATCAGCGTCTCCACGCGCCCCGCGTAGAGCTCCTCGAGGGCGCGCAGCTGGTCCTCGCGGTTCGA
>DAOULG010000008.1:0-6846 GCA_034420495.1 Dehalococcoidia bacterium
CTCGCACTCCGGCGGCCGCTCCCACTCCCGCGGCCGCCCCCACTCCCGCGGCCGCCCCCACTCCCGCGGCCGCCCCCACTCCCGCGGCCGCCCCGACCCCGGCTGCCACCGCGATCCCGGACTCACCCCCCTCCCGGCCTCCGGTCGGGATGGCGATCGTCGTC
This sequence comes from Dehalococcoidia bacterium, assembly GCA_034420495.1. Classification (GTDB taxonomy): domain Bacteria; phylum Chloroflexota; class Dehalococcoidia; order UBA2979; family UBA2979; genus VYDC01. Next base: position 165 of record DAOULG010000008.1, read on the forward strand.
GCTCCGGTCGCGCCCGGGATTCCCCGCTACGACCGCGACGAGTGGAGCCACTGGCGCGACGAGGACGGCGACTGCCAGGACGCCCGGCAGGAGGCGTTGATCGACGAGTCGCGCGTGAGAGTCCGCTACCGGAGCGACCGGAACTGCCGCGTGGAGTCGGGCCTCTGGGTGGGCCCCTATACCGGTCTCACGTTCACGGACCCGGGGAACCTCGACATCGATCACATGGTGCCCCTGAGCAACGCGCACCGCTCCGGGGGATGGGCATGGTCACCCGGCCGCAAGGCCGCCTACGCCAACGACCTGGGCTACGAGAACCACCTCATCGCGGTGCAGAGCTCGGCCAACCGCCGGAAGGGGGCCGCGGGCCCGGAGGACTGGAGGCCGCCGCTCCGCGGCTACTGGTGCCAGTACGCGACCGACTGGATCGTGATCAAGCAGAGCTGGGGCCTGACCGCGACCGCGAGCGAGCTCGCCGCGCTGGAGTCGATGCTGGCGGAGTGCGCCGAGCCGCCGGCGCTCGCCGTCCGGTACGAAGAGGCGGCCTCCCCCGCCCCCCCGGGCGCCGCACCGGCGACGCCGGCCCCGACCTCCGGCCTCCTCTTCGATCCCGCCGGGCCCGATCGCGACTGCGGGGACTTCCCCGGCTGGGCCGAGGCGCAGGCCTTCTACCTGGCGGCCGGCGGGCCGGATCGCGACCGCCACCGGCTCGACGGCGACGGCGACGGCGTCGCCTGCGAGTCGTTGCCGGGCGCGCCGTAGCGCGGCCGTGCGCATCACGCGGGCCGCGTACACTCCGCGATCGTGGGAGGAGCTCGCCTCGTGAAGCTCGCAACCTTCGCGGCGGAGCGCGCTGAGAGCGCGGGGGCGGGCGCCCCGGCGCCGCCCCGCGCCCGTGAGCGCATCGGCGCCGTCGTGGACGCCGACCGCGCCGTCGTCGACCTGCAGGCGGCCCACGAGCTCCTGCACGGCGAGCCCTCGCCCCACCTCGCGAGCATGCTCGCCCTCCTCGACGGCGGCGACGCCGCTCTCGCTATCGCCCGCGGGCTCGCCGAGGCGGCGCCGCCGGCCTCGGTGAGGGAGATCGACGACGTGCGGCTCCTCGCGCCGCTCCCGCGGCCGCGGCAGATCCGCGACTTCCTCTGCTTCGAGGAGCACCTCCAGAACGTCGTCGAGCAGATGAGGCGCCGCGGCGCCGCGGGCGCGCTGGGGATCGCGCCGGTCTGGTACGAGCAGCCCGTCTACTACACGGCGAACGCGCTCGCCGTCGCCGGGCCCGACGCCGAGGTCACGTGGCCGGCCTACTCCGAGTCGATGGACTACGAGCTCGAGCTCGCGCTCGTCATCGGGCGAGCGGGGAGGGATATCGCCCGGGAGCAGGCGCTCTCCCACGCCGTCGGGCTCACCATCCTCAACGACCTCTCGGCCCGGGACGCGCAGATGCAGGTCATGCCCGCCGGCCTGGGCCCGGGAATCGGGAAGGACTTCGACGGCGGCAACGTGCTCGGTCCCTGGATCACCACGCTCGACGAGATCGGCGATCCACAGGCGCTCGCGATGGAGGTGCGGGTGAACGGCGAGCGCTGGGGCGGCGGCAGCTCGGCGTCGATGCACCACGACTTCGCGGCGATGATCGCGCACGTCTCCCGGGGGAGCACGCTCTTCCCGGGCGAGGTGCTCGCCTCCGGGACGGTCGGGACGGGCTGCGCCTTCGAGATCGGGCGCGAGCTCTCGGACGGAGACCTCATCGAGCTCGAGGTGGAACGCATCGGCGTGCTGCGGACGCGCGTGCGCCGGGCGCCTGCGGGGTCGCGCGACGGCATCACCTAGCCGGGGCAGCGATTGACACTGGCCCGTTCTCGGGCTTTTCTCTCTAACTGGCCAGATAGCACCGCGACGCCGGCCATTCCTGAAGGGTGAGCGAGCGCGCGGACGTGGGAACGGGGCTGACGATGGCGGGGAGCGGCAAGGTTCTGCACTTCGGAGACGTCGCCCGGCGCGACCTGCAGACGGGCGTCGCGGCGCTGGCGCGCGCCGTCCAGATCACGCTGGGGCCGCGCGGGCGCAACGTGGTCCTCAACCGCGGCGGCGGCGGCGGGACCTTCACCAAGGACGGCGTCACGGTCGCCCGCGAGATCGAGCTGCGCGAGCACTTCCCCAACATGGGCACGCAGCTCCTGAAGCAAGCCGCCGAGAAGACGAACGACACGGCCGGCGACGGCACGACCACCGCCGTCGTCCTCGGGCAGGCGATCTACGACGAGGGCGTCCGGAACGTCGCGGCGGGCGCGGACCCGATGTCGCTCCGCCGCGGGCTCGAGCGCGCCCTCGGCGCCGTGAGCGAGGAGCTCATGCGCCTGGCCGTCCCCGTCGAGCAGGCGGAGACGGTCCGGCAGGTGGCGACGATCGCGGCGAACGGCGACGCGGAGATCGGCGGACTGCTCGCCGAGGTCCTCGACAAGGTGGGGCGCGACGGCGTGATCACCATCGAGGAGGGGAAGAGCGCCGAGTTCGAGACGGAGGTCGTCGAGGGCCTGGTCCTCGAGAACGGCTGGCTCTCCCCGCACTTCAATACCGACACGGACCGGCTGGAGTGCGTGATAGAGAAGCCCCACATCCTCATCTCCGACATGAGGATCAGCACGCTGCAGCAGCTCCTCCCCTTCCTGGAGCGCTTCCTGCAGCACTCGAAGGACCTCGTGATCATCTGCGAGACGATGGAGAACGAGGTCCTCTCGACGCTCATCCTGAACAAGATGCGCGGCAACCTGCATCCGCTGGTGGTGCGCGCGCCGGGCTTCGGCGATCGCCGCAAGCAGACCCTGGAGGACATCGCGACGCTCACCGGGGGCTCGGTGGTCGCCGACGAGCAGGGACACAGCATCGAGAAGGTGGCGCTCGAGGCGCTGGGCCAGGCCGACCGGGTGGTCAGCGGGCCCCGCCGCACGACAATCGTCGGCGGCCACGGCTCGGAGGAGAGCATCCGCGGGCGCATCGACGCGCTGCGCGGGCAGCTCGATCTCACCACCGACAGCTACGAGCGCGAGTCGATCCAGAAGCGCCTGGCCGCGGTGGCCGGCGGCGTCGGGATCATCCGCACCGGGGGTATCAGCGAGGCCGACGTCAAGGAGAAGAAGTACCGCGTCGAGGACGCGCTCAACGCGATGCGCGCGGCGCTCGAGGAGGGCGTCGTCCCGGGCGGCGGCGTCGCCTTCATCCGCGCGCGGACCGCTCTGGAGCCGCTGATCGCCGAGCTGGGCTCGTCGGACGAGGGAACGGCCGTCCGCATCCTGCACAGCGCGCTCGCCTCCCCGCTGCGGCAGATCGTCAGGAACGCCGGGGGGATGGCGGACGTGGTCGTGCGCGACGTCGAGCAGGCGAGCGGCAACACGGGCTACGACGCGGCGGGCGAGCGCTTCGGCGACATGATGGAGCTCGGCATCATCGACCCGGTCAAGGTCTCGCGCGTGGCGCTCGAGAACGCGGTCTCCGCCGCGTCGATGATGCTCACCACCGAGTCGCTCATCTCCGACCCGCCGGTGGACCAGGCGGAGGAGGAGGCCGCCGAGGCGGCGATGGCGGCGGCCGCGGCGCAGGGCGGCATGGGCGGCGGCATGCCGGGCATGCCCGGCATGGGCGGGATGGGCGGCATGCCGGGACTCGGGATGTAGCCTCCCCGGCACGCGCCGCCCCGACGCGGCGCCGGATCCACCCCGCGGACTGCTCGGCCGAGTGCGCTAGCCCCGCGGGAGCCCGAGGCCCCTCGTCGCGATCACGTTGCGCTGGATCTCGAGCGTCCCGCCGCCTATCGAGGCCGCGCGCTCCACGTATCCGTGCGTGAAGCCGGCCTCCATCGTCGCGACCGGTTCCCCGGGATCCCAGAGATTCGCGTAGAGGCCGAACGCCTTGGTCGCCGCGATGTTCAGCCCCTGCTCGGCCTCGTAGCCGACGATCTTCGACGCCGAGGCCTCGTAGTTGGGCACCATCCCCTGGCGCTGCATCGTGATGATCCGCAGCGAGAGGTTGAAGAGGACCGCCGCTTCCACGGCGCGCTGTGCGATCTGCTGCCGCAGCGCGTCGTGGCGCGAGAGCCGCGAGCGGGCCGCGCCCTCCTCGGTGCCCAGGTATTCGAGGAGGCGATCGATCCGGCGCTGCACCGACATGGCGCCGGTGATGTTGGAGCGCTCGTTGTCGAGCAGCGTCATCGCGACGTACCAGCCGCGGTTCTCCTCGCCGACCATCTGGTCTGAGGGCACCCGCACGTCCTCGAAGAACTCCTCGTTGAACTCATGCCCCCAGGCCATGTTGATCAGCGGGTTGATCGTGACCCCCGGCGACCGCAGATCCACCAGCAGGAAGGTGATGCCGCGGTGCTTCGGCGCCTCCGGGTCGGTGCGCGAGAGCAGCATGATCCAGTCGGCGTAGTGGGCGTGGCTGGTCCACACCTTCTGGCCGTTGACGACGTACTCGTCGCCGTCGCGGACGGCGCGCGTCTGGAGCGAGGCGAGATCGGAGCCGGCACCGGGCTCCGAGAAGCCCTGCGCCCAGACGATCTCGCCCCGCAGGATCGGCGGGAGGAAGCGGGCCTTCTGCTCCGGAGTGCCGTGGACGATCAGGGTCGGCCCGAGCATGTTGAGCCCGACGTTGCTCGCGGGCGGCGCCACGTTCGCCCGCGCGAGCTCGGCGTTGAGGATGAACTGCTCCATCCACGAGAGACCCCCGCCGCCGTACTCCGCCGGCCAGTGCGGCGCGACCCACCGCTCGGCCGCCACCGCGTCGAGCCACTCCCGCGAGGCGCGCTCGCGCTCGGGATCCCCGGAGGCGCGGTCCACCGCCCACGGGTAGTTGCTCTCCCGGTAATCGCTCCCGGCGAGATCGCGGTAGCGTCCGGGCAGCCTGGTCTCCACCAGGTCGCGGACCCGCCCGCGGAAGGCCGCCTCCTCCGTCGTGTCGGACCAGTCCACGTCATCCCCCTCGCTGGCAGCTGCACGGTCGACGCGGCGCCCTGCGTGCTTACCGGGGCGCCGCGCGCCGCCCATAGTACCGCCGCCGGGAAGAGGATGGACCGCCTCGCGGCGAGGCGGCGGCGACGGCGCACCGGGGGAGTGCCCGCGGCGCATAGCGAATGTGATAGGCTCGCCGCCGTATCGTGCCCGGAGCGGCGCACGCGGTGCGGGCCGTCGGCGGGGGGCGCCCTCCCTCGATGCGGCGCTGCGCCAGCGACGCGGAGGATGTGTATACTCCGGGCCTCGCGGTGCCGGCCTCTCGGCACCTCACGTCAGGGAGACTGCCCGGCCGGTGAGGAGTGCCGGGCGGAAATGGGGGGATGCCTTGTCAGCCTTTGAAGTGATCGAGCGGCGCGTGACGCGCCGCACCTTCCTCCGGGCCTCCGCGCTCGGGGGCGTCGGGCTCGCCACGGCCGCCGTGATCGGCTGCGGTGACGACGACGACGACGACGCGGCGGCCCAGCCCGCCGCGCCCGCGCCGGCCGCACCGGCCGCGACCGCCGCGGCTCAGGCGACGGCAGTGCCCGCGGCGACCGCCGCACCCGCGGCGACGGCGGCGCCCGCCGCGACGGCCGCACCCACGCCGACCGAGGTGGTCCAGAAGTCCGGGAAGATGACCCCCGCGGTCGTCAACCCCGGCAACACCCTGGACCCGAACTCCACGGCCGGGAGCGTCCAGGAGTTCCACGCCATCTACGACACGCTGACGAGGCTCGACCCCGTCACGAACACGATCATCCCAGCCTTCGCGACCGGCTGGGAGACCGCCCCGGGCGACCCGACCCAGTGGATCTTCACGATCCGCGACGCCGAGTTCTCCGACGGCGTCAAGATCACCGCCGAGGACGTCAAGTTCTCGTTCGACTACTACGGCAACGCCGACAACAAGTCGAGCCTGCGGTCGCGCGTCAACACCGTCGCCAGCGCCGAGGTGATCGACCCGCTCACCGTCCGGCTCCAGACGGCGGTCGGAGGCGAGGCGAAGCCGGACCCGATCATCCCGCGCCGGCAGCACCTGGTCTTCATGCTCCCCAAGCACATCTTCGAGGACCCGTCCAAGGGCAAGGAGTTCCAGGCCGAGCAGGCCGTGGGCAGCGGCGCCTACGTCCCCGGCAACTACGTGCCGGGCGCCGAGATCCCGCTCCTCGCGAGCCCCTCGTCCTGGCGCGGCACCCAGGGCCTGGACGACGTCGACCTCAAGGTCATCAAGGAGCAGACGACCCGCATCGCCGCGCTCGAGACCGGCGCGATCGACATGACCACCGGGCTCCCGCACGAGGAGCTCAACCGCATCGACGGCTTCGACAACATCGTGCTGGGCCGCAACCCGAGCACGCAGTGGCGGGGCTGGTCGATGGACTACTTCCAGCTCCCGACGCAGGACGTCCGGGTCCGCCTCGCGCTCTCGCACTCCCTCGAGCTGGACAGCGTCATCGAGCAGATCTACTTCGGCCGGGCCGTGAAGATGAAGGGGCAGCCGCTCACGGAGAACGCCTTCGGGCACAACCCGAACCTCGAGCCGTTCGCCTACGACCCGGACCTCGGACGGCAGCTGCTCGCGGACGCCGGCTACCCGGACGGCTTCGAGACCACGCTCACCTCGCGCGTGGAGGGCAACCCGGCGTTTGGTCGGCAGGCGCTCGCGGCGGCCCAGAACTTCGAGGACATCGGCGTCA
>DAOULG010000009.1:0-7921 GCA_034420495.1 Dehalococcoidia bacterium
ATGCAGGGCTGCGTGATGACGAACGTCACGTGTGAGCCTCCACCCGGTCCCAGCGGGCCGACCGCCCGCGATCGTAGCGGCGCCCCCCGCGAGCGTCCATCCGCGCCCGCCGACGCCCGGGGAGCTAGGGCCCGCTCTCCGCCTCGAGGAAGGCGAGCACGGCGTCGGCCCACTGCTCGGGCGCGTCGTCGGGCGTGAAGATCCACTCCGAGGGGAGGATCAGGCCGGTTGCGCGCGGGAGCGCGTCGAGGCACGCCTGATGGGCGGGCATCAGCTTGCTGCCCGACCCGTGGATGACGAGAGCCGGCGCGGCGACGTCGTGGAGCCTCTCGAGGAAGGGGTAGCGCGTGAAGCAGTAGGGTGCGGCGCCCTCCCGGCCCATCGCCCCGTACGTCGGCTCCTCGCCGTTCGCCCGGAGGAAATCGATGAAGCGCCGCGAGAAGCGCTCCAGGTCGACGCCCGGCCGGTCGCCGCCGTACTTCCTCCAGAGCTCGACGAGGTGGGAGCCGTCCTCCTGCTCGGGGATGTAGCGGTGGATCGTCTCGTGGAGGGCGCGGCCCTCGGGATTGCCGTAGTCCCAGGGCTCCTCGAGGACGATGCGCCGCACGCGCTCCGGATGGGAGGCGGCGAGCTCCACGGCTATCTGCGCGCCCGTCCACGCGCCGTAGAGGTCGACGCGCTCGAGCTCCATCGCGTCCAGGAACCAGAGGGCCGTCCGCCCGAACTCGGCGATCGAGGTGTAGGGCTCGGGGGGGTCGTCGGAGTCCCCGTAGCCGGGGGTGCTCATCGCGATCACCCGCGCCCTTCCGGCAAGCCGGGGGAAGTGCGGCTCGAAGTGGTAGGCGGAGCTCGGAGTCGGATGGAACATGACGAGCGGGTGTCCCGAGGCACCCATCCCCCGCCACTCGATGGAGCCGTGCGGCGTCTGGGCGAAGCCGCGCAGCAGTCGCACACTCTCGCCGGTGGTCATCGACGCCTCCTCGCTGGATCGGCCGGAGCCCCGCGCGCGGCTGAGGCTACGGCCGCGGCGCCGCCGCCGCAACGAGGCGGGAGCGCGCCGCTCTGGACGGCACCCGGCGGCACCGCTAGGCTCCGCGCACCGGGGGCGCCCGCCCATTCGGATGCCTCAGCACGCGAGGGATGATCGATGCGCTTCAGCTACTACCTCAACCCGCAGACGCCGGGTCCCGACGACGACCGCCGCGTCCTCTACGAGGTGCTGGGGCAGGTCGACCGCGCGGAGGAGCTCGGCTTCTCCGACGTCTGGCTCACCGAGCACCACTTCACCGGATACAACACCTACTCGGACGCGCTGACCCTGGCGGCAGCGATCAGCCAGCGGAACCCGTCGCTCAACATCGGCTTCGCCGTCAACGTCGTGCCCCTGATGCATCCCATCCGCTTCGTCACGCAGTGCAACCTCCTCGACCAGCTCACGAACGGGAAGGTCATCGTCGGGATCGGCCCCGGCAACTCGCCCGACGAGTTCGCCGGCTACGGCGTCGACGTCGAGGCGCGGCACGAGATCATGATGGAGTTCCTCGAGGTCTGCGATCTCGCCTGGGACACGCCCCGCGACGACGGGTTCGAGCACCACGGCAAGTACTGGGACATCGTCGTGCGCGGTCGGATCATCCCGGAGCCGGTCCAGCAGCCCCGCCCCGTCATCGCCTACGCATCGTCGACGCCGGAGCGGCTCGCGATGGCCGGCCGGCGCGGATGGGCGCTGCTGCTGGGGCCGCAGAAGCCGGAGATCCTCGCCGCGCGGCTCCACCACTACTTCGAGGGGATGGACGAGGCGGCGCTCAGCGACGAGCAGCGCGCCCTCGCCTGGCGCAACACGAGCGTGCTGCGGCAGATCTACGTGGCGGCGCCGGGCGAGGACTGGCGCGTCACGATCGACGACGTGATCGACACCTACGTCCGGAAGAGCGCGCGGGCGAACTCGGGCATCGACGATCTCGACCTCGAGGACTACGAGCGGCGCCGCACCCAGTACATGACCGGCGGCTGGCTCCACGCCGGGACGGCCGAGGAGATCTTCGAGAGGCTGCGACCCTTCGCCGAGCTCGGGATCAGCAACCTGATGTGCTGGATGGCGTTCGGGCACAACAGCGACGAGCGGATCCTCGCGAGCCTCGAGCGCTTCGCGCAGGAGGTGGCGCCGCGCCTGCAGGAGGTCGAGCCCGACCAGCACCTGCTCCCGCAGCTCGTCGCGGCGAGCGGGATGCGGACCAGACCCGAGGTCTACACCTAGGAGCAGCGGGGCCGGTCGGCCCCGGCCCCGCCCGGGCTCAGAGCGTCATCCCGCCGTCCAGGTAGAGGGTCTGGCCCGTCATGTAGGCCGAGGCGTCGGAGGCGAGGTAGGCCGCGAGCAGGCCGACCTCGCGCAGCCTCCCGGCGCGACCGAGCGGGACGCCCTGCTCGGCGCGCTCGACGAGCCGCCGGTAGCCCTCATCGCCCGCCGTGACCGCGTCGGGGAAGCTCCCCGGCGCGATCCCGTTGACGCGCACGCCGTAGGGGGCCCACTCGAGCGCGAGCGCGCGCGTGAAGCCCTCGGTGCCGGACTTCCCCGCCGCGTAGAGCGTGGTGCCCGCACCGCCGCGCCGTCCGGCGAACGAGCCGATGGTGATCATGCTCCCCGAGCGCCGCTCGAGCATGTGCGGCCCGACGGCGCGGGCGCAGAGCAGGGCCGACGTCAGGTTGAGATCGACGGTGAGCCGCAGCTCGTCGTCGCTCACGGGCCCGCTGTGACGGCTCGGGCGGCCGGGCAGCGGGACGAGCGGCTTCGCGATCGCGTCGCCGACCCCGCAGACCAGGATGTCGATGCGGTCCAGGGCCGCGAGCGCGCGCTCGACCACCTCGCGCGTGCCTCCGGGATCCGTCATGTCGCCGACGAGGGCGACGGCGCGCCTCCCCGAGCGCTCGGCGATGGCGGCGGCGAGCGGCTCGGCGTGCGTGGGCGTCAGCGCGTTCAGGGCGAGGTCGCAGCCCGCCTCGGCGAGGACCTGCGCCACGCCGCCGGCGATGCCGCGTCCGGCTCCCGTGACGAGCGCCGTCCGGCCCGCCAGGTCGTACTCGGGGAGCGGCACCGGCTCAGCCCGCCGCCGCGGGCCGGGAGGCGGCGGCCTCCCCCGCCCGGAGCGGGAGGCCGTCGAGCCAGTCGACGACGGCCGCGGCGACGTCGTCGAGCACGGTGGTGTAGGCGTGGTCGCCGCCCGGGATCACCACGCTCCGGCGGTGCGGGCTCGCCGTCGCGCGCTCCATCAGCAGCTCGGCGACGCCGCGCTGGACGACGCCCTGTTCGAGCTCTCCCTCGACGCGCAGCAGCGGCACGCGGATCCGGTGGCACCAACTCTCGACGTTGTAGGTCTCGCCCGCGTACTTCTCGAGCCAGCCGCCGGCGCGGATGAGGCTCGGCCCGATCGGGAAGTCGAACTCCATCAGCTCGTCGGCACGCCCGGCGTCGGCGAGCTGCCGGGCCCGGGCGCGGTTGCGCAGGAAGTCCTCGCGGCGCTCGGACGCCTCGTAGAACGACGCCGACCAGCGGGGACCGGAGCAGGAGATCGCGGCGGCGAGCCGTGGGTCGGGGTCGTGCGCGGCGTGGTAGAGCGCCTTGGTGCCCCCGAGGGAGTGGCCGAGCAGCGCGAGGCGCGAGTGCCCCCTCCCCGCGAGCAGGTCGAAGGCGCCGCGGAAGTCGATGCCGCACTCGGCGATGTTCTCGAAGGCGGAGCCGAGATAGCGACGGCCGGGAGCGTCGCGCCACGCGATGCCGTGGCCCCGGGTGCTCATGGCGAGGGCGCCGTAGCCCGCCTCGGCGAGCGCGGATCCGATGCCGAGCAGGACGCGCGAGTGGAAGGGCCCGCCGGTGCCCGGGTTCAGGACGACGGCGTCGACGGCGCGGGTGGGCGCGCCGCCCCCGGACGGCGGGAGGTAGGCGCCGGGCAGCGCCAGGCCGTCTTCGGTCGCGATCTCGACCAGGTCCACGTGCATGGATGCCCGTCCTTCCGCTCGCCGCGACGGGGCGCCGCGGTGCCGCTAGGTGGCGGCGGGGACGCTCGCAACCCCGGTCGTGACCGGCTCGCCCGCACGGTTCTCGGCCCAGATGCGGCAGTGCAGCCGGCCGTCCTCTTCCCCCAGGACGGCGCCGCGGGCGGCGAGCATCTCCCCCTCGTAGGTCGGACGCACGAGCCGGACGTCGATGCTGCCGTCCTCGGTGAAGCCGGCCCCGAAGCGATCGCGCATCAGGCGCGTCAGGAGGCCGAACGAGAGCGCCCCCTGCGCCGTCGTCGCCGGATGGCCTCCCGCCCTCGCAGCCTCGAGGCTGGTGTGGCCGGTCACCTCGCCGGGCCCCTCGAAGTCGTCGTAGCGCTCCTGCGTGCACGCCAGCAGCCGCGGCCCGAAGGACTCGGCGGCGGGGTCGGGCTCCGGCGGGCGCGGATCCGAGCCGCGCTCGCTCCACCCCTCGGCCTCCCCTTCGGCCAGTCTGAGGGCGAAGCGCCGCCAGTGACGCTGCACGACCGATCCCCCGGCGCGGGCGACGAGCTCGAAGGTCATCCCGCCGCGCCCGCGTCTCAGGAACTTCTCGGTGACCGCCCCCGTGAGCTCCAGCGGCTCGCCGATCGGGATCGGCCCGCAGTACTCGGCCCAGTAGCGGGACATCGGCCCGCCGTAGTCCCGCTTCGGGGCGGGGAGGTTCATGCCGGGGTAGTAGAGGATGTCCGGCGGCGCCGCCCCGGCCGCGAGCAGCTCCGCGGGGTCGTCGTCGAAGAGGCGCGCCCACCTCTCGATGTCGGAGCGCCCGACAATCAGCTGCCACGGGCCGCCGGGGAGCGGTCCGATCTCGAAGTCGGTGAAGGAGATCGGCGGCAGCCCCTGCTGCGGGTACTTGTAGGTGACGACCGGCAGCGTGCGGATCGCCTCGGCGCCCGCGGCCGGTGCGCCCGTCTCCGACGCCATGGACTCCGCCTCTCTCGTGCCGCGCGCACTATACAGCGCCGCTCCCGCGGCCATGCGCGGCCGGGGGTCGATCGCCGGGGAGCGACCGTGCCGCCCGCCCCCGCCGCCGGGCGAGGGCGCCGCCCGGCAGGGGCTACGCGCGGGCCAGCGACTGCCCCGCCCACAGCGCGATCAGCGCGCCCGACACGGAGAGGGCGACGTTGAGCACCGCGAATGGCCAGTGACCTCCGCGCATGAGGTCGACCGTCTCCACCGAGAAGGTGGAGAAGGTCGTGAAGGCGCCGAGGAGCCCGACGGTGACGCCGAGCCGCAGCTCGGCGGGGATCGTCGCGCGCTGGAGCATCACGCCGGCGAGGAGGCCGAGCAGGAAGGAGCCGGCGACGTTCACGGCGAGCGTCGCGAGCGGGATTCTCCCGTCGGCAAGGGGCGGGAGCAGCTCGCGCACCGCGTAGCGCAGAAGCGCTCCGACCGCGCCGCCGACCGCGACCGCGAGGATGTGCATCGCCCCGCACGGTGGCACGGGCGGGCGGCGGCGGCAACGGGGCCCGCCCGGCCGCGGGAGCGGGGGCGGGGGGAGCCCGCTGCTACTCGATGGCGACGAGCTCGATCTCGAAGGTGAGCGCCATCCCCGCGAACGGATGGTTGAGATCGAGATGGATCTCGGTCTCCGAGATGCCGATCACCGTGACCACCAGCCCGTTGTCGAGCTGCAGGCGATCGCCCACCGCGAGACCCTCGGGCGCCCCCTCCCGCCAGACGGTCATGACGGCGTCGGGATCGCGCTCGCCGTAGGCCTGATCCGGCTCCAGCCTCACCCGTGCGGAGTCGCCGACCGAGAGACCGATCACGGCGGCGTCGAAGCCCGCGATGACCTGCCCGCTCCCCAGGGTGAACGTGAGCGGCGCGCGCCGGAGCGAGGAGTCGAAGACCTCCCCGGAGTCGAGCGTCCCGTGGTAGTGGACGCTGACCGTGTCGCCGGGAGCGGCGACGCGGGCGCCCGCGGCCGCCGGGGAAGCGGGAGCCGGTTCGGTCGCGGAGGAGTCCGGCGGGGCGACCGCGACGGGCGTCGCCTCCGCCGCGACCGCGGGGCCCGGTGCCGGCTCGGCGGCGTCCCGGGGTGCCCCGGAGCCCCCGCAGGCGGCGACGAGGACCGCGATCGCCCCCCACATCGCGGCCCGGGCCGACGCGCGCCACGGATGGGCCGGCGCCGGCGGCGGCACGGTGCGGGGCTCAGGCATAGACGCGCATCCCGTAGTCGTTGTAGTGCGCCGTCGGGGCAAGGGAGGAGCGGGCGGCGCTGCGGCTCACCTTGACGTGGTGGCGCCAGGATCCGCCCCTCGACGCCCGGCGCCCGCTGCCGTCGCCGGCCTCCGGCCAGCGGCCGTCGCCCCGCGCCGCGGCGTTCTCGTAGGCGCGCGGGTCGTACCAGTCCCGGCACCACTCGTGGACGTTCTCGGCCATGTGGTAGAGGCCGAAGCCGTTGGGCTCGGTCGTTCCGACGGCGAGGGGCCGGTCCGTCCCGCGCGTGCCGCGGGCGAAGGGCCCCTCCGTCCACGGCTCGTCGCCCCAGGGATAGAGCGTCCCGGCGCCGCCGCGCGCCGCGTACTCGCGTTCCGGCTCGGTGGGGAGGCGGCAGGGACGGCCGAGCAGGGAGGAGAGCCAGTCGCAGTAGTCGACGGCATCCTCCCAGCTGACGCCGACGACGGGCTGAGCCGGATCCGAGAAGCGCTCGTCGTCCCAGAACGGCGGCGGCTCCCTGCCGGTGCCCTCGAGGAAGTGAGACCACTCGAGGTTCGTCACGGGGGTGAGGGCGCAGGCCAGGGGCTCCACCGCGACCTCGACCACCGGCTGCTCGTCGGAGCGAAGGGTCGAGCCCATCCGCACCGTGCCGCCGGGGAGATCGAGGAAGCAGGTCGCGAGCGGCCCCGCCGCGAGCAGGCGGCGGAGGCGCGGGTCGTCGCCGGGAGCGCGGAGCCTCACGGCGTGCGATCCTACGCGCTGGCGCGCCGTGCGACGAACGGCGCGGCCCGGAGCGTCACTATCGTCACCCCCGGTGCGCATCGCGCGCCTACGATCGGGTAGCGGCCGTGCGGGAGCTGGGGGGATCGATGCCACCACGCCGGGCAGTGCGTCGCGTCGCCGGTGCCGCCGCCCTGGTGCTGCTTGCGGCCGCCCTCGCCGCCTGCGGCTCGGGCGCGCCGGCGCCCCCGCCGCCGTCTCCGACCGCTGCGACGACCGCCGTCCCCGAGCCGACCGCGGCCGCCTCGCCGGCCGCCGCCGCACCGGCGACGCCCGTCGCGGCGCCGCGGGAGGCGGCCTGGGACGAGGCGGCGTGGGCCCGGGTGCTCGAGACGATGGCGGGCCAGGACATCGTTGAGCGCACGGCGGTCATCGAGACCGCGGTGCGGCAGGACGAGCTGGCGATGATCCCGGTGCTGACGGAGCTCCAGCGCTTCTGGATAGCCTTCGAGCTGCAGGAGACGGTCAACTGGGCGCTCTGGGCCCTCACCGGCGAGGGCCTGAACGGTGACTGGGGCGCGGCCGTGGAGTGGCTCGGAGGGAACCCGGAGACGCCGACGCCGCCCGGCTTCGCCGACTGGAAGGCGGAGCTCTACGCGACGCGCGTCGACCCGGCCTTCAGCCGCTTCATGGGGGCCGACCTCCCGTCGACGATCCGCGTCGAGCTCGTGCAGTGGGGCGGCGTCTCCGTCGACGGCATCCCGGCGCTGGTGAACCCCGCCTTCGTCGCGGGCTCCGAGGCCCGATACCTCGATCCGGACGAGCTGGTCTTCGGCGTGGACATCGGGGGCGACGCCCGCGCCTATCCGCTGCGCATCCTCGACTGGCACGAGATGGCCAACGACGTCGTGGGCGGGGTGCCGGTCGCGCTCGCCTACTGCACGCTCTGCGGCGCGGGGGTGCTCTACGACGCGCGGGTGGGCGACGAGGTCCTGGAGTTCGG
>DAOULG010000010.1:0-10108 GCA_034420495.1 Dehalococcoidia bacterium
GGCGGAGCAGCATCTCCGTCCAGTCCTGCGCCTCCGTTCCCCCGGCGCCGGCATGGACCAGCAACATCGCGTTGCGGCCGTCGTAGGGCCCCCCCAGCGTCAGCTCGAGCTCCAGCTCGGCGAAGCGGCCCTCGAGCGGGGCGAGCTCCAGGGCGATGTCGGCCGCGAGCGCCGAGCGCTCCGCCTCGTCCTCCACCGCCTGCGCCATCTCGACGAGCTCGCCGATCCCGCGCGCGCCGCTCTCGAGCTCGTCCCAGGTCGCGATCAGGGACTCCAGCCGCGAGAGCCGCTGCATCAGGCGCTGGGCCTGCTGCCGGTTGTCCCAGAGATCGGGGGCCTCGGAGCGGCGACGGAGCGAGGCGAGCTCGCGCTCGCGCGCGGCGAGGTCAAAGGCGCACCCGCACGTCCTGGACGCGCGCGGCGAGCTCCGCCGCCCGCGCCCCGAGATCCTCCATGCGGAGAGTGTCTCACGGCGGCGGCGGCCGGGCAGCTAGGAGCCGGCGGCGGCCCGGGCGGCGAGCAGCGTGTTGCGGACGACCATCGCGATCGTCATCGGGCCGACGCCCCCCGGCACCGGCGTGATCGCCCCCGCCACCGCCGAGACGCCCGCGAAGTCGACGTCGCCGACCAGCCGGTAGCCCCGCCGCGCCGCGGGATCCTCCACGCGGTTGGTCCCGACGTCGATCACGACCGCACCGGGCCGCACCATCTCCCCGGTCACGATGCCGGCGCTGCCGGCGGCGACGACGAGGATCTCGGCCTCGCGCGTCACCGCCCCGAGATCGCGCGTCCCGGTGTGCGCGAGGGTCACCGTCGCGTTCGCACCGGCCGCCTTGTTCGCGAGCAGCGCCGCGAGCGGCCGGCCGACCAGCACCGACCTCCCCACGATCACGACGCGGCGGCCCGCCGGGTCGTGGCCGCTGCGCAGCAGCAGCTCCCGGATCCCGCTCGGCGTCGCCGGCACGAGCTGCGGGGCGCCCGCGAGCAGGAGCCCCATGTTGACCGGGTGCAGCCCGTCCACATCCTTGCGGGGATCGACCGCCGACATGACGGCGCCGGCGTCTACCTGGGGCGGGAGCGGCATCTGCACCAGGATCCCCGAGACCTCCGGGGAGTCGTTGAGGCGGCGGACGTGCCCGAGCAGCTCCGCCTGCGTCGTCGAGGCCCCGAGCGCCAGCGTCTCGTGCGTCATCCCCACGCGCTCGCAGGCGCGCCCCTTGTTGCGGACGTAGGTGGCCGAGGCGGCGTCGTCGCCGACGAGCACCGCGGCGAGGTGCGGCGCGCGCTGACCGCGCGCGACGTGGGCGGCGACGGACTCCGCCGTCTCCGCCGCGACCGCCTCCGCGATCGCGCGCCCGTCGATGAGGGTCGCCGCTGGAGCCGCCACGCCCCGAGTATAGCGAGGGCGCCTGCGCGCGGGCGCCGGCGTGGCCCCGGGCGCGTGCTACGATCCGCCCGATGGTGCGCCCCGACCCCGCGACGCATGCGATCGGCGTCGACCTGATCGAGCTCGATCGCGTCGCGCACGTGCTGGCGCGGCACCCCACGCGCTTCCTCGGCCGCGTCTACACGCCGCTGGAGGCGGCGTTCTGCCGGGGGCGGATCCCCGAGCTCGCGGCGCGCTTCGCCGCCAAGGAGGCGGTGATGAAGGCGCTGGGGACCGGCGCTCGCTCGGTGGGCTGGCGCGATATCGAGATCCTCCCCGACCGCCGGGGGAAGCCGCTGGTCTATCTCCACGGGCGCGCCCGGGAGAGGGCCGAGCGCATCGGCCTCGAGGCGATCGACATCTCGCTCACGCACCTGCGCGAGCTGGCGATGGCGGTGGTCGTCTGCCGGCAGCTCCGCCCGGAGCAGGATCACGCCGAGGCGCGATCCCACCTGATCGGGCGGCTGAGGCGCCGCGGCCTGATCGACGGCTCGGTGACGTAGGTGCGCGCGTGAAGCTCGTGACCGCCGATCAGATGGCCGGGCTGGAGCGGGCCGCGGTCGCCGCCGGCGTCTCCGAGCGCGCGATGATGGAGGAGGCCGGGCTCGCCGCGGCGCAGGAGGCGTGGATGGCCGTCGGCGCCGCCGAGGGCCGCCCCATCCTCGTGCTCTGCGGGCCCGGACACAACGGCGGCGACGGCCTCGTCGCGGCGAGGCACCTCGCCGGCTGGGGCGCGGACGTGCGCGCCTACCTGCTGCGCGCCCGCGCGGAGGCCGATCCGGTCTGGCGCGAGGCGCAGGAGGCGGGCGTGAGCGCCGAGAACGCCGAGGAGGACAGCGACTTCGCCCGGCTCGACGCGCTCCTCTCCGAGGCGAGCCTCGTCCTCGACGCCCTGCTCGGCACGGGCGGCGGCGCCCGGCCGATCGAGGGCCGGCTCGCCGGGCTGCTCGGCCGGCTGCGGGCGGCCCGCGCCGCTCCGGCGAGCCCGCACCTCTTCGCACTCGACCTCCCGAGCGGCGTCGACCCCGACTCGGGCGCCGCCGATCCGACGGCCGTCGCGGCCGACCTCACCATCAGCTTCGGCCACCCGAAGGTGGGGCTCTCGCAGCTGCCCGGCCTCGAGCTCGCCGGCCGCGTGCTCGCCGTCGGCATCGGCATCCCGGCCGGCGCCTCGGCCCCGCTCCCCTACGAGCAGCTCGACTTCCGGGCGGTCCAGGAGACGATGCCGGGGCGCCCGGCCGGCTCCCACAAGGGGAGCTTCGGCACGGCCGTCGTCGCCGCGGGGTCGCGGCGCTACGCCGGCGCCGCGCGGCTCGCCGCCGAGGCGGCGGCGCGCTCCGGGGCCGGCCTCGTCGCCGTCGCCGCGCAGCAGGCGCTGCAGCCGCTCCTGGTGAGCGGACTCCCCGACGCCGTGCACGAGCCGCTCGCGACCGCGCCCGGGTCGCGCGAGGGCGAGCTCGACGGGCGGGCGGCGCGCGCGCTGGTGCGCGCGCTCGGCTCGGGGAGCCTGAGGCGGGCGACGGCGCTCCTCGTCGGGCCCGGCATCGGGACGGGGCGGGCCCCGCGCGCCTTCGTGCGCGAGCTGCTCTCGGGCCTCGGCGGCGCCGGCGGGGATCTGCGCGCCGTGGTCGTGGACGCCGACGCGCTCTCGGCGCTGGCGCGGCTCCCGGGCTGGGCGGATCGCCTCGCGCTGCCGCGGGTGCTCACGCCGCACCCCGGCGAGATGGCGCGCCTCGCCCGGTGCTCGGTGGCCGACGTGCAGTCGAACCGGCTCCGGTGCGCGCTCGACACGGCGAGGGAGACCGCGAGCATCGTCGTGCTGAAGGGCGCCTGCACGGTGGTCGCGGCGCCCGACGGGCGCGCCCGCATCTCCGGCGAGGCCAATCCGATGCTCGCCACGGCCGGCACGGGCGACGTGCTCGCCGGCCTCCTGACCGGACTCCTCGCACAGGGGATGGAGCCCTTCGACGCCGCGGCGGCCGCCGTCTACATGCACGGCGACTGCGGCCGGCGCGTCGCCGAGAGCCACGGGACCGCGGCGGGCCTGGCGCAGGATCTGCTCCGCGCGCTGCCGGAGGTCACGGCCCTGCTGGAGGGACGGCCCCGGGGCGCCGGGCCGGGAGCCGGGATCGCGCCGGGGCTGTTCGGGGGTCCGGAGGGGGGCGCGGGCGCGCCGCCCGCAGGCGGGAGCCTCTGGTAGACTTGCGCGCCGGGGACGCGGGCTGCGCATGCGCCCCGCCGCACGCGGGCCCCGAGGGGGGAGCCTCAGCGGTGACGACCGAGACCAGCCGCGGGCGGCCGGTCGGCAGCGGAGCGGCCGCGGGCGCGGCCCTGCGCGGAGATCCGGTCGCGCTGATCTTCCCGGGACAGGGCTCCCAGTCACCCGGCATGGGCCAGCTCATCTACCAGCGCTCGCGGGCGGCGCGCCTCGCCTTCGAGGAGGCGAGCGAGATCACGGGCATCGATCTCGCCCGCGTCTGCTTCGAGGGCTCGGCGGAGGAGCTGGCGGAGACGCGCGCGACGCAGCCCGCCGTGCTCACGACCTCGGTCGCCTTCCTGCGCGCGATGCGGGAGAAGCTCGGCGAGGTGGGACGGGCGATCCGCCCGCGCGTCATGGGCGGGCATTCCCTGGGGCTCTTCAGCGCCGCCGTCGCCAGCGAGGCGATCTCCTTCCGGGACTCGCTGCTGGTCATCCTGGAGCGGGCGCGCCTGATGGGCAGCTTCAACGAGCAGCGCCCCGTCGGCATGGCGTCGATCATCGGGCTCGAGCACGACGCCGTCGCCGAGATCTGCCGGGAGGCGACGTCATCGACCGCGGATCGCGTCGACATCGCGAACCACAACATGGACACGCACCTGGTCATCTCGGGGGACCTCTCGGCGCTGGAGCGGGCCATGGCGCTGGCGCGGGTGCGGCAGGGGAAGGCGATCCAGCTCCGCGTGCGCGTGTCGAGCCACACGCCGCTCCACGCCCAGCAGGCCGAGGAGTTCGCGATGGTGATCCGCGAGGTGCCGTTGGCAGAGCCGGCCGTCCCGGTCGTCTCCAACGTCTCCTCGCAGCTGCTGGACACCGCCGACCGGCTGCGCGCCGAGTTCGAGCTGCAGCTCCGCGCCCCGGTCTACTGGGCCGAGAACGTGCGGGCGATGTCACGTGAGGGCGTGACGACATTCATCGAGGTCGGGCCGGGCCACGTGCTCGCCAACATGGTGCGTCGAATCGCCGCGCGGTCGACGGCGGTGGCGCTCGACGACGCCCGCGAGGAGCCGGTGCCGATCTCCATTCTTCCCGACCCCGTCGCCCGGTAGCGGCGGCGTGTCCCCGACCACCGCCGACCGCCCCGGGCCGCGCCGCGTCGTCGTGACCGGCCTCGGCATGCTGACGCCGCTCGGCAACGACTGGCCCACGACCTGGGAGGGGCTGGTGGCCGGGCGGTCGGGCATCGGCCGCGTCACCGCCTTCGACGCCTCCGGATACGAGTGCCCGCTCGCCGGGGAGCTGAAGGGCTTCGATGAGTCCGCGGTCGTCGATCCGAAGCAGCTGCGCCGCATCGACCGCTCGACCGTGCTGGCGATCGCGGCGGCGCGCGAGGCGGTCGCCGACTCCGGCCTCGACGTCCCCGCCCTCGACCCGGAGGACGTCGGGATCGTGCTGGGGACCGGCATCGGGGGCGCGCACCTCCTGGTCGAGAACCAGCAGGCGCTGGACGAGCGCGGGCCGCGCCGCGTCTCACCCTTCCTCATCACCCACATGCTCCCCGACACGCCGACGGGGCTGCTCGCCATCGAGCTCGGCGTCCGCGGCCCCAACCTCGCGGTCACGGCGGCGTGCGCGACCGGCGGCGCCGCCGTCGGCGAGGCCGCGGAGGTGGTGAGCCGCGGCGAGGCGACGGCGGTGATCGCCGGCGGCTTCGAGGCCTCGCTCAAGCCCGTCTACTACGCCGGCTTCCAGGCGATGCGCGCGCTGGCGACGCACCCCGACCCGGCGCGGGCCTCGCGACCCTTCGACGCGACCAGGAACGGCTTCATCCTCTCCGAGGGTGCCTGCTGCCTCGTGCTGGAGGAGGCGGAGCACGCGCGCGCGCGCGGCGCCCACATCTACGCCGAGTGGCTCGGGGCCGGCACCGCCTCGGACGGGGTCGACATGGTGGCGCCGCCCGAGGATGGGCGCGGGATCCGCGCGGCGACGGCGCGGGCGCTCAGGCGCGCCGCCCGGGAGCCCGCCGACATCGACTACGTGAACGCGCACGGCACCGGCACGCCCATCAACGACCGGGTGGAGACGCGCGCGCTGCGCACGGTGTTCGGCGCGCACGCCGACAGCCTCCTGGTCTCCTCGACGAAGTCGATGCTCGGGCACATGATGGGCGCCGCCGGGGCCGTGGAGGCGGCGGTGGCCGCGCTCGTGTGCGAGCGCCAGCTCGTACCGCCCACCATCAACTACGAGCACCCCGACCCGGACTGCGACCTCGACTACGTGCCGAACGCGGCGCGCCGGGCGACCATCTCCCACGCGCTCTCCACCTCCGTGGGGCTCGGCGGCCACAACTCGGCGCTGATCTTCGGCCGCTGGGATCCGGGCGCAGCGGAGGGCGGTGGATGAGCGCCCACCCCGCCCCCGAGCCCCGGCGCGTCGTCGTCACCGGCATCGGGATGGTCACCCCCGTCGGCGTCGGCCGCGAGGCGAGCTGGCGCGCGCTGCTCGCCGGCGAGAACGGCATCCGCCGCGCGACGCTGGACGACCTCTCCGGGCTCGCCGTGACGATCGCCGGCGAGGTCCCCGGCTTCGATCCGGGCGCCTTCCTCGACCGCAGGGAGGCGCGCCGCACGGACCGCTTCGTCCAGCTCGCCATCGCGGCGGCCGACGAGGCCGTCGCGCACGCCGGGCTCGACGTCTCCGCCGCCGCCGATCGCGTCGGGGTCATGATCGGGAGCGGCATCGGGGGCCTGGCGACGATCGAGGAGGGCTACCGGACCCTCTTCGAGAAGGGGCCGGGGCGCATCTCCCCCTTCATGGTCCCGATGTACATCGCCGACATGGCGGCCGGCCAGGTCTCGATCCGGCACGGCGCCCGCGGCCCCAACTTCGACACGGTCTCCGCCTGCGCCTCCGGCTCCGACGCGCTCGGCACGGCCTTCGAGACCATCCGGCGCGGCGACGCCGACGCGATGCTGGCCGGCGGCGCCGAGGCCGCCGTCACGCGCATGGGCCTCGCCGCGTTCCACGCCTCGCGCGCCCTCTCCACGCGCCGCGACGACGACCCGGCGCACGCCTCGCGCCCCTTCGATCGCGAGCGCGACGGCTTCGTCCTGGCGGAGGGCGCCGCCGTGCTGGTGCTGGAGGAGGCGGAGTTCGCCCGCCGGCGCGGGGCGCCGATCCTCGCCGAGATGCTCGGCTACGGGCAGTCGGCCGACGCCTTCCACGTCACCCAGCCCTCCGAGGACGGCGAGGGTGCGGCGCGGGCGATGCGCGCGGCGCTCGGGGCGGCGGGGCTCGAGTCCTCGGCGGTGAGCTATATCAACGCGCACGGGACGAGCACCCCGCTCAACGACAAGTTCGAGACGCTCTCCATCAAGGCTGTGTTCGGCGAGGAGGCGTTCTCGATCCCGATCTCCTCGACGAAGTCGATGATCGGCCACTCGCTCGGCGCCGGCGGCGGCATCGAGGCCGCGGTCTGCGTGCTCTCGATCCGCGACGGCCGGATACACCCCACGCGCAACCTGGAGGTGCCGGACCCCGAGTGCGACCTCGACTACGTCCCCGAGGGCGCGCGCGATCTCGACGTCGCGGTCGCGATGTCGAACGCGCTCGGCTTCGGCGGCCACAACAGCTCCCTCATCTTCGGCCGCACCGGCCCGTGAGGGGATCCCCGCGCGGGGCCGGCGCCGCCCGCACGCCGCGCCCCGCCGCCCCGCGCGCCCCGTGAGGGCGGACGACGGGGGGCGGCTGGTGCGGGGCTCCGGGGACCGGCTCTGGCGGCTCCCCGGCCCCGTCGACCTCTCGGGGCTCGGCGACGCGCCGTGGCCGCGGCTGATCTCCCGGCTGCTCCTCCAGAGGGGCGTCGGCTCGACGGAGGAGGCGCGCGCGCTGCTCGACGGCCCGGCCGCCCCGGGGCGCCCGGCCGATCTCCCGCAGCTCGACGTTGCCGTCTCCCGGCTCGCGCGCGCCTGCGAGGACGGCGAGAGCGTCGCCGTCTTCGGCGACTTCGACGTCGACGGCGTGACCGCGACGGCGATCCTCGTCGAGACGCTCGCGGCGCTCGGCGCGCGCCCCCTCCCCTACCTCCCCGACCGCATCCGCGAGGGGCACGGGCCGAACGCCGGGGCGATCCGCGAGCTCTCGCGGCGCGGCGCCGGCCTGCTCGTGACGGCGGACTGCGGGACCTCGGCCGTGGAGGAGGTGCAGCAGGCGCGGGAGCTCGGCATGGAGACGGTGATCCTGGATCACCACGCCGCGCCGGCCGAGCTCCCGCGCGCGCTCGCCATCGTGAACCCCCGGCTCGACGCCGGGATCGCCGGCGCCGAGCCGGCCGCGTGCGGCATCGCCTACGCCGTCGCGCACCGACTGCACGAGAGGCGCGGCGTCCCCTACGACCCGGATCCGCACCTGGCGCTCGCGGCGCTCGGCACCGTCTGCGATCTCGTGCCCCTGGTCGGAGCGAACCGCGACCTCGTGCGCGCCGGGCTCGCGGCGCTCGGCCGCCGCCCCCGCCCGGGGCTGCGCGCGCTCGCCGCGGAGGCCGGCGCCTCGCTCGAGGATGCGAGCGCCGACCTCTGCGGCTGGGTGCTGGGGCCGCGCCTCAACGCCGCCAGCCGCATGGAGCACGCCCACCTCGCGCTCGACCTGCTCCTCGCCCCGGGGGCCGGCGAGGCGGAGCCGCTCGCGCGCCGGCTGGAGGAGCTCAACGAAAGGCGGCGGTCGGAGACGGCGGCGGCGCGGCGGCACCTGGGCGAGCTGCTCGACGAGGAGGAGCGCTCGGCACCCCTCCTGATCGCGGCGTCGCCCGCGATCGCCGCCGGCCTCACGGGGCCTCTCGCCTCCGGACTCGTCGACGCCTACGGCCGGCCGGCCATCGTGATCCACCTCTCCGACGGGGCGGGGCGCGCCTCCTGCCGATCGGTACCGGGCTTCGACATCACCGACCTGCTCGGCCGCCACCCCGACCTCTTCCGGAGCTACGGCGGCCACCGCGCGGCCGCCGGCTTCTCCATCGACGAGGGACGCCTGCCGGAGCTCCGCAGGCGACTGCTCGCCGACGCCGCCGAGCGACTCGATGAGGAGGCGCTCCGTCCCACCGTCGACGTCGACGCCGGTCTCCCCCTCGACGCCGTGAGCCCCGACCTCCTGAGCTGGCTCGGCAGGCTCGCGCCGCACGGCGCCGGGAACCCCGTCCCGACGTTCGTCGCGCCGCGTGTCGCGGTCGAGGGTGCGCGGAGCGTCGGCGACGGCGGCGCGCATCTCCGCTTCACCGCGCGCGCCGGCGGCGCCTCCTGGCGCGCCATCGCCTTCGGTCGGGCGGAGCAGGCGGTCCCCCCGGGCACGCCCGCCGACATCGTCTACCGCTTCCGCGCGGATCGGCGCGGCGACGGGCTCGAGCTCGAGGTGCTCGATCTCCGCCCCTCGCGGGGCGGCGCCGGCGCGGCGGCCCGGGAGCCGTAGCGGGGACATCCGCCGCCGGCGTCGGCGCCGCCCCGCGCCGTGTACGATCGGGGCTCGCACGTGCGGGGAGGCGAGCCGCCCGTGATCGAGCGCGGCGCCGACGGGTCCGCCCGCGTGGCCGGCGGGCCCCGCGAGGAGATCGAGTGGCAGTTCGACGCACCCGATCCCGGCGCCGTCGAGCGCTGGCTGGCGACGCACGGGAGCGAGTCGGCGGACGGCTACGACGTCTCTCCGCCCCGCCTCAGGCGCCTGACTGACCGCTACCTCGACACCGACGACGGGCTCCTCCGGCAGGCCGGCTACGGGCTCAGGGAGCGCCGCTCGCTCGAGGAGGGCGCGCAGGCCCTCGAGGCGACGCTCAAGTCGCTCGGTGCAGGGGGGGCGCACCCCGCGAGGCGCGCCGAGTTCAGCGAGCCGCTCGCGACGGAGGGGGGTGCGGACGCCCCCGCGGAGGGAGCGACGCGCCTCCGGCGCGCCGGCGGCCCCGTCGGAGCGCGGCTGCGTGCCGTGACCGGCGAGAGGCCGCTTCGGGTGCTCCTGCGCGTCGACACCGAGCGGACCGCGCGCGTGCTGCGCTCCGGCGGCGCGGAACTCGCCGAGATCGCCGTCGACCGCTGCACGCTCGCGGCGCCGGGCTCCCCACCGCGCCGCCTCGATCGCGTCGAGGTCGAGCTGGGGGCCGGCTCGGACCTCGGAGCCACGAGGAGCTTCGTCGAGGCTCTCGCCGAGGCCTGCTCCCTGACCCCGGCTCGCGCCTCGAAGCTCGAGGCCGGTCTCGCCCGACCCGGCGGCGACTCCGCCGGGAACGGGGCCGCCCGCCCGTCGGCACCCGGCCGGGCCCGGCGCCCCTGGCCGCCCGTGCTCCGCCGCCGCGCGTCGATGTCGGAGGCCGCCGCCGCCGCGCTCCGGGTGCCGCTCGCGGCGCTCGCCGCGGCCGAGCCCGTCGCGCGCGCGGGCTCCGATCCGGAGGGCGTCCACCGGATGCGCGTCGCGACGCGCCGGCTGCAGGCGGCGCTCTCCCTCTA
>DAOULG010000011.1:0-5440 GCA_034420495.1 Dehalococcoidia bacterium
CGAGATGCTCCCAGTCTGAGCTCGAGACCACCCGCGGGACGCAGTCGACCGGGATGATGCGCTCGTCGGCCTCGTCGTCCCCGTAGACCGTGAAGGTGATGCCCTCGGTCGAGAACGTTCGCGTCACGCGCTCCTGGATGACGCCGATTTCCTCGGGCGAGAGCTCGCGCAGGGTCTCGTACAGCTCCCCGCTGTGCGGGCGGTGCGTGCCGTCCGGCAGCAGCATCTCGTCGTAGACCGACGGGTCGAGGTCGTAGTCGTCGAAGTCCATCCGGCCTCTGGATCGTCGGGGAGCCCTGCCGTTGGCGACGCCCAGTCTAGATCATGCGCCGTCCGCGATCGTGCGCGCTACCATGGAGCTCCGGCGGCCGCTCCGGCACGCCGAGACGCACACGCATATGCACACGAAGGATGACGCAATGCCCAGCAACGAAGACTGGTGGCCGAATCAGCTCAGCCTGAAGCCGCTCCGCCGGAACTCACCGCTCTCCGATCCCATGGACGCCGGCTTCGACTACGCCGAGGCGGTGAGCTCCCTGGACGTCGAGGCGCTGAGGCGGGACATCGAGGAGGTCATGACGACCTCCCAGGAGTGGTGGCCGGCCGACTACGGGCACTACGGGCCGCTCTTCATCCGCATGACGTGGCACGCCGCGGGCACCTACCGCATCAGCGACGGCCGCGGCGGCGGCGGCTCCGGCCACCAGCGCTTCGCACCGCTCAACAGCTGGCCCGACAACGCCAACCTCGACAAGGCGCGCCGCCTGCTCTGGCCGGTCAAGCAGAAGTACGGCCGCAGCCTCTCCTGGGCGGACCTGCTCATCTTCGCGGGCAACGTCGCCCTGGAGTCGATGGGCTTCCGGACCTTCGGCTTCGCCTTCGGACGCGCCGACACCTGGGAGGCCGACGAGACCGACTGGGGCGCGGAGGGCGAGTGGCTCGGCGACGATCGCCACGACGGGGCCGGCGAGCTCCAGGGACCCCTCGGCGCCGATCACATGGGGCTCATCTACGTGAACCCGGAGGGGCCGAACGCCAACCCGGACCCGCTCGAGGCGGCCCGCTACATCCGGCAGACCTTCAAGCGCATGGCCATGAACGACGAGGAGACCGTCGCGCTCATCGCCGGCGGCCATACCTTCGGCAAGGCGCACGGCGCCGGCGCCGAGGCGCACGTCGGTCCCGAGCCCGAGGGCGCCGGCCTCGAGGAGCAGGGTTTCGGCTGGACCAGCGGGTTCGGCAGCGGCAGGGCCGGCGACGCCATCACCAGCGGCATCGAGGGCGCCTGGACCGAGAACCCGGTCCGGTGGGACAACAACTTCCTGGAGAACCTCTACCGGCACGAGTGGGAGCTCGCCCGCAGCCCGGCCGGCAAGGCCCAGTACCAGCCGGCGAACGCGGCGGCGGCGGCCACCGTCATCGACGCGCACGACCCCGCCGTGAGGCACGCTCCGATGATGCTGACGACGGACCTGTCGCTGCGCGTGGATCCGGACTACGAGCGCATCTCCCGGCGCTTCCTCGAGCACCCCGAGGAGCTCGAGGAAGCGTTCGCGCGCGCATGGTTCAAGCTCATCCACCGCGACATGGGCCCGCGGAGCCGCTACCTCGGGCCGCTCGTCCCCGGCGAGGCGCTGCTCTGGCAGGATCCGGTCCCCGACGTCGACCACGGGCTCGTCGGCGAGGACGACGTCGCCGCCCTCAAGGCGCAGCTGCTCGCCTCCGGCCTCTCCGTCTCCGATCTCGTCTCGACGGCATGGGCATCGGCGGCCTCGTTCCGCGGCACCGACAGGCGCGGCGGGGCAAACGGCGCACGCATCCGCCTCCTCCCGCAGCGGGAGTGGGAGGCGAACGACCCCGCCCGGCTCGGCGCCGTCCTGGAGACGCTCGAGGGCGTCAGGGAGGCGTTCAACGGCTCGCAGGACGGCGACACCCGCATCTCCCTCGCCGACCTGATCGTGCTCGCGGGCTGCGCGGGAGTGGAGCAGGCCGCGCGAGACGCCGGCCACGACGTGCGCGTGCCCTTCACACCCGGTCGCACGGACGCTCCGCAGGAGTGGACCGACGAGGAGTCCTTCGCCGTCCTGGAGCCCGCCTTCGACGGCTTCCGCAACTACCTGCAGCCCGGCCAGGACGGCACCGCCGAGGAGCTGCTGGTGGAGCGCGCCTGCATGCTGACGCTCACCGCCCCGGAGATGACGGTGCTCGTGGGCGGCCTGCGCGGCCTGGGAGCGAACAGCGGTCAGTCCGCGCACGGCGTCCTCACCGACCGCCCGGGCGCTCTCACCACCGACTTCTTCGTCAACCTGCTGGATGTGGGCACCGCGTGGGAGGCCTCGGCCGACGCCCCCGGCGTCTTCGAGGGACGGGACCGGGAGACCGGCGATCTCCGGTGGACCGCGACGCGGGTCGACCTCGTCTTCGGGTCGAACTCCGAGCTGCGTGCGCTCGCCGAGGTCTACGGCTCCGACGACGGCGAGGACCGGTTCGTGCGCGATTTCGTGGCCGCGTGGGACAAGGTGATGAGCCTCGACCGCTTCGATCTCACCTGAGCGAGCGGGGGGCGGTGACGGAGACCACCGCGCGGGAACGGCTGCCTTCCCGTTCCCTGATGGCCGCGGAGGTCTCGCCGCGCCGACCGGGCGCAGACGCGGCATCCGGTCACGGCGCGCTATGCTGCGCGTGCCATGGAGAACGCCCTTCCAGCGGTCGTCGCCCCCACCGACCGGCGCTGGTTCTTCTCCTTCCGGCCCCGGGATGAGCTGACCCGCGTTGACGAGGTCAACTTCTGGCGGCCGTCGGCCCAGGACGAGTTCCGCGCGCTGACACCCGGTGGGCCCTTCTTCTTCCGGCTGAAGGCGCCGCACAGTGCCGTGGCCGGGTTCGGCTTCTTCGCCGTCTCGTCCCGGATGCCGGTCCACCTCGCCTGGGAGATCTTCGGCGACCGCAACGGCGACGGCTCACGGGCGGACTTCGAGAGGACGATCGGCGGGTACCGCCTGAAGTCCGGTCGGGCCGCCGACGCGCACCTGAGCTGCATCGTCCTCCGCGACGCCGTGTTCCTGCCGCGGCGCGACTGGATGCCCTGGGGCCTCGACGAGGGATGGCCTCGCAACCTCATGAGCTACAAGCGCTACGACCTTGCGCGCGACGGCGAGAGCCTCCGGACGCTCCTGCAGAGCATCCACCCGGATCCCGTCCCCGATCTCCGGCCGGACTTCGAGCTGGTGGAGTACGACACGCGCGACCGCGTCGACGCCGTGCGCGCGGAGAGGGACGGTCAGGGGACCTTCCGCCTCCGGCTGCTGCAGGCATACGAGGGGCAGTGTGCCGTGACAGGAGAGCATGCGACTCCGGTCCTGGACGCCGCACACATCCAGCCGTATCTGGGCCCGGGATCGAACCACCCGCAGAACGGGCTCGTCCTCCGCTCCGACCTGCACCGGCTGTACGACAAGGGCTATGTGACCGTCACGCCCGATCTGCGCCTGGAGGTGAGCTCCCGGCTGCGCGACGAATTCGAGAACGGCAGGCACTACTACGAGATGGCGGGCCGGAAGATGCACGTGCCGCGCGACGACCGCCTCGCCCCGAGCGCGCGGGCGCTCGAGTGGCACGCAGATCACGTCTTCCGCTAGACGACCAGCCACCCGGCCGGCGCGGCCAGGGGGCACGCGCTCCGGCCTACTCCCTCTCGCCCGCCACCTCGATGAGGCGCGCCAGGGCGTTCGCGAGGCGCATCTCCCTAGGCGTCCGGCAGCGGACCCGGACCAGCGCGGGGCTTGCGACCACGACGGCGAGGCACTGCGCGCGGCTCGTCGCGACGTTCAGGCGGTGGAGGCTGTAGAGGAACTCCATCCCGCGAGGTGCCTCGGCGCCCGAGCTCGTCGCCATCGAGTAGATGGAGATGGGCGCCTCCTGCCCCTGGAACTTGTCGACCGTGCCGACGCGCAGGCCGGGGAGCGCCTCGCGGATGGCTCCGACCTGCGCGTTGTAGGGCGTGATCACGAGCACGTCCGACTCCGTGAGCCGATGGGAGGCGCCGTCGGCATCGGTGTACTCCGAGCCCCCCCGGAGCACGGCACCGACGAGGGTCGCCACCGCCTCGGCCTCCTCGGCGGACTCGCTCGACCGGTCGCTGTGGAAGACCGGCACGAAGCGGATGCCGGTCCCCGACAGGGGCTCCACGCCGTCGAGGTCGAGCCGCTCGCGCCCGGGGTGCGAGCGCAGCCGTCCCTCGTAGAACATCTCGGACGTGTACGCGCTGATCGCGGGATGGAGCCGCCAGCTACCGTCGAGGAAGAGCCCGAGACGGCGGGGCATCACGCGCTCGCCGCCGAGCACGTGCGCCAGCACCGATCCCCCCGCCCCCGGCGGGTGGACCCCCGTGAGGGGCTGGTCGAGCTGCTGCGGATCGCCCAGGAGGACGACGCTCTCAGCGGCGAGGGAGGCGGCCAGCGCGTCGGCGAGCGACATCTGTCCCGCCTCGTCGACGAAGAGCACGTCGACGCTTCCGATCATGTCGTCGCGCGCCCACAGCCAGGTCGTCCCCCCGACCACGTCGAGCGCGCCGGAGGCGAGCTCCCGGCGCGCCTCCGCGTTGCTCGCCAGGTGGAGGGCGCCAGCGTGGGCGGGCTCGTCGTTCGAGCGCTGGCCGATCTCCACGACGACGTCGCGCCCGTCCGCCGCCCTCTCCACCTTCGACAGCAGCTCCCCGATCACCTTGTGGCTGTTGGCGGTGACGCCGACGCGGTACCCCTCCTCGACGAGGTCGACGATCATCTCCGCCCCGACCGTGCTCTTGCCCGAGCCGGGCGGCCCCTGGATCGCGAGATAGCTCTCGCGCATCTGCTTCACGAGCCGGCGGGCCGCATCCGGAGCCTCCTCGCCTGGACGCCGGACGTCCGCCCTCTCGGGCTGCCCCAGTCTCGGGGGACGGCGCGCGAGCAGATCGCGCGTAGCTCGGAACGGGCCGTCTCCCTCCACGCCGTGTTCGAGTACCCGGCGCGCGAGGCGCTGGAGACTCTCCGGCTTGGGCTGGGGAGGGACGTGATCGAGTGGGACGAGCGAGGTGGCCGTCGGCGGGCCCCTCCCGCTGCCGCGCCGGATGTCGATCACGCCCTCGTCGTCGTCGAGGTGGACGACGGTCCCCACGGAGCGCCCCGTCTCGGGATCGCGCGGAGAGTCGTCGACGCGGATCGAGTGGTCCTGGGGCGGGAAACGTAACCGGTAGATCGTTGAGCGGCTCCGGGGTCCCGGGGCGAGCCACGAACGCTCGAAGGTCAGCTCGCCGAGGGCGTCGGACTCCTCGCGGCGCTCCTCGTCGGAGAGCTCGTTCACCAGGTAGAAGTAGCGCCACCAGAGGGACTTCGCCTCCCGCCGGTGCCAGTTCAGGAGCTGCGCCATGAGCCAGCGCGCCCGCCCGTCGCCGTCCATCGCC
>DAOULG010000012.1:0-5601 GCA_034420495.1 Dehalococcoidia bacterium
GGCGCTCGCTCGTCATCGCCCCTCAGATAGCACGCGGCGGGCCGCGAGGGCGAGCGCCGCGCCGCCCCGGCCGGCGCGCCCCGGCTGCGGGCGGACCCGAGGAAGGGACCCCGCCCGGCGGCGCGCGCCCCGGCCGGGGCGCGCGTACCATCGACGGGGCGCCGGCGAACCATCGGGGCGCGCGGGAGCGGCGGACGGCGCGGGCCGGCCGCCCGCTCCGGGGGAGACCGGAGATGAGGGCGCTCTCGCCCACGGGATTCTTCGTCGTCGTGGCGCTCCCGCTGCTCGCGGTGTCGGTCGTCCTGGCGGCGATCGCCTTCCGGGTCGGCGGCGGGGAGGAGGAGGGCGCCGGCGTGGCCGTGGTCGCGACGCCGACGCCGCCGGCGGCAGCGGCGTCGACCCCCGCCGGCACCCCCGCTCCGACGCCCACCGCGCCCCCGGCCACGCCCGCTCCCACCGCACCGCCGCGCGCCGCCCCGACGCCGACGGCGACCCCGCCGCCGACGGCGGAGCCGCCGGCCCGTGAGGGCGTCCCCTACTCGCTCTCCGACCTCGCCGGGTCGCTGGCGCCCGCCGGCGTCACGCCCACCGACCTCTACGATCCGCGCTCCGCCTGCGCGGGGACCGCCGTCGAGGGCGTCCCCTTCGTCGTGTCGGGGGACGAGGAGAGCGGGCGCTTCGCCGTCTGGGTCCTCTTCGTCTACCCGGACAGCGAGGCGCGGCGGGCCGACTGGGAGACGGACCAGCGGGCGGTGCCGCTGGTGGCCGGCTGCGAGCCGCCCAACGGCTTCGTCTACTGGAACGCCAACCTGCTGCTCTGGTTCGCGGGCTTCTACGGCGGGGACGTCGCTCCCGGATCCCCGCCCGTGAGCCGGGAGGAGGTGCGCGAGCACCCGGCCATCCGCGCCTTCCTCACCCTGCCCCGCTGACCGCCGCTAGGACGACCCCCGCGCGCTCACGCCCGCCCGCCACGCCCCGTCGAGTCGTTCGAGGTAGCCCCGACGCTCGCCGTCGGTGATGAAGGCGGCCCGGAAGCCGGCGGCGAGGATCTCCCGGACCTCGCCGGCCGACGCTCCCAGCGCGATGAGGTCCCGGTACTCCCCCGTCAGCGACGTCCCGAACAGCAGCGGATCGTCGGTGCTGAGCGTGACGACGACGCCCTCCCTGTGCAGCCTGAGCGCGGGGTGATCCGCGAGGCGCCGGTAGGCGCCGGTCCCGAGGTTGCTCCCGATCGACACGTCGAGCGGGATGCCGCGTCGCCGGAGCTCGTCGACGGTCGCGGGATCGGAGGCGGCGGCGACGCCGTGCCCGATCCGATCCGGTCGCAGGACGTCGACGGCCTCCCGGACGCCCGCGGCGTCGCCGAACTCGCCCGCGTGCACGGTCACCGCCAGGCCCGCCTCCCGCGCCCGCTCGAACGCCGCGGCGAAGCGGCGCAGATCGTGGACGCCCTCGCGCCCGCCCATCGTCACTCCGACGAGGGATCGGCACTCCATGTCGGCGACGAGGCGCGCCCTCCTCTCCACCGCCTCCGGACCGTCGTCCCGGCCCAGGTCGGCGATCCAGCGGAGCTCGATGCCGTGGCGGCTGGCCGTCTCGTCGAGCGCCCCGGAGATCGCGGAGGGCGACATCCCGCCCTCAACGAGCGTCCCGACGTCGAACATGATCTCGGCGTAGACGACCGAGTCCCGGCGCAGCCGCGCCCCCACGCTCAGCCCGGCGAGCACGAGATCGTCCCTGCTCCGTATCAGGGTGGCCACGCCGACGTAGGCCTCGAGGAAGCGGTCGAACGACGGGCGATCCCCGGCGGCGCTCCGGTAGAGGCGGGCGGCGTCCGGCACTCCGTGCTTCTCGGAGAGGCGGCGCGCCGCCTCCTCGCCGATGGCGCCCGCCAGGTGCAGGTGCAGCTCCGCCTTGGGCACGCGCGACAGTGCCGCCGCCAGGCCCGCTCCGCGCCCCACCTACGTGGCGACCAGGTCGAGGATCCCGGAGACCGCCGGCACGGCGGGGCCCCGCCACGCCCGGGCCTCGGGCCGCGGGGGGTCGTCCAGGTCATCGCCGGGAACCCGGATCAGCACGGGGTGCAGCCCCGCGCCCCGCGCCCCCTCCAGCTCGCCGTCGCTCCCGTCGCCGACGTAGAGGCATGCGTCGGGCGCGAGCCCGAGACCCTCGCATGCCAGGCGGTAGATGCGCGGATCGGGCTTCGAGAGCCCCGCGTCCGAGGAGAAGACCGGCACCTCGACCACAGGCGCCAGCGAGGTCTCCCGCCACAGCTCGGGCGTCTGGACGCTCGCGTTGCTGACCAGCCCCGTGCGGAGCCCCGCCTCACGGAGCGCAGCCAGCGTCTCCAGGCTCCCCGCCCGGGCACGGAGGGAGCGCCGGTAGAGATCGAGCCGCAGCGCCGCCGCGGCCGCCACCCGCGCGGCATCGCGCTCGACGCCCAGGCAGCCGCATACGTGCCGGAGGTTCTCCTCGATGCTCGCGAAGGCGCCTCGCTCCCGGGCCAGGAAGGTCGTGCCCCAGAGCCTGAGGAGGTCGTGCTCCGCAACCCCCAGGACCTTCGCCATCGCCGCGATGGTCCCCCGGCCCTCGCGGCCGCGGAAGGGCTCCACGAGTGTTCCGTAGAGGTCGAAGATGACGCCCTGATACCTCATGCGGAGCCCGCTCCGCCGTGGGGTGACTCGCGGGAGCGGGCACGGGGGCGCGCCTCCTCCGGCGCGCCGTCGCCGGGTGCGGCCGGCTCCCCGGTGGCGGAGCCCCCGGGCGCGCCGCTGCGCGTGATGTCGCGGTGGGTGGAGCGGGGGACGGGTCTCGAACCCGCGACCTTCTGCTTGGAAGGCAGATGCTCTGCCAGCTGAGCTACCCCCGCCCGACGGCCGCGCGCGGTCGCCTCGCCGCGCGCCTGCTCCGTAGAGTGTAGCCTCGCCCGGCTGCGACCGCGCCCGCCGGGACGGCGCCGGTCGAGGGCGGCGGGGGAGGCTCGACGTGACGGCTGTGATGAGCGCGGACGTGACCCGGGGCTTCGTGAAGACGCCGCACGGCCACATCGAGTACCGCGAGGCCGGCGGGGGGGATCCCTTCGTCATGCTCCACACCACGCCGTCCACCTCCGAGCAGTACGAGCCGCTCTTCGGCTACTTCTCCGATCGCTACCGCGTCGTCGCGCCCACGACCATCGGCTACGGCCAGTCCGACCGGCCCCCCGAGCCGTACACCAGCGTGCGCGAGTTCGCGCAGGCCCTCTCCTGGTTCCTCGACGGGCTCGGGCTGGCGCGCGTGCATCTCTTCGGCGCCAAGACCGGGGCGCAGATCGCGATCGACCTCGCGGGCTGGCAGCCGGAGCGCGTGCGCTCGCTCGTCCTGGACGAGCCGTTCGACTACTGCAACGACGAGGGGCGGGCCCTCCACGGGCGCATCCACCGCTACTACCCGGAGCAACCCGACGGCAGCCACCTGGTGGAGATCTGGAAGCGGGTCGGCGGCGATCGGCCGGGCGCGGACCTGGCCGAGGTCAACCGCTCGCTCATGAACCTGCTCGCGATCAACGCGGGGGGCGAGGACGTCCGCGCGGTCTACGGCGACATGGGCTGGGAGGGCGCCGGTCCCCACGCGATCTGCCACTTCCCCACCTTCGAGCACACGCCGCTCGTGCGGGCCCCGGCGCTCGTGATCCACGGCTCGGAGAGCCGCCTGCGCTCGCTCCACGAGCGCTTCCTGGAGACGATCCCGGACGCGCGGGGCGTGCTCATCGGCAACGCCGGCGCCCCGGAGTCGGCGACGCGCCCCGCCCACCTCCGCGGCCAGTTCTTCGCGACGCAGGCTCCCGGGGAGTGGTCCGGCGCCATCCGCGGCTTCCTGGACGAGGCCGGGCGCACGGCGCGCTGAGCAGGCCCGCGCGCGCCGGGCGGGCCGCACGGGGCTACCGGGGGGCCTCCGCCCCACGGAGCTCCGAGACGATCGCCGCCGCCACCTGGTCGGCGCGCGGCCCGCTCTCCTGGGCGACGATCACGACCTCGCCCGCCGCGACCACCGCGAGGAAGAGCTGCCGGCCCCGGGGCTCGACCGGGGTGCAGGTGAGCAGCCATCCGCTCTCCCCCGATATGGGGGTCTCCGCCGAGGCGCAGCGGTGCGACGGGGTGCCGCCCTCCGCCAGCACGGCGGCGAGAGCGCGGGCCACCGGCTCGTCGCCGACGTCGAGGAGCTCCACCCCCGCCGCCGATCCGGCGCCGGCGGTGGCGACGTAGGAGTCGGCGAGGAGGTCGAGCGGGAGTCCGGCCGCCCGCGCCTCCTCGAGCACCCCCGCACGCCCGACGATCTCGCGCAGGAAGCGATCGCGGGGCTGCCGGGAGACGGCGGCGGTGCGTCCGTAGGCATCGGAGACGGCGCGCCGGAGGACCTCCCCCAGCAGCGTGGAGCGCTCCCGTGCTCCCGGCTCCGCGGGCGCGCCGGTGCCCTCCCCCTCCTGAGCGCAGGCGGCGGCGGGCAGCGCGAGAGCGGCGAGGAGCAGCGCCCCCGCGAGCCGCGCCCCCGCAAGACGCGCCGCCGCCCGCCCGCGGCGGAGGGGGATCCGTCCCGTCTCGTCTGGCATCGCCGGCGCTCCCCGCGGTCCCCGGCCCCGGAGGGGGATCGCGAGTCTATCGGCCGGCCGCGCCGGTGACCCTCCTGCGGGGAGCCGCTACGATGCCCGCGCCCGGCCCGGCTCCCCGGCGCCGGGCGGGAGGGGGAGGCCCGTGGGGAGCGCCGGCGAGGGCCGGGAGCGGCTCGGCTCCCGCGCGGCGACGGATCTCGTCGCGGCGCGCGAGCAGCTGCACTGCGCGGCGCAGGTCGTCGCCTCCGTGCCGCGGGCGCTCGCCCCCCCGCTCCCCGACTGGAGCCACAGCGCCTACGGCTGGGACGACTCGCTGCGGGCGATGGTGAGCGCCGTGCTGCCCGGCCGGACCCCCTTCCGCGTCGCCCTGCGGCCGGTGGGGCTCCACGTCCGGGTGCTGCCCGAGTCCGGCTCCGAGCCGCTCGCCGAGCTCGGCGCCGGCGGGCGCTCGGTGGACGAGCTCTTCGCCTGGCTCGCCGCGCGCTCGGAGGAGCTCACCGGGGCCCCGCTCCCCCGCCCGCTCGAGGGCGTGGAGGCGTATCCCCCTCCCCCCTGCGCGCCCGGCGGGCTCCTCGACGCCTCCGACCTCGCGGGGCTCGCGGAGCTGGAGCGCTACTACGCGGCCGCCTCCGGGGCGCTTGGCGCCGTCGCGGCATCGCGGGACGGCGCCTCCCCCCTCCGGCTCTGGCCGCACCACCTCGACCTGGCGACCCTGATCGTGCTCGATCCGGGCGCCGACGCCGAGGAGGCGCGGAGCGTCGGCGTCGGGATGCAGCCCGGCGACGAGGGCTACCCGGAGCCGTACATCTACGTGACGCCGTGGCCCTATCCCCCGGCCCGGGAGCTGCCGGTCCTCGCGGGCGGGGGGCGCTGGCACACCGAGGGCTGGA
Organism: Dehalococcoidia bacterium; assembly: GCA_034420495.1. Classification (GTDB taxonomy): domain Bacteria; phylum Chloroflexota; class Dehalococcoidia; order UBA2979; family UBA2979; genus VYDC01. Next base: position 5,479 of record DAOULG010000012.1, read on the forward strand.
TGGGGGCGCTCCTTGCCGGGAGCGAGCTCGAGGCCGCCCCGACCGCGGCGGCGCAGGCCGCGCAGCTCGACGAGTTCCTGGGCTCGGCGATCGACGCCGCGCTCGCGCTGCTCGGCGCCTGAT
>DAOULG010000013.1:0-3147 GCA_034420495.1 Dehalococcoidia bacterium
CGAGCATCCCCCGGGCCTCGGCGGAGTCGCGGGCGAGCGGCCACTCGGTGACGACGTGCTTGCCGGCCGAGACGGCGGCGTGCGTGAGCTCGGCGTGGTGGGGCACCCGCACCGCCACCACCACGACGTCGATGTCCGGGTGCGCGACCAGCTCGCGGTGATCGTGGAAGGCGAGGGGGACGCCGTAGGCCCGCTGCGAGGCCTCAGCCGTCTCGGGCCGCGTGGCGCAGACGGCGCGCAGCTCGTACTCCGGGAGCGCCTGCAGCGCCGGGACGTGCGCGAGCGCGCCCCAGCGCCCCTCGGCGCTCGCGCCGATCAGCCCCGCGCGCAGCGGACGGGCCGCCGCGCCGCCCCCCGCCATGACGCCCCCTTCCCCGCCCCGCCGGCCCGCCGCTCCCCCGCGTGGCTGCGCGGGCGCATGGGGCGGGGCCGCGTGTGCGAAGATACGGCCCCGCCGGAAGGGGGCGCCAGCCGCGACGGCCGGGCGGCCCCCGGGGGGCAGCCGCGCGGAGGCATCATGGTGGAGCAGCCGCTCGCCGGGGTGCGCGTGGTGGAGCTCGGCGGCGGCATCGGCGGGGGTGCCGCCTCCAAGAGCTTCGCCGACTTCGGGGCGGACGTGGTGTCGGTCGAGCCGCCCGGCGGCGGCGAGCTCCGCCGGCAGCCCCCCTTCGCGGGCGACCGCCCGCACCCCGACCGCGGCGCCTTCCACCTCGCCTTCGGGATGGGGAAGCGATCCCTCGTCCTCGACCTGGAGACCCCCTCCGCGCGCGAGGTGCTGGCGCGCCTCCTCCGGACCGCGGAGCTCGTGCTGGGGGAGGTCGCGCCCGCGGAGGTGCCGCGCCTGCTCGCCCTCGTCGACCCCGCGAGCGGGCCCGCCACCGTCTGGCTGACGCCGCACGGGCTGGACGGCCCCTACGCCGGGCGGCGCGAGGTCGACCTCTCGCTGATGGCGTGGAGCACGCGCATGCAGCGGCAGGGCCCGCCGGGACGGGAGCCGCTCAGGCGGGGGCCGCAGGCCGCGCTCGTGCAGGCCGGCCACACGGCGGGCGCGATAGGGCTCGCCGCCTGGCGGGCCCGCCGGCGGGAGGGGCTGCGCCAGGACGTCGACGTCGCCTGCGTCGAGGCCGTGCTCGGCAACGTCGACACCGCCTTCGTGAACTGGGCCTTCACCGGGACGGAGCGCCTCTCCGCCCCGCCGGCGCGCGGCCAGGCCCCGGTCACCGGCACCTACCGCTGCCGGGACGGCTACGTGATCCTGGGCCTGACGGAGCCCTGGGGTGCGCGCCTCTGCCGCTTCTTCGGAACGGCGCCGCCGGGGGCGGCGGGGCACGACTGGCCGGAGACGGCGCGGCTGCTCGAGCGCTACCTCTCCTCCCACGACAGGCGCGAGGTCTTCGACGCGCTGCAGGCGGCGGGCGTGATGTGCGCCCCGGTGCTCGACGTCTCGGAGATCCTGGAGGATCCGCAGGCGCTCGCCAGGCGCTCCTTCGCCACCGTCCGCCAGCCCGGCGTCGGCCCGGTGCGCGTGGCGGGGGCGCCCTTCCGGCTCGGCGGCGTCGGAAGCGACGAAGATGCATCCTGGCGCGCGCGCCCCTCGCCCGGGCTCGGCGAGCACACCGACGAGATCCTCTCGGATCTCGGCTACGGCCCCGAGGAGCGGCAGGCGCTCGCGCGCGCGGGGGTGGCGGCGGGGGCGGGGGGATAGCGGTGGCGAACCGGTCGCTTGCGGGCCTGCGCGTCGTGGAGATGACCGAGGCCTGGGTCGGCCCGGTCTGCGCCTCGATGATGGGCGATCTCGGCGCCGACGTCGTCAAGGTCGAGTCCTATCCCCGGCACTCGATGACGCGCCCCGTCGCGCCCCGCGCCGCGACGATGCCCGGAGACGGCCCCGTCTACGAGCGGGACGCGCTGCACCACCAGGGGAACCGCAACAAGCGCAACGTCGCGCTCGACGTCCGCACGCCGGGGGGAGCGGAGGTGCTGAGGCGTCTCGTCTCCTCGGCCGACCTCTTCCTCGAGGGCTACTCCGCCGGGAAGCTCGAGCAGCTCGGCTTCGGCTGGGAGCAGGTCCGCCAGGTGAACCCGCGCCTGGTGATGATCTCCCTCGCCGGCTGGGGGCTGACCGGGCCCTACATCGGGCGCTCCGCGCTGGGGAGCGCGCTCGACGCGAGCAGCGGCTACATGGCGGTCCGGGGCCACCCCGACGGCCCCTTCGAGGACGTGACGCCGACCGTGCACTCCGACGCGACGGGCTCGCAGACGCTCTTCTTCGCCTGCCTCACCGCGCTCGAGATCCGCGACCGCGACGACCGCGGGCTCTTCGTCGACCTCTCGCAGTGGGAGGGGCTGGTGTGGCAGTTCCCGGGCCTGCTCGGCGAGTGGGAGCTCAACGGCCGCCTCCCGGCCCGCACCGGCAACGCCGAGCCGACCGTGGTCCCGCACGGCCTCTACCCGGCGGCGGGCGAGGACGAGTGGGTGGCGCTCGTGGCGCAGGACGACCGGCAGTGGGCGGCGCTCGCCTCAGCCCTCGGGCACCCCGGGTGGGCGGAGGAGGGGCACGCCTGGGCGACGGTTCAGGGGCGGATCCGGGAACGCGCCGCGGTCGACCGGGCGCTCTCCGGGGCGACGCGCTCCCTGCCGGGCGACGCGCTCGCCGAGGCCGTCCAGGCGGCGGGCGCCGTCGCCGCGCGGGTCGTGCACTCCTCCGACGTCCCCGCATCTCCCCAGCTCCGGGCGCGGCGCTGGAACCGGACCGTCGCCCACCGCTGGACGGGTCCGGTGCAGGTGGGCGGCTTCCTCTGGCGGATCGAGCCCGACCCGCCCGCCTGGGAGCGGCCGACGGCGCTCGTCGGCGAGCACAACGAGGAGGTCCTCTCGGAGCTCGGCTTCACCCCCGGCGAGATCGAGGAGTTCCGCGAGGCGGGCGCCCTGGGCGACCGCTACGAGTAGCGCCTGCCGCCTGCGGGACGCTCCGCGCGGGCGGCTGTATGCTGAACTCTCCCGTTGACGTCAGGGTACCGCCGCGCCGCCCGTGGCGGCGCGACGCGGCCGCGGCAGGGAGGCCAGCCGGATGATGGGCCCGCCGCCCGGGATGATGCCGCGCCGGCGCGGCCCCGCCGGCGGCATGCGCATGTTCGCGGCCTTCTC
>DAOULG010000014.1:0-25685 GCA_034420495.1 Dehalococcoidia bacterium
ACCTAGACACGCTGCGGGCGAAGGCGGCGTCGGGCGGAGCAACGGCCGTCACCGCGGAGGCCGGCGATGAAGCCGCCGCGGCCGGCGCCGGCACCCCCGAGCCATGATCGCGATCGACCTGAGGGAGTACGAGGAGACCGAGCACGCCCTCGCGGCCTCCCACCTGAATCTTCTCCTCAGCGAGGCGAGCGCCCTGAACCTGACGGTCCAGCCGACGGCGGCTGACGGCGGCACGCATCGCATCACCGCGGGGCCGACCGTCGGGGCGGTCGAGTTCGACGACCTCTCGGTGCTGATCCGGCCGAAGATGCCGATCCCCCAGCTGCTCTCGCTCATCTGCTACGCGACGGGAGCGCTCGGGCCCCGGGAGCAGACCCACTTCGATTTCGAGGAACGCCCCGCGCTCCCGGACGCGCTCGCGATCGCTCTCGCGGCCGCGGCCCGTCGGGCCTTCGCACGCGGGCTCCTGCACGGGTACCGCGAGGAAGAGGAGGCGCTGCAGACCGTACGCGGGCGGATCCGGCTCGACGAGCAGATCAGCAGACGTTTCGGCGTCGGGCTCCCGGCCGAGGTCCGCTACGATGAGTTCACCGACGACATCCTGGCGAACCAGCTTGTGAAGGCCGCGGCCGGCCGGCTCGGCGCGATGCGCCTCCGCTCCCTGCGGGCGCGGCGGGGGTTGGGCTGGATCGCCGCGATGCTCGAGCAGGTCTCAGCGGTGGAATTCGCGCCGGGGGACGTCCCCGAGATCCGCTTCGACCGGCTCAACGAGCACTACCGGGGCGTCGTCGGGCTGGCACGGGTCGTGCTCCGGCACAGCGCCTTCGAGGCCGGCCGGGGCGACGTGCGCGCATCAGGCTTCCTGGTCAACATGAACTCCCTCTTCCAAGACTTCGTGACGGTGGCGCTCCGCGAGTCGCTCGGGGTTTCCGAGCAGACGCTGCGGTCCGAGAGGCGCATCACGCTCGACGAGGCGGGTGCCGTGGGACTCGCGCCGGATCTCTCGTGGTGGGACGGTGCGACGTGCATCTTCGTGGGAGACGCCAAGTACAAGAACCTCACCAGCGCGCGGGTGCCCAACGCCGATCTCTATCAGCTGCTGGCCTACGCCACCGCGCTCGACCTTCCCGGCGGGCTCCTCGTCTACGCGCAGGGGGAGGCCGATGCCGCGTCGTATCGCGTGCGGCACGCCGGCAGGCACCTCGACGTGGTGGCGCTCGACCTCTCCGGAACGCTCGAGGAGGTGCTGGGGCGCGTCGGCCAAGTCGCCGAGAGGGTGCGGGCGTTGCGGAATGAGGCGATTCGCTCGAGCCGCGCGGCGTAGCACGGGCGCATTGCCGCCCGAGACTCGCCGCGCTGAGGCCGCAGTCACGCCTCGATCGCGGCGCCCGCCGCCCGCCGCACGCGTTTCCGTACGCGGTGCGGTACTAGTTGCTGGGCCGGTGCCTTGCGGATTCGGCAGGTATTGGCCCGACACTCACCCACGCAGACCAAACGCCCGTTTCCACACCTCCTTGCTGAGCGTTCGCTGAGCATAGCGATCGGTGTCGCCCTGGCCTGGGTGAGGCGCTCTGGTGAAACTGTGGTTCACTGCACGCGCCATGAGGCTCTGGGAGCGGGCCCGCTGGATCGCGGTGCGGCTGCTCGCGCTGGCGGCAATCGTCGTCCTCGTCATCACTGCCCACCGCTGGGCCGCGGGAGGGTCGCTCTCCTCCGCCGTCCGGATGCTAGGCGACGACTTCTTGCTGCTGGCCGCGTGTCCGACGGAGTTCGGCCGCATTCGCCACTTCGTGGGGAGACCTGTCCCGGGGAGCGGCTCCCCATTGGCCATGTCGGAGCGCCACGGAGCTGACTGGATACACGAGGTCTGCGATGGCGACCTCAGCCTTCGCGACCCGACGTGTACCGGCCGCGCGCAACCGGCTGCTGCGACACCGACGCCCGTCCCGCTCCCGAACCTCCAGCCGCAAATCGCGGCCGCGATAGAGGAGGCGCTGGGGTCGGTACCCGGCGAACGGACGCCCCGCGACACTGCGGTTCCCAGGCCGGCAACCCGTTCACGACCGCCTACAGCCCGTGCCCCAACCCCTACAACGCGCCCGCGAACGCGCGTGCGCCGCGCTCCCCCGACGAGGCCAACGTCTACTGGCGGGCTGCCTACGAGGCGAGCCAGAACGCACGGCACCATGCCGTCACCGCCCCGTGGGTGACGGCGCGGGAGTGGGAGGTCAGGGGACAGACCTTCTCCGCGAGGGCGGACCTGTCGCAGGTGATCGCCATCTACGGGCGGGGCGTCTACTCCGTGGTCGTCTGGGGGCGCATCGGCGGGGAGGACGTGGCGTTATCGGAGTACGCCATCTTCCACGGCACCGACCCGCCCGAGGGCTACGCGCAGTACCGGTAGCTCCGGGCGTTGTCCGCCGGTCCGGATTCGCAGGGCCGTCGCGCCGCGCGCGCCGGTGCCCTCACCGCGACCGTCCGCCGTCGCCGTCGCCGTCGCCGTCGCCGCCGCCGCGCGCAGGGTAGGTGACGACGGGCTGCTCGATGCCCGGCTCGAGGCCGGACCGGATGCTCTCGATCTCCACGATGACGTCCGGCGCCTCGCCATCGATCGCCTTCAGCGCGAACTCCTTCCGAAACGGCCAGCGCAGGAGACACGAGTCGAAGCCCCGGTAACCGTGCCGTTCGAGCGAGAGCAGCCAGACCTGCCCCGTCTCCGGTTCGATACCCGGGAAGGACACCCAGGTATCCCTCTGATGCAGCGGCTGCTCGGACGACGCCCGGGACTCGCGGACGATCCTGACCCTCGTGTGGAACGGCGGGTCGGCATCGGCGACCAGTCGCACCCCGAACACGGCGAAAGCCGTCCCGGGAGCCCCCGCCTCCGGATCGGTTTCTCGCCCGCCATCCGTCCCGTGGCCGCGCCGGTGTGCCGTGAACGCCGATTCCATCTCCTCCGGGAACGCCCTGTGATCTCTGGGTGAACCGCTCCGGAACTCCGCCATGTCGGCGAGGGCCTCATGTCTCCGATCCGCGTACCAGTACGAGATGCCGCGGAAGTAGGGCAGGTCCCATCGCGGTGCTCGGTCGAGCTGTGCGTACCGGGCAAAGAAGCGGAGCGCGCACTCGTGCTTCCCGGCATCACTGGCTCGCATGCCCGCGTGCCACTCCGCTTCGTGATCGCGGAGACGGTCCTGATCGCGGATGAAGCCCGACAGGTCCTTGTACACGGTCGAAGCCTCGATGCCGTACACCACGGACAGGTGCGACAGGATCTCCGGCTTGAGCGCGCTCGGGATCACGACGGTGCTGACGTCCACGTATTCCTCTTCGATGTAGCCGCGTCTCGGCTCGACCCAGAGCTCTTCTGCACGTCCGTCATGCTGGCCGGGTTCCCGCCCGGTACGAGCTTTACCGGATGGGGCACGTCGCGCTGTTCGCGAAGGATCGGCGGCTCCCCCATGAAGATCACCCGGCCGTCCCGGTCGGGCGAGCTGGACGAGGCGAAGAAAAGCGCGATATTGAGATCGCGCGTGAAGTCGATCAGGTTCGTCTTGCCGCCCTGGTGCTGGAGGCGTGTCAGGATATCGATCTCGCTGAGATGCGGCTCGTACTGCCGGGCGAGCTCGATGCGGCGTTGCTGCGCGGAGCCGATGTGGAAGTGCGGGTCGTCGATCTCGTGGAGTTGGCGGTAGAGGCCCGACGAGATCCGCGCGAAGCACTCCGGCTCGCCGCGATAGATGAGTGGAGTCGTCCGTTCGCGCGCTTGGCCTATCAGCCGTGCCAGCACGCCCTGCAGTTCGTCCGTGAGTGGTTGCATGCACACTCCCTTACGCGGGCGGGATGGAAGGCGCGGTCGCTGCGGACTGTGAGGCCCATAGAGATCGTAGAACAGCCGGTTGCTTGCTCCATGCTCAGGTCCGCGCGGCTCCACGAGGTGCTGGGGCGCGTCCGTTACGTCGCCGAGAGGGTGCGGGCCCTGCGCGATGAGGCGATGCGCTCGAACCGCGCGGCTTAGCGCGGCTCGATGACGCCCGCGACTCGCCGCGTGAGGGCGGTCGTCACGACGGGGCGTCGGCGCCTCGCACTGCGGCCGTCGGGGAGAGATCGGTAACGACACCGAAGTGATCTGAGAGCTTCCGCTCCTCGAGCATGCTGCTGATCACCTCGACCCGCTCGGCGCTCAGATCCTCGCTGAGTGCGATGTGGTCGATGCTCCTGCGGCCCCGGAAGGAGATGGAGCCCGTCGGATCACGCTGCGGTCGGGAGCGGTCTACTACGTCAGCCCGTCCGACCCCGCCGCCTTCGCCGCGCGCATCCTGGCAGACGCCTCGGAGCACGAGGGCCCGCCGCTACCCGACCGCGCTAGCCAGACGCGGGCCGCCTCCGCTCGTACCCGTTGCGGCTGGGCCTCGACGACCGCCGAGGCCCAGCACGAGGAATTGCTCGACTGGATGATCTGCGGGATCGTCCGGCGGGCGGCGTAGCCGAAACGCTCACTGCGTCTCGCCGGGGCTGGCCGCCCGGCGGCTGATGAGGCAGGCCAGCGGAGGAGGGATGGCCGCATGTGGAAGTGGCATCAGTTAGCGCGAGCCGCGACGTTCACCCTGTCGTCGGTGATACCTGGGGCGGCTGCGGTACTGTCGCCTATCGTCGTCTTTGTCGCCGCGTGGGATTGGGTGTCCGATTCTCCAGAGGGCTTCTTCGTGGCATTGGGCGTCTCGTTCCTCATCGTCAAGTCCGCGATGTCGTGGTGGTACGGGGACCTGAGGTTCCTTCTGCTGGACGCGAAGCGTGTGCCGAAGTGGCTGAACGACCGGCTACGTCACTCGCTGTGGGACCGGACACCGGAAGCGAAGATCGCCAAAATACTCGAGCGCGCGTCCCGCCCCCACGCCGATACGTTGACGTTGAGGGATCGCCGATGGGGCGAGTGGGTGCCAGTCCGACTGCGGACCGCTGACGGACAAGAGTGGATGGGAGTTGGTAGTCGCTTGCCAGTCTGGGCGCGCACGGTCGAGGGGAAAGCAGCAGAGTTCGGCTCGACTGGACGCAAGCGACTCGGAGACGAGTCGGTCAAGTGGGAGGTCGTTTGCCTGGACTACGTCGGCGATCCTGACCCGCCGCTGTTCATGGTGGAGTCGCTGTACCAGCGCGATTCCGATGACCGGCTCTATTGGGCTGAGGAGCGCGGATGGCATGAGGCTCATCCTGGCGTGACACGAACAGTCACGAGACTTGTGCTGACCGAGGCCAGCCGGTGACCCAGCAGGCCTGCCTCTGGGCGGCGGCCGGAGGCTCACTCTGAGTGCTGTGTGCCGAGTACTCTGCTCCTCTCCAGTGATCATGCCTCGCGCAGCGCCTTCACGGGCGAAGCCCGCGCCGCCGGGAGTACCATTGGAAGCGTCGTGACGCAATTGCGCGATGCCAACCAGCGGATACAGGCCCGGTGCCCGGTGCGGGGGCAGGCGTGACGACATCTACACCTCGGACAACTCAGCCACGCCTGACCTCGCTGTTCGGCGAAGGCGCGCCCTGGACCGCCGCGAATGATCTTGCCGCGACAGTGTGGACGACACCAGCGTTCGACCTGCTATGGCACGAGGGCGTAGGGGACGCAGCGCTCCGTCGCGCTTGGGACGAGCGCAGGGGCCTCGGGGCACGACCCTTGGTACTGCTGGCGCCGACGGATGACCGCTCGCGAGTTCGCGTATGCGGCCCGCTCCATCCGCGACCCGTCCGTGAACTTCCGGCCGATCGTCTTATTACGCTGCTCGAGCAAGCAGCGCCGCTACATTTCAACGAAGGCGCCTCGATGCTCACGCGGGAGTTCATCCGGCTCGAGGATTCCGCGCTGCCGGGCCTGAGGGTCAAGGAACTCTTGACGCCGCACTTCGTGCGCGAGCGTCTGACCGCGAGCCGCGATCAGCTGGAGGCCGCGCTTGATGGCGTCTCAGAGGACGCCGCGAGGAATTGGCGTCCTCTCTTCCAGGGACTCGGATACCGCATCGAGCAACTGCGGCGTGGGTACCTGCTGCGCGACGCTGCCGGCGTGCCGGTCGCGGTCGTGCATCCGTCCACCGAGCCCGACTCTTTTGGACGCCTCACGTCGGAGGGAGCGCTGCCGGCAGGACTCCTTCTCGCGGACTGCGAGCAGCAGGGAGCGGGCTGGGGCGTGCTGGCGGCAGGGGGCCGGTACAGGTTGTTCCAGCGCCGGCCCACGTCAGGCGCCGCAGGCGGTCAGTACGTTGAGATCGACTCGGGTGACCTGGGACCGGACAGCCGATTCTGTCTCGGACTGCTCGCGCCACCGTCTCTACGCGAGGGCGGCTGGCTCGTGGACTGGGCGCGGGAGGCCCGCGACTTTGGCGAGCAGCTTCGGGTAGGGCTTGAAAGGCGGCTCATCGAAGCGGTGCTTCCCAGCATCGCTCGCGGGCTTGGTGAACACCTTGCGTCGCAAGGCGCCGACCTGGGCGCACCCGAGCAGTTGCGTCGCATCTCGGAAGCCACCCTCACCCTCGTCTTCCGCTTCATGTTCCTTCGGCACGTCGAGGCGCGCGGCTACCTGCCAGTCGATGCCGCCGCCTATCGCCCGCGCAGCGCGACCGAGCTCGCCGAGCATTGCCGCGACGCGTCCGTTGGAGGCGCGCCGAGCGCGAGGTCCACCCAGTTCTGGGACCGCCTGCGCACGCTCGTCGGCATGATCCGTACCGGGGACGAGGACGCGGGCGTCCCGCCCTACAACGGCCAGCTATTCGCTGCCGACGGCTTCCCCGGGAGCGATCTGCTGGAGCAGGCGGCGATCACGAATGCCCACCTCGCCCCCGCGCTCGCGGCCATCGCCTACGAGACCGACAAGGCCGACGCACCCGGCCTCGACTACGCGGGCCTGCAGATCGGCCACCTGGGCGCCATCTACGAAGCGCTGCTCTCGCTGCGGTTGACGCGGGCACCCGAAGACCTCGTATACGACGCCGGGCACGATGTGTTCCGCCCGCTGCGTGCTGGCGAGAAGCCCGACGTGACACGGCACGACCTCTACTACCAGTCCGAAGCGGGCGGGCGGAAGGCGGGCGGGGTCTTCTACACCCGTCACGAGTTCGTGCGCCACTTGCTGAAGCACTCGCTGGAGCCGGCGCTGGAGGCCCACCTGGGTCAGGTCCGCGAGACGCTCCGCGCCGACCCGGACGAGGCGGCACGGCTGCTCTTCGACTTCTCGGTTCTCGACCCGGCGATGGGGAGCGCCCACTTCCTCACCGCCGCGCTCGATGTGATGGCCGACCGCTACGGTCGCTTCCTGGCGGAGGTTCCCGGGCTCACCGGCGTGCGGAAGCAGCTGGACGAACTGCGCCGCGACGACCTTCCCGGCGTCCGCCAGCCCGAGGACGACGACTTGCTGCGCCGGCTGATCCTCAAGCGCTGCATCTACGGGGTGGACATCTCCCCGATGGCGGTCGAGGTCGCGAACGTCACGCTGTGGCTGGCCTCGTTCGTGCCCGGTCTCGCGCTCTCGTGGCTGGACGGCAACCTCAAGTGCGGCGACGCGCTCATCGGTGTAGCCGACCCGAACGTTGTGGGCAGGAGTGACAGCCCGCTCCTGACAGGCGAGGCAGTGCGGAAGGCGATGGAGCGCGCCGCTTCCATCGAGCGCAGCATCGCGATGATCCCCGACCGCACGCCGGCGGAGGTTGCGCGCTCGGGAGCGCGCTACGCCGAACAACACAGCGTGACCGAGGGCCTGCGGGCCGTGTTCGACCTTTGGACGGCCGAGCCGCTCGGGCTGGACGGCGCGCGGCATGTGGTGGAGATCAACTGCGACGCGATCGTGGAACAGTTGCCGGAGCTGCCCATCGACGCAGCCACGGCCGCGGATGCGGCTGCGGGCGTCGCACAACACCATCGCTTCTTCCACTGGCCTCTGGAGTTTCCCGGCATCTTCCACCGCGCGCGGCGCGGCTTCGATGTCGTCGTCGGGAATCCGCCGTGGGACGAGGTCACGATCGAGGAACTCGCTTTCTATGCTCTGCGAGACCCGGGACTGCGGGGTATCGCCGCGGTTCGCGAGCGGAGCCGCCGGATCACCGAACTGGACGACCAGCATCCAGAGTGGAGGGGTGAGCTCGAAGCGCGGAAGCAGCGATTGGCCACTGCACGCCGGTTCCTGGGGGAGGACGGCGGGTACCGGCTACAGGGGGCCGGCGACACCGACCTGTACCAGCTCTTCTGCGAGCGCTACACGCATCTCGTGCGCGACGGCGGCCGCCTCGGCGTGGTGCTCCCACGCTCGGCCTTCCTGACGAAAGGAGCGGAGGGCTTTCGGACGTGGTTGCTTGGGAGGAATGTGCTTCAAAGGTTCGACGTCCTCCTCAACAACAAGCGTTGGGCGTTCCCCATCCACCCGCAGTACACCATTGCGCTCTTGGCGATGCAGCGGGTCGAGCCGGAGGACGACGCGGCGTTTCGGGCGACCGGCCCCTCGTCGAACCTCCCCGCCTTCGAGGCCGCTGCTGCGGGAGAGGGCGTCGGCATCCCCGTCGCAACGCTCGGAAGAGCCCGCGTCATCCCGCTGCTGCGGTCCCAGGATCATGCCGACCTACTCACGAAGATGAGACGCGGCGTGGAGTTCGGAGAGCTGCACACCCCCGAGACCAAAAAAATTCAAAGAGGCGCTTCTGCTGCGTCGCATCTAGTTCCCTGTACGGAAATGCATGCGACGCAGCAGAAGCGCCTCTTTCAGAACTCTCCCGGAGGAGGCCGGATCCCAGTCTGGCGGGGCCGATCTTTCGACCAATACGACCCCCACGGGAATGAACCCGCAGGGTGGGGCGAATGGGAGTCCATTCTTGACTTCGTCCACACGAAGCGAGCGAGGGGCCGCGCCACTAAGACGATCTTCCCTGCGGAGGTGCTGGCCGACCCCGCGACCCATCCGATCAACGAGACTCGCATCGCCTTCCGGGATGTGACCAACAGGACGAATTCGCGCACGGTCATCGCCTGCCTCGTGCCCCCGCGCACGCCACTTACTAACAAGGCTCCATACCTTCTCTTCTCAGGCTGGAGCGCCCTCGGACGAGCGAGTGTCCTAGGCGTCCTGAATAGTTTGCCGTTTGACTGGCTGGCCCGGCGATACATCGAAACCAACGTCAACTTCTTCATCCTCAACATGCTCCCCTTCCCCAGGTGGGAGGACACCGACTGGCAGGGCATCGGCGCGCTGGCCGCGCGGCTCTCCAGTGTCGATGATCGCTTTGCCGGCTTCGCCGCCGGGGCCGCCGTGGACTACGGGCCGCTCGGCGACGGCGAGCGCGCCGACATGCGAGCAGAGATCGACGCTCGTGTTGCCCGCGGCTACGGGCTGACGGCCGGCGAACTGGAGTTCATCTTCACCGACTTCACCGAGAACGCCGTCAGCCCGGCCTACCGCAAGAGTGTGATGGCCGCGTTCGATGCGATGTAGAATCAGGGTGTTCGGGAGCGACCAGACATGACGACGATCGAGACCAGGCTGCTGACCGCGGACGATCTGCTGCGTCTCTACAGCGAAGGCGTGCGCGGCGAACTGATCCGGGGGGTGCTCTGCGAGACCATGCCGACAGGACACAGGCACGGCGCGATCGTCATGAACCTCGGTGCTGAGCTGCGGAACTTCATCAAGCCGCGAAGGCTGGGGTGGCTGGTCGGTTCCGATTCGGGCATCTGGCTTGAGCGCGACCCTGACACGGTGCGGGAACCTGATATCGCCTTCACGTCGGCGGACAAGATCCCGCTGGATGCCGAGATCGAGGGCTATGCCGAGGTGGTCCCTGACCTCGTGGTGGAGGTCGTCTCTCCCAGCAGCAGCCGGCGTGAGGTCCACGACAAGGCGCTGATGTGGCTCCGCCACGGTGTACACCTCGTCTGGGTCGTGCATCCAGACACGCGCACCGTGGACGTGCACTTGGCGAGCGGTGCCGTGTCGACGGTTCGCGGCGACGACGCCCTCGACGGCGGAGACGTGCTGCCCGGCTTCACCTGCTCACTGAGTGACATTTTCGACGCGTAGGCCGCACGGCGCGGCCATGTCGACACCTACAATCTTCGAGCTCATCGACAACGACGAGTACGGGCAGCACAGCGACGCGCTGCGATGGCTGGCCGCCTACTACGGCGGCCCGATCAGCATCGCCACGGGCTATATCGGCCTCGACGGGCTGCACGCGCTGGCGCAAGCTGCCGAGGGCAAGTCCGCCAGGCTCCTCATCGGCGCGGCGCCGGCCGACGGAGCTCTGAGCGGTTCCCCGGCGCGGGGCGCTGTGCGCGACCGCTTTCGGGAGTCGGTCGGCGCACTACGGCGCGAGCGCGACTTCTCCGGCTTCCCGGCATCGCGCCGCTCCGTGCTTGAGCGTGTCAGCGCCTTCATTGCATCGGGCGATTCGGAGGTGCGCCGCTACACCCAGCGATTCCTCCATGGCAAGGCGTACATCCTCGGGAGCCTCGACGAGACGGGCGTGCTGGACGGGCCGGGCGCATCTCTGGTCACGTCGGCCAATCTCACGGCGGGGGGTCTCGTCGCCAATCTCGAGCTGGGGATGGTCCACTACCAGCCGAACGTGGTCGCGATGGCGCTCGGGTGGCACGAGCGCCTCTGGGCCGAGGCCGACGACTTCCGTGAGGAGCTGCTCGACCTGCTCCGCCCGCCGCCTCTCGACGCCAGTCCGGAGGACGTCTTCCTGCGGGCGCTGATCGAGCTCTACGGCGCCGAGCCGGTGCCGGACCGCGCAGGGGACGATCTCACGACCTTCCAGCGCGATGGTGTCGAGCGGGCACGGGCAATCATGGACCGGTACGGGGGCGTCCTCTACGCCGACGGGGTCGGCATGGGCAAGACGGAGATCGGCGTCGATCTCATCCGTGAGCACGTCGAGGTCCATGGTCACCACGTGCTCGTGGTCGCCTCCGCGCAGCTCCGCGACAGCATGTGGGAACCTCGCCTCGAGAGGGCCAACCTGCCCGCCCGGGTCGTCTCCTACCAGCAGCTCGCGCAGGAGCGGCAACTGGGCGGCGATCGCCAGGTCCTGAACATGCCGATGGACAGCTACAGGCTCGTCGTCGTCGACGAAGCGCACGCCTACCGCAACAGCGACACGACCTGGTACGAGGCGCTATCGCGGCTGCTGGGCGGCCCGGACAAGAAGCTGGCGCTGCTGACCGCGACCCCCGTCAACAACACGTTATGGGACCTCCATAACCTGTTCCTGTTGTTCGGGCGGCACGACGCCGCCTTCGCGGGCGCTCCGCTTGGGATCGCCAGCCTCCAGCAGTTCTTCCGCGACGCCGGTGCGTCGCGCGCGGGAGGCGAGGAGGCACCGGAACCGTCACCCACACGGCTCTTTCCGCTGCTGGACGCACTGACCGTGCGCCGCGATCGCGCCTTCATCCGCGAGTACCACGCCGGCGAACGGCTGGCGGACGGAGCGGAGGTGAGGTTCCCGGAGCCGCGACTGCACGAGCGGCGCTACAACCTCGACGCGGCATACCAGGGGATGGCGCGCGCGATCGCGAGCAGGCTTGCGCCTCCCGACGAGGCCGGCAACCTCCCGCCGGGCGCTCTCACGATGGCGCAATACCGGCCTTCCTCCTATCGGGACGAACCCGGCGCCGAGACGGCACGGCAGGAAGCCCTCGCCGCCCTCATGCAGTCCCTGTTGCTCAAGCGCTTCGAGTCGTCCTGGCACGCGGCTCTGCAGACGGTGCGGCGCATGCGTCGGCACGCACTGGCCCGCATCGGCTACCTGGAGGCGGCCGACGGCATGCCATCTCCTGGGGAAGCGGCCGAACTCGATGGGCTCGATGCCACCATGACGGACCTGCTGGAAGACCCCGGAGACTGGGCGGATCCGGGAGGGTTCCGGCCCGACTTGCTGACTGACCTGAAGCAGGACGCGGACACACTGGGCGAACTCGCGGCACACCTTGAGCGACTGGAGGGCCAGCCCGACCCGAAGCTCGACGCGTTGCGGGAAGTGATGGCCGCGACGGAGGCGCGAAAGGTCGTGGTGTTCACGTCGTTCCGGGATACCGCCGAGTACCTCCGGCAGGCGTTCGAGCATGATTCCGATCTCCTGGCCGGGCGGAGGTGGGCGACGGTCGTCGGATCGGCGACGAGCGAGGCCGAGCGCGAGCGGGCCATCGATCGGTTCTGCCCGGACCTTGCGGCTGTGCCCCGCGCGGCAGCGCGCGCGCACGGCGAGATAGACGTGCTGCTCAGTACCGACGTCCTGTCCGAGGGCCAGAACCTCCAGCAGGCGCAGGCGGTGTTCTCGTACGACATGCCCTGGAATCCGCAGCGCGTCGTGCAGCGCAACGGCCGCGTCATCCGGCTCCGCAGCCCGCACGAGACGGCGCTGCTCTACACCCTGTTGCCCGAGGACGACGACCTCGACGAACTGCTGGGACTCGAGGCCCGCCTGCAGGCGAAGATCCAGGCCGCCAACGCCTCGATGGGCATGGAGACCCCCGTGCTCGCGACCGAGGCCAGCGCGAGGCGCATCTACGAGGGCATGCGCGACTACGCAAACCGCCTCGTCAGAGGTGATGCCAGCCTTCTGGACGAGGACGAAGGACCGGGTGGGGCTGCGTTCGCGGGCGAGTTCTACCGGGCGATCTACCGTCGCGGCGTTCGCGAGGGCGAGGCCGATCGCGTGCGTGCGCTGCCATGGGGCATCGGAGCGGCGATCGCGCGCACGACCACGGAGTTGGACGAGCCAGCAGTGTTCTTTGCCTGCCGCTCGCGGGACGACCGCCGCTACTGGCGCACGGTGTCCGCCTCCGGGGCAATCGTGCATCGCGACGACCTGCCGATGCTGAGGCTTATCGATCCGGCGGGCCAGGAGGCGCGCGCGGTCCCGGAGGACCTCGATTTGGAAGATCTGTTCGCAGTCGCCGCCGCCGACATCTGCGAGGAACGCAACGCGCCCGCGCCGGCTCCGACGCCACCCGCCAGCCAGCGCTGGGCGCTCAATGAGATCCTGGGTGCGCCCGATGCCCCGGTCGGCGCCCAGTACAACACCGCCGCGGACATCCTGCTGGCACCGCAGGGTGCGGCCGTGCTCCGTGCCCTATCGGCGCTCCGTCGGGAATATGGTGAGGGCGGGATGAGCCTGCACGACTGTGCGAACCGGCTCCTCGGTGTAGTGGAGCGCTTCCGGTTGCGTCCGGTGAGTCTCCCCGAGGCGCCAGCGCCGATCACACCGGAGGATCTCGGCGTCGTTTGCTATCAGTTGGTATTGCCTGCGCTCGGCTGAGTCGGCCAAACTAGACCCGCTTCTGCTGCCTCGGACATGAGCACCCCGAACCGTCCACGCCGCTGCTCAGGGACGTCGTCGAAGCGACGCGTTGACGGGTCACGGCAAGCTGCATATCCTTGACCGCGATCCAAGGACACTACGGACACCGGAGGAGGTAGCTGGGCTTGGTCGCAAGCGGTCGGCTCCTGCCCACTGGTGAATGTTGGTGTGGCTGCGGTGCCGAGACATCGATCGGCTCGTTCTTCCTGCCGGGTCATGACAAGACCGCCGAGTCCGCCGTGATTTCGGTCGAATACGGTGGTGTTCCCCAGTTCTTGGTGGGGCACGGCTACGGGCCAGGGGGCAAGAACGCCGTTCAGGAGATGGGCAGGCGGCGCCCCAAGAGCAAGTCGGGAGGCCGGCAACGATGACGACGGCGGGACAGGCACGCGCCAACGCCGACGCAGACCACGGCACCGAGCTTGCGCGCATCGCTGACGCCTCACGGAGCACAGCCCAGGCGGACTCCGCCATGCAGGCGGTACCCAAGATCGCCGTCTCCAAGGAACTGGAGACTCCCAAGAGCTACGACCCTGACAGGATTCACACATTCCGCTACCGGGCGAAACGCCATGAAGATCTGCCCCACGTGGTCAAGTTCTCCGGTGGACGCTCCAGCGGGATGCTGCTGTTCGCCTTGCTTGAAAACGGATTCCTGCGGCAAGAGCGAGGCGACGTCGTCGTATTCAACAATACGTCCTGCGAACATCCGGAAACCTACAGATTCGTCGCCGAGTGCAAGCGCCGTGTCGAATCTGCAGGGATTCCTTTCTTCTTCGTCGAGTTCCAAACCTACGAGGACGCTCGTCAAGGCGAATGGCGCCGCCTCCCTTCGTACCGACTGGTTAACGAGCACCCACTTTCGGCGGACAATCCGGACGGCTTTCGGTGGCGGGGCGAGGTCTTCGAGGAGATGCTCTCAAGTAAGGGCTACCTGCCGAACCAGTTCAGCCGTGTCTGTACGCAGTCCCTCAAACTGGAAGTAACCCGCCAGTTCCTGCGGGACTGGTTCGCCAGCAAGAAGGGGATCCCGCGCCAAGGGCACGGGCTCGACGATTCCAAAGTGGATACCGAACAGCTCCACGAACGCCACATCCGCAATGGCGGCGGGAATCCCAGAGAGATCCTGCTGTCGAAGAAGCGCTTCGTCCTGAGTCAGCCCGCCAACCGCCCCAAGCAGACATATCGAGATTTCTCACCTCCCGCCGTCTCCTTCGTCAACGAGACCCTCGAGGGCAAGGTCTTTGGTCAGAAGGCCTGGTTCGGGGACGATGGGATCGAGTACGTCGCTTTCATCGGATTGCGCGGCGACGAGCAACTTCGCGTTGCGCGAGTAGAATCCCGAGCTACCAATCCCCACGCCAACGTCGGGTATGAAGGCGAGCATGTCTATATGCCGCTGGCGACGATGCACATCAGCAAGGAAGACGTCAGTGCTTTCTGGCAACAACAGAGCTGGGACCTGAACCTGCCGGAGAACGGCGTTCTGTCCAACTGCGTGTACTGTTTTCTCAAGGGTGCCAGCAGCCTGGAACAAGTTCATGCAGCAATGGAAGACCAGAAGACAGACGCGATAGACGGCTTCGGTTCAACGCTGGGCACCCCATGCGACATTGAATGGTGGACTACCAAGGAGAAGCTGTACGGACGCGATCTGGAGTTGGAGAAGCGGGAACGCACCAATCCTGATTCCTCGTCCTTCATCGGTTTCTTTGGCGCCACCACTGGCTTTTCGTACAACGTACTGGCCGATAGTGCTCGACGAGGCGACAGCCTAGAGCAGTTCGCCGACACCGTGTTGCCCTGCGACTGCACAGAATAAACCCAAGTGAACCCGATCTACCTTGACTATCAGGCAACGACGCCTGTCGACCCGAGAGTGGTCGATGCGATGCAACCCTATTGGGCGCACGATTTCGGCAATCCGCACTCTGAAGGACATCCCTACGGATGGAATGCGAGACGGGCGATGGAACACGCCCGCTCCCGTGTAGCGGACTTCATAGGAGCAGACGACGACGAGATCATCTTCACATCAGGAGCCACCGAATCGTGCAACATCGCGCTCCGAGGCATCGCAACCGCCGGCTCTCCAGAGGGGCGAGGGCAGATCATCACGCTGGCTACCGAACACTCGGCGGTGCTGGAGACTGTGAAGTGGTTGGGTCAGCGCAGCCATGACGCGACAGTGCTCCCGGTGAAGCCGGACGGACTACTCGACCTCCAAGTCCTCGAAGCGGCATTGAGCGACCAGACCCTGTTGGTATCCGTGATGCTCGCGAACAACGAGATCGGCGTCATACAACCGCTGCGCGAGGTATCCCGACTGTGCCATGCCGCTGGTGCTTTCGTTCACACCGATGCGACCCAAGCAGCGGGGCGCATCAAGATTGACGTGGACCATCTCGGAGTCGACCTGTTGAGCCTGTCTGCCCACAAGGTCTATGGGCCTAACGGCATCGGAGCGCTATACGTCCGCAACCGGTCGGACTTGAACGTCGCCCCTACGGTCACGGGCGGCTTCCAGGAGAAGGGCATCCGGCCCGGAACCGTACCGGTGCCGCTGGCGGTGGGGATGGGCACCGCCTGTGCCATTGCCGCTGACCAGGCGGACGATGACGCGAGGCGAATCTCCAAGCTAGGGCGCCGTCTCCTGCAGGAGCTAAAGGCAGACTTCCCTAGATTGACGGTATTCGGTCACTCAGAGCGGCGAGTGGCCGGTAACCTAAGCTTGGGGTTGAACGGTATCCTCGGGGAGGCGCTGGTAGAGGCTGTATCCGGCGACGTGGCCATCTCAACCGGAGCGGCTTGTGCCACCGGTTCGCCGGAACCCTCCCACGTTCTGATGGCCCTCGGGCTCGACCCCGAAGTAGCCGCGACAGGCGTGCGGATCAGTTTGGGCCGGTTCACGACCCAAGGCGAGACAGACGCGGCCAGCCAGTGTCTGCGTCGAGCCCTACGATCCTTGAGCAAAGGCACCTAGGCAATGGCAACCCTGAGGTTCGGAGACGCGACATCCAACGACGGCTTCACGTCGCTCGACACCGCGGCATTCAACGACTTACCGCCGGCGCGGATTGTTCGAGAACTCCTTCAGAATTCGTTGGACGCCGCCGTGGAGGCCGACGAAACCACCGCCAAGGTGAGGTTCAGAGTTGCCCATCTCGAGAAGGGGGATGTGCCGGACCTCGAGGGCTTCGTCCAGGCCTTCAGAAGGGCGGTGGTCCACCAAGAGAGAATCAATGGCGGGGTACTCCCTGACGCAGCCCAAGAAGTGGTCAATCGTATCCAGAGCGCCGTGGACGCCATCGAGGCAGGCACAGCCAAACTGCTGACTGTTGCGGACAACGGCGTCGGGTTGGATGTCAAGCGGATGAACTCACTGCTGGCCAACGGTGCCAGCGGCAAGCCGACGTCGGCATCTGGTTCCTACGGCGTGGGTCACCTGGCGCCGATGGCCCTCTCTGACATCCGCTACCTGCTCTACGGCGGCCTAACGCAGGAAGGCGACCGCATCGTGTGCGGCAAGACGATCCTGGCTCCGCACGCCGGCGAAGAGAGACTGAAAGACGCGAAAGGCTTCCTCGTCGAAGGATTCACGGATGGCCTGGATGGGAATCTGTACCGCTTCTTGGATCGCGAAGCGCATCCCGAGTGGGTCGCCAGTCACCTCGATACGATCGGTAGAGAGCATGGACACGGATGCGTCGTGTTGATCCCGGCGTTCAACAATTTCAGGAACGACGGACTGCCGCTCTGGGAGATCGTATCCAAGGTTGCGGCTTACAACTTCGCGCCTGCCATACAGCAAGGGAGACTCACCATCGAGGTACTCGAGCAAGGGAACTCCCAGTTGCTCGACGCCGCATCGATGGCGAGCATTCTCGAACAGGAACAGGAGAAGGTCAGAGCGGCACGGTCGGATTCAATCTTCGCAGGCCTTCGGCCATCCGGGCAAAACGCTTACTCAATACTGCGAGCGATCACAGATGGTGAAAGCCGAACGGTGCTGGTTAATGGGGACACCGTGCGCGTGAGTCTGTTGATCCCGCCTCTAGGCGGCTCTCGCCGGATTGACCTGTTTCGCAACGGCATGTGGATCACAGACAGCATACGCGGTCTGTGGCAGGCCGACTTCGCCGACCGTCAACCATTCCACGCCGTCATCACAGTGGATGCCAGTGAGGGCGGCGAGGTGCACCGGCTGATCCGGAAAGCCGAAGGCCCGATGCATGACAGTCTGTCACCGGCACTCTTGTCCGGCGACGAGCAGGACACGTTCAAGCAGATGCTCTCGACTATTGCCGACTGGATTAGGGACAGAGTGCCGCCAATCGGCACGGAAGAATACACGGTTGACGATTTCTTGCTGGTCAGCTCAGGTGACGATGCCGCCGGTGGACATGAGAGTTTCTCCTTCTGGGGCGTCCCTGTCCTGATGTCGCGTCGTACGGTCAGCCGAATACCGGGGGGCCCCGGCCCCGGACCCGGTCCCGGACCCGGTCCCGGGCCAAGGCTCGAACCCGGACCCGGACCCGGACCCGGTCCTCGGCCGGGGCCAGGTCCAAGTCCGGCACCGAGACCGGCTCGTCCTCTACCCTTCCGTTCGGCGGTTGCGCCCGACGGGGAAGGCAAGCTTGTCGGATCGGTCGCGTGCGGCAGGGATATTCCGGAGGCATGGTTTACGCTCCGCGTGGACGAGAATGCGGATCCCACCTGTGACCGTGTTTGGCGGGACGAAGACCTGACCGTGAAGTCGTTCCGCATCGTGCCGGCGGACGGCGGTGGTCCGTCCCTCGAGTCAACGATTGTCAACGACGGGCGATTCGTGAAGATTGCGGGGATCACGGGAGACACGGACTACCACGTGAGAGTCGAATACGACACGCCGATGGAACTGGGGAGCGTCGTACAGAGACCCGTAATCCGGCTGGAGATTTACCGTCCGCCGCCTGTGCCGCGAGTGCGCAAGGAGCCGACCGGCTAGGAAGTGCGCGCGAGATGCCGACCACGACGATTAGCACGCGAGGTAACGAGCCCGGGGACAGCAGCCGAGCCTTCCCTTGGCCGGTGCTCGAAGCCGGGAACGACAGCTTCCCTAACGGGGTCTACGCGGCGACCTGCGCCGACAAAGACGCTGGCAGTTCCTTTCAGCTCAGCCACGACGTACAGGGTGCCTCGTTGATCGAGAGTTGGTTGCTACAGGGCAAACTCGAATTCGTCTGCACTGTGGCCTCGCCTCGTTCCATGTACCGGACATTGCACAAGTCGAGCAAGCCAACGCAGCTGATTGCCTGGGAGCAGCAGGACCTCGGCGAGTATCCCATGTTCACGCCCATGATCGTGGCCCGTGAAGCCATCCGGCACGTCGCCGCAGCGGATGCCGACGGGCTGAATCAGATTTGGGACGGCCGAGCGTTGGAATTGCCCAAAGGGGCGAGGATAGCGGTGGGTCCCACATTCAGATTCAAGTCAGGCATCAGCGGGATCCTGGACTTCTCTCTGGACACAGGTCTTACACCAGGGCGATTCCGACTGCAGCCAAGCAATGAAGACGGGTTCAAGTTCAAGGTCCATCTTGCATCGGATCTATACCAACATCTGCGCCACCAGCGTCGCGAACTCACTGGGAAGAACATCATGGTGCATATCGTTTCCGCGGCGCTCGGCATTCTGCAGCGAGACTATTCTAGCGACGATGAGGAGGCGGGGGAGGGTTGGCGGTCTTACCGAAACCTCCTTGGCCTTGCCGATCTGCTCGAGCAGAAGGGACTCTCACACTGGTCCGACGAGGACTTCCAGCCTGAATTCACCGCTACCGGCCTGTACCCGCACATCGTCCCGGAGGCGGACGCGCAACCATGACAGCCACCCCTACCTATACGGCCTACCGGGAAGTGGATCCTGATCAGTACGCTGAAATGCAAAACAGCCTGTTAAGGGTTAAGGGTAGCTCCAGCCAGCGTGAGTTCCTTCAGGCGCTCAAAGACGCGGGGGAGTTCTTGGCCTTAATTGAGGATAGGATCCAAATCGTCGATGGTCGGACACTACCCATGTTCGACGACGCCCTGACCGAATCGTCGTTCAAGGAGCCGACAGAGGACCAGGAAGCCCGAATGTACGCCCTCTGGCACGACATACCTCCACGAACAGCTTGCAGAGTGTCCTTTTGGGCCAGCGTAACGTTGGAACACATCCGAGACGGCAAAATACCCGAAGCAACCTGGCTCGCCGCCAACGGCGGAATCACCGAGAGTGGAGAAGAGCGCGTCGACCGTGCGCTAGCCCTAGCCGATCAGAATGACGGACACAAGGCCGTTGACGAATGCGTCCGGACCGTTTTCCGTCGTATGAGCGGGCTGCCCTCGGATAGGGGAAATCGCAGCGTCTTCGTCAACCCGACTTTTGGACGCGGCTGGTGGCGTGAGCGAATCGTTGCCGGCATTCTCGAGCGCGGCGACGCTGTCGAAGAGAGATCTAGGCTGCTGGCGGTAGTTCGGCGGAACCAAGAGTACTGGGAACGCGTAGTGTCGATGATAGTGTCCCGCGGATCGGTATTCGGTTCAGCCGACGTCCAAGCCGCCCTCGTCAACAGCCTGGCCAGGCGTTTCCGCCAACATCCGAACACCCCGCTCCGAACCGCTACCACGCTCACAGTCGCCCTTCGACGGATCAGCAACTTGTCTGCGTCCCAAGAGCTCGGAGTTCTTGAGTTCCACGAAATCAATGCCCTGATCGAGGAGCTCCTAGAACGCGTTGAGCAGTCCTACGTTCAGTAGGGAACGATGATCGCGTCGCCCACCGCCTGGGGAGCGAATTCCTCGATCGGCTGAATGACTGCTTCGTCGGGACCATCCATGCCGACTGCTTCCAGCTCTTGCAGCGGCACGTGCCCAGGTACGAGACCTACGACGTCCTGGACGAGCACGGGCTCTCCGCGTTCCTCTCCATCCAGTTAGAGGCGCATCGGGCTGAAGAAGCTGAACAGGCGGCTCTTCTTGGCAATCCGGCAGTTCCTCGCGAACATCGATGTCGTCGAGAACGAGCTGCTACAGCTCGATCAGCTCACCGGGCCGTTCCGGGAGGCGGCGGAGAACTACTACGGCGAGCTGGAGCAGCGCCGGCTGCTCACCTACGGGCAGCAGATCGCGCACGCTCAGGACGATCACCGCGTGCGGGAGAACGTGCATCCGCATCCACGGAGCGAGCAGGATGCCGAGCACGGGCCCGATACCATCGAGGCGAGCTCCGCGGTTGTGAGCGAAGCTGCGGCCGCCTCGAAACGGGCGAGGTGCAACCTGTCCGGTCAGGCGGAGGCTGCCCCGCCGGGTCTCGCCGGAAGTCCGTGTGCCATCTCGGTGAACGGCCCCACGGACTTCCCCAGCACCGCTACACCCGCATCGTGCACCGATGGCAACCCGAACCGGCTCCGTGCTGCACCGTTGAGCGCGTAGGATAGGCACATGCTCGACGCTTGGTCGCGGAGGCCTCCTTCGCAGCCGGCCGTGATCGATTGCGAGACGACCGGGCTCGGCCGGGTGGGGCCGTTTCAGAGGATCATTCCCAGCCGGGCATGACCGGATCGTCGAGATCGCCGTCGTCACGCTCGATCCGTGCTCCTAGGAGACGCGCGAAGAGTACGACACGCTCATCAACCCCGAGCGGGACGTCGGCCCGGTGGACCTGTACGGGATCACGGCGTCGATGCTGCAGGCGGCGCCCACGTTCGCCGAGGTCGCGGCCCCGCTGGCCCACCGGCTGCCCGGAGCGATTCTCATCGCCCACAACATCAGCTCCCGCGAGACCTCACGCATCGGCTCCCACGCGCCCTGCTCCAAGGGCGCGCCTTGCGCATGGCGTGACCCGCTCGACGTCGCCCTTCCCTCGGCCGACGTACGTTGTTCCTAACGGCCGACCCGCGAAGTGAGGGGACATAATGTCGAATGTGCTTCACAACCGGCGAATTTTGGTCCCCATTTGGTCCCCAATTGCTAATGGTCTCAGCAGTTGGCCATCAGGGTCGTACCCGATTCGAAGGCCGATTTGAACCTGAGATGGTGGCGGGAGTGCGTGGGAGTCGAACCCACCCAGGACCGCGACGCGGCCCCACAACGGTTTTGAAGACCGCGGGCGCCACCGGACACCATCCACTCCCAGGGCCATTCTCGCGGCACGATCGGCTGCTGTCACCGTCACTCCGGGAATGGTGCCGCACGCCGTGTGCACTCCCGCGGCGCGCATGCCACGATCCCTCCCGCGATCACCGTCTCGACACGCGAGTCGCCTGAGTGCCCCGGAGGCGCTCCGGCGTGTGGCGTGCGCCGTGGGGAGTGCCTGTGGCCGGAGAGGGGCGCGATCCGAGCACACCCGGCGACCCCCCCGGGGTCTTCGCGTCGTTTCGGGAGCCCGTATTCCGAACGACCTGGCTGGGCGCCGTCCTCTTCGGGCTCGGCGTCTCGATGGAGCGGCTCGCCGTCGGGTGGTTCGTGCTCGACGAGACCGGCTCGGTCCTGCTCGCGGCCCTCTCCTTCGCCGTGCGCACCGTGCCCAATCTGGTCATCGGGCCGATCGCCGGCGCCGTCTCCGACCGGTGGTCGCGCGCCCGCGTCCTCGCCCTGGCCGCGCTCGTGCGCATGATCGCGGCGACCCTGATGGCGCTCGTCGTCGCCGCCGACCTTGCCGTCGTCCCGCTTCTCATCGCGCTCGCCGCGGTCTCCGGCTCGACGAACGCCTTCCAGATCACCGCCCTGCAGCCGCTCCAGGCCGACATCGTCGGGCGCGAGCGGCTCGGGAACGCCATCAGCCTCACCTCCCTGGGCCAGCGATCCATCGGCGTCGCCGGCGCCCTCAGCGGCGGGGTGCTCCTCGGCTGGCTCGGCCCGGCACCCGCTCTGCTCATCGGTGCCGCGCCGCTCGCGCTCGCCGCTCTCCTCTTCGCCCGCGCACACCGCGCGACGGTGCGGCCCAGGCGAGGCGCCCACTTCGCGGCGGAGGTCTTCGAGGGCCTGCGCCTTATCGTGACCACGCCGCTGGTCCGGCTCTTGCTCGGAATGATGATCGTCGTCGAGGTATTCGGCTTCTCCTACATGGGGCTCCTCCCCGCGGTCGCCGACCTCGTGCTTGAGGTCGGTCCCGAGGGCCTCGGCGTGCTCACGGCGGGCGCCTCCGCGGGCTCGATGGTGGGGATGGTCTTCCTGGTCGGGGCGACGGATCGGTTGCGCCGAGGCCTGATGCTGGTTGGCGTCTTTGCGCTGTTCGGCGCGCTGCTCCTCGTGCTGGGAAACTCGACGCTCTTCTGGCTCTCCCTGCTCGCCGCAGGCGGGATCGGCGCCGCCGCGGCGATGGTCGACACGCTCGAGTGGATCATGCTGCAGGAGGCCGTGCCGGCCGCGCTGCGCGGCCGGGCGGTCGGCGGCTGGCACTTCGCCATCGGCTGGGGATGGATCGGACCGATCACCCTCGGCGCCGTCGCCGACGCGACCACCGTCTCGGCCGCGCTCACTCTCGCCGGGACGGTCCTCCTGGCCGCGTCCGGGTCGGTGTGGCTCACCGCGGCGAGCATCCGGGAGCGATGAGCCGTGCCGCGGGATACGATCGCCGACCCTCCGCGGCCAGCGCCCGTGGCCCCCGCCTGTGCTTCAATGGCGAGCGCGGGAGGGGCTTGGGGGGCATGGTGAGCCGCCGGTGACGGCACCGAGTTCCGTGCGAGTCGGCGCCATCGAGGTCGTCGCGCTCTACGACACGCCGCTCCGCCGCGCGTTCAGCTGGACCTTCCCCGATGTTCCCGTCGAGGCGTGGTCTCCCTACCGCGCGCTCTACCCTGCCGCGGGCGCGGCGGAGAACTTCACCTTCAACACGCAGGGCTTCCTGCTCAGGACACCCGGTGCGGCGATCGTCGTCGACACGGGGCTCGGCCCCGGCCCCCACGAGCGTCTCGGTGGCGTGCGCGGCCGCCTGCTGGAGGAGCTCGGCGCGGCCGGTGCGCAGCCGGGCGAGATCGATATCGTGCTCTTCACGCACCTCCACGGCGATCACGTCGGCTGGAACGTGGTCGACGGCGAGCCCTCATTCGCCCGCGCGCGCCACCTCGTCCCCGAGCGTGACTGGCAGTACTTCGGCGATCGGGAGCGCTCCTCCCGCTATCCGCACATCGCCCAGCAGGTGGAGCCCCTTCAGGAGCGGGGCATGCTCGAGACGACGAGCGGGGAGGAGCAGCTGGCCACCGGGGTGCGTCTGCTCCCGACCCCCGGCCACACGCCCGGGCACCAGAGCGTCCTGCTCGAGTCCGACGGCGAGCGCGCGGTCCTCATCGGCGACGTCGCTCACCACCCGGCTCAGGTGCAGGAGACGGCGTGGGGCCCGCGTTTCGACGAGGATTCCCGGGCGGCCGCCCGCACCCGTCGCCGCGTCATGGAGCAGCTCGAGTTCGAGTCGCCCCTCGTCATCGCCGGCCACTTCCCCGCTCCGGGCTTCGGGCGGATCGTGCGCCTCGAGGGCCGGCGCACCTTTCAGGCGCTCTGACGCCCGCGCGCCGGTCGCCGGACGTCGCCGCGCCGCAGGGCCGGGGCACCCGCGGAGGGCCCGCTCGACCGCCCGGCGAGCCCGGCGCACGGCCCCGGTTCTTCTTCGGCTGGTACATCGTCGCCGCCGGCCTGGTCACCAACCTCGTGATGGGCGCGGGGCTGGTGGGCTACATCCCGGGCGTCTTCTTGGAGCCGATGACGGAGGAGCTGGGGTGGACGCGCACCGAGTTCATCGCGGCCTTCATCGGGGGGCAGGTCGTCATGGCCTTCTCCGGCCTCGCCGTGGGCGGCCTGATCGACCGGCACGGCGGCCGGCCGCTCGTGCTCGCGGGAGCCTCCGCCACCGTCGTCACGTTGCTCCTCACCGCCGAGGTCCGGGAGCTGTGGCAGTGGTGGCTCCTGCGGGGGCTGCTGCAGTCGGCGGGCATCGCGGCCGGGGGATCGTTGGTGGTGAGCGTCACGCTCTCCAAGTGGTTCGTGGCCAGGCGGGGACGCGCCATCGCGATCGCGGCGATGGGACTCTCGCTCGCGGGCGTCGTGGTGCCGAACGTGCTGACCCCGATCGTCGACGAGTTCGGCTGGCGCGCGGGCTGGCGCGTGCTCGCGCTCGCGACGGCCGTGCTCGTCCTGCCGGCCGCGCTCGCGATGCGGCGGCAGCCCGAGGATCACGGACTCCTCCCCGACGGGCGTCGGGCGGGTGCCGGGGGCCGCGAGGGGGAGATGGTCGCGCGGCGCGATCTCGAGCGCTCCCTCACCCGTGCGCAGGCGATCCGGACCTCGGCGTTCTGGATCCTCGTCGTCGCCTTCGGCCTGGTGGGCCTGAACGTGCTCTCGCTGGCGACGCAGGGTCTCCCCTTCCTCACCGACGTCGGGTTCCCGCGCGGGACCGCAGCCCTGATGCTCTCGCTCCTGGCCCTGCCGGGACTGCTCACCCGTCCGCTCTGGGGCCTCGCCGCCGAACGGTTCTCCGTCCGCCTGCTCGCGACCGGCGCGTTCGCCGCGGTCGCCCTCGGCATGCTCGCGGTCGTCGCGACGGCGCGCGCGGGGAGCACGGCGCTGGTCGCGATGAGCTTCCTGACCGTCGGCATCGGCATGGCCGGCTTCGCCCCGCTGCACGAGGTGCTCTGGGCCACGCTCTTCGGACGCCGCCACCTGGGCGCCGTGCGCGGCGTCGTGATGCCCTTCTCGCTGGTCTTCGGGGCAGCGGGTCCGCTCGCGCTCGCGCTCTACCACGACATCTCGGGGAGCTACGACGGGATCCTCGTCGTCATGGGCGCGCTGGGCCTGGTCGGGGTCCTGCTGATGCAGTTCGTGGTCGATCCCGCCGCCGCACGCGAGAGATCGAGCGGCTAACCGCCCCCCGGGGGCGGCGGATCGGGGTAGCGATCGCCGATCACGTCGCTCTCGGCGAGGGCGTCGACCTCGGCGTCCTCGTAGCCGAGCTCGCGCAGCACCTCGCGGTTGTGCTCGCCGAGGAGCCCGCAGCGGAGGTCCCAGCTCGGGCCGTCGGGCGCGAGCCGCCAGAGGAAGCCGCCCAGGAGCCTGTTCGGCAGGTAGGGGTGGTCGACGCTCTGGAACCACTCCCGCTCGTGCAGCTGCGGGGAGTAGAGCGGCCCCTCCGGCGGGTTCGCGGGAGCGCCGATAGCCCCGGCGGCCTGCACGCGGTCGGCGATCTCGTACGGCTCCCCGCCCCGCGTCCACTCGGCGACGGCGCGGTCGACGGCCTCGCGGTCGCGGATCCGTCCCGGGAGCGTCGCCCACGGGTGGCCGTCGGCGACCCACTCGGCGTGCCCCATCGCGCGGGCGAGCCCCGCCCACTGCGCATCGTTCTCGG
>DAOULG010000015.1:0-9212 GCA_034420495.1 Dehalococcoidia bacterium
GGGCATCGAGTTCACCTCGGGGACGACGGCGCTCCTGCGCTTCGACCGTCCGGTCGAGCAGGCGGCGCTCCGGGAGGCCTACGCCGAGCTCGGGCACGACGAGGCGCGCATCCAGTCGACCGGCGGGATCGAGTTCCTGGTCCGCACGCGCGAGCTCGACGTCCCCGACGAGGCCTTCGTCTCGCCGGCCCCGCCCGTCGCCGCCCCGGATCTCCCGGGCCCGGCCGCGCTCGAGCCGGTGGGGCGCGCCGTCCTCGGCGCGGAGGGGGCCCCGGAGGGCGCCACCGTGCTCCTCCGCCGCCCCTTCCAGGGCGACGTCTGCGACTTCGGCGGCCTGGTCGCCGAGCTCCCCGCGGGGACGCCGGTCGAGGTCGTCGAGGAGCACCCCGAGTGCGCCCCGGGCATCGGGCTGGTCTGGCGCGTGCTGGCGGAGGGGGAGCTCGGCTACGTGCTCAGCAGCGATGCGCACGGCTTCGCCGCCATCGAGAAGCCGGCCGTGCAGGAGCCCGAGATCGACCTGGGGGAGCGCGGCGTCATCGAGGACGAGCTCGAGGCGCGCTTCGGGAGCTTCGACGTGCTCGAGTTCGACACGGTCTCGGCGGTCGTCTCTCGGGTCGCCGTGCGCAACGCGACCGTGGCGGTCGTGGTGGCGGCGCTCTTCATCATGGGCTACGTCGCCTTCGCCTTCTCCTCGATGCCCGCCCCCCTGCGCTACGCCGGCGCCGCCATCATCGCGCTCGCCCACGACGTCGTGATCGTGCTCGGCGCCTTCTCGCTCCTGGGGAAGCTCGCCGGCACCGAGATCAACCTGATGTTCGTGACCGGGCTCCTCACCGTGATCGGCTTCTCCGTGCACGACTCGATCGTCGTCTTCGACCGCATCCGGGAGAACGTGCAGCGCGCCCCGGACGCCCCCTTCGGGGAGAGCGTGAACACGGCGCTGGTGGAGACGCTGGCGCGCTCGCTCAACACCTCGCTCACGCTCCTGCTCACGGTCTGCGCGCTGCTCTTCCTGGGCGGGGTGACGATCCGCGAGTTCCTGCTGGTGATCCTGGTCGGGGTGATCGCCGGCACCTACTCCAGCATCGCCATAGCGGCGCAGGTCCTGGTCGCCTGGGAGGCCGGCGACGCCGGGCGGCTGCGCGCCCGGATCGCCTCTCTCCGCCGGAGCGGCGCCGCGGCCTCCGGCTAGCGGGCACGGGCCCCGCGGGACCCCTCAGTCGACCAGCACGCGCCCCTCGCCCTCGCGGCGCGTGACGCGGTGGCGATCGAGCGTCTCGAGCAGGGCCTGCGCGACGCGCCGCCCGGTGCCGAGGCGGTCGCGCGCCTCGGCGAGCGTGACCCGGCCCCGGCTGCGGATCAGCGAGACCACGGCGGAGCGCCCCTCCTCGAAGGCGCCGCGCGCGAGCAGCACGCCGCCGCCGCAGTCGACGGCCGCGCCGGCCCCCTGGAGGTAGGCCACCTCCTCGGGGTCGAGGTCGAGGCGGGGCGCCTGGAGGCCGGCCTCCTCGAGCGCGCTCCGCGCGCCGTCGAGCCGCCGCCGCTGCGCCGCGGTCGGCCGCGGCGACCACCCGGCGGATGCGACGCCGCCCGCCCGCTCGGCGAGCGGCGGGACGAGCGCCGGGAGCACGGCCTGGAACTCCCGGTTCCCGAGATCGAGGCGCCCGCGGAGCTCCTCGCGCGGCATCGCGAAGCGCAGCGGGTGCTCGGCGTGGTAGGCCTCGAGCGCCCGCGAGGCACGCTCCAGCAGGCGTGAGGCCCCCGCCTGCGAGATCAGGAGCGGCTCCTGCCCGGGGAGGGGGAGCTCCTGGACGGCGCCGCGGTCCAGCAGCTCGCCGAGCGTCTGCTCGTGCCCCTCCGGGGCCGGCTCCAGCGCCTGCCGCAGCCGGCTCCGGGTCGCCGGCTCGATGCGCTCCAGCGCCGCCAGGATCCGCCCCGCCGGGCGGTCCCGCGCCCGCTCCGCGAGCCGCTCGAGGACGCGCGCGTCGCCGCGGCGGTGGCGGGGCGCCCCGAGCTCGACGACGCGGCCTCCGGCGACGGTGACGTCGGAGATGCGCAGCACGAAGAGATCGCCCGCGTCGGCGGCGACCGGCTCCGCGAGCAGGAGCTGGCACCACCCCTCGCCCCCTCCCGGCACCTCCTCCGCGCCCAGCACGCGCACGCGGCCCTGGACCTCGTCGGTGCCGATGTGGACGGTGACGCGGCGGTTGTGGCGCAGGGGGCGCCCGTCGAGGGAGCGCACGCGCGCGTCGAGGGCGCGCGACACCCCGAGCCGGCCGGGCGGCGCGAGCACCTGCCCGCGACGGAGCCGCTCGGTCGGCACGCCGGCGAGGTTGACGGCGACGCGGCTCCCGGGCTCCGCCGACGGGATCTGGCGCCGGTGCGTCTGCAGCCCGCGGATGCGCGCCTGCGGCCCCCCGGGGTGCGCCGTCACCGCGTCGCCGACCGAGAGGCGGCCGTCGAGCAGCGTCCCCGTCACGACCGTCCCGAAGCCCGCCATCGTGAAGACGCGGTCCACGGCGAGGCGGGGCCGGCCGATGTCCCGCGGCGGCTCGGCGCGGAGCAGCTCCCCGTCGATCGCCGCCACGAGCTCCGCGAGGCCGGAGGGCGCGGTCGCGGAGACGCGGAGCAGGGGCGCGCCGGCGAGCCGGGTCGGGGCGAGCAGCTCGCGCACCTCCTCCTCCACGAGGGAGAGCCACTCCTCCTCGGGGGCGAGATCGCACTTGGTGATCGCGACGACGCCGCGGGGGACCTCCAGCAGGTCGAGGATCTCCAGGTGCTCCCGGGTCTGCGGCATGATCCCCTCGTCGGCGGCGATCACGAGCAGCGCCAGGTCGACGGCGCCGACGCCGGCGAGCATGTGGCGGATGAAGCGCACGTGCCCCGGCACGTCGACCACCGAGACCTCGCGGCCGGAGGGGAGCGGGAGCCAGGCGAAACCGAGCTCGATGGTCAGGCCGCGCTCGCGCTCCTCGCGCAGCCGGTCGGGGTGGATCCCGGTGAGCGCCTCGACCAGGGCCGACTTCCCGTGATCGACGTGGCCGGCGGTCCCGACGACGAACACGGCGGGCGGTCAGCCGTCGATGACGCGCGAGACGGCGAAGGCGTTCCGGGCGCTGCAGGCCGGGCAGTCGGTGGGGATCTCGTCGCGCGGGATCTCGGTCGCGCGCCCGTCGGAGATCGCGACCCAGATGTCGTCGCGCAGCCTGCTCGCCGGGTCGGTGCGGCCGGAGCGGCCGCGCGCCCGCGGCCGGAACTCCTCCTCGAGGCGGCTCAGGATCTCCCGCTCGGAGAGCGGCGGCTCCCCCGGCGCGGGGATGCGCCGGACCAGCACCTCGCGCCCGCAGCGCCCGCAGCGGTAGACCTCGACCGCCACCGCTACCCCCGCGCCCCCCGGCCGCCCGCCTCCGGGGGGTCCGGATCCTCCCCGGCCTCCGGGAGGAGGTCGACGAAGACCTCGTTGGCGAGCAGCAGGCCGCGACTCGAGAGCCGGGTCACCTCGCCCTCCCGCTCGAGCAGGCCGGTCGCGAGGTGGCGCCGGATCGCCTCGCCCGAGGACTCCTCCGGCGTCACCCCGAAGCGCCGGCGGAAGCGGCTGTCGGAGACGCCCTCCCGGAGGCGCAACCCGAGGATCAGCGCGTCGGCGCGCTCCTGCTCGGGTCCGGGCGTCTCGCCGTGGGCGACCTGGAGCATCTGCGCGCGGCCGCGCTCCCGGCGCTCGGCGAGGGTCTGGCGCACGCTCTCCACGTAGCGGTTCGGCGCGTCGACGTCGGCGAAGCGGCGCCCGCGGAAGTAGGAGTGCGCCCCGGCGCCGACCCCGAGGTAGGGCTCGGCGCGCCAGTAGACGAGGTTGTGGCGGCACTCGTGCCCCGGCCTGGCCCAGTTGGAGATCTCGTAGTGGGCGTAGCCCGCCGCGGCGAGGCGGCGGCGCGTCCACTCGTACTGCTCGGCGGCCCGGTCGGGATCCGGCTCGGACACCTCGCCCTTCGCCACGCGGTAGTGGAGCGGCGTCCCCGGCTCGACGGAGAGGGCGTAGCAGGAGAGGTGCTCGGGCCCGAGGGCGAGCACGCGCTCGACGCTCTCCTGCCAGCGCCCGAGCCCCTGCCCGGGGAGCCCGAAGATGAGATCGAGGTTGAGGCTTGAGAAGCCGGCCGCGCGCGCGTCGCCCACCGCCTCCTCGACCCGCTCCGGGGTGTGCTGGCGGTCGAGCAGGGCGAGCTCGTCGGCGTGCATCGACTGCACCCCCATCGAGAGCCGGTCGATGCCGAGGGCGGCCAGCCCCTCCAGGTGATCGCGCACGAGCTCGGTCGGGTTCGCCTCGAGCGTCCACTCGGCGTCGGGCGCCACCTCGTAGCCGGAGCGGATCGCGTCGACGATGCGCCCCATCTCGGCGAGCGGGAGCAGGCTCGGCGTCCCGCCGCCGAAGAAGACGCTTCCGACGCGCTGGCCCCGGGCGGCGGCCGACCAGAGCCCGAGCTCGGAGACCAGCGCCTCGACGTACTCCGGGACGAGATGGTCGACGCCGGAGTAGGCGTTGAAGTCGCAGTAGCCGCAGCGGCTGGTGCAGAACGGGATGTGCACGTAGAGCCCCAGCGCGGCGGGATCGGCGGCGGGGGACGGCCCGGGGGTCGCGACCTCGATCCGGGTGCTCATGACGACAGCGTACCAGCCGCATCCTCGCCCGAGCCGGGGGCTCGTGCGACACTCGGCGCCACCGCTTGGCGCCGGGGGGGCCGACGTGCTGAAGAGCCATCGCTGCGGGGAGCTCCGGGCCGGCGACGCCGGCGCGCGCGTGCGGCTCGCCGGCTGGGTCCACCGGCGGCGCGACCACGGGGGGCTGGTCTTCCTGGACCTGCGCGACGAGAGCGGGCTCGTCCAGGTGGTCTGCCACCCCGGGAGCGCGCCGGAGGCGCACGCCGCCGCCTCGACGGTCAGGGCCGAGTGGGTGATCGCCGTCGAGGGCGAGGTCTCAGCGCGCCGCGAGGGGACGGTCAACGAGGCGCTCCCCACCGGCGCGGTCGAGGTCGCCGCCGCGGAGGTGCGCGTGCTCGCGGAGGCGGCCACGCCCCCGATCGCGGTGAACCAGGAGGCGGCGGCCGAGGAGGCGACGCGGCTGCGCTACCGCTACCTCGACCTGCGCCGCGAGCGGATGGCGGCGAATCTCCGGATGCGCCACCGCGTGGTGCGGGGGATCCGCCGCTACCTGGATGAGCGCGGCTTCGTGGAGGTCGAGACGCCGATGCTCTCGGCGGCGACGCCGGAGGGGGCGCGCGACTACCTGGTGCCGAGCCGCGTCCACCCGGGCCGCTTCTACGCCCTCCCGCAGTCGCCGCAGCAGTGGAAGCAGCTGCTCGTCGTCGCCGGCTTCGAGCGCTACTACCAGATCGCCCGCTGCTTCCGGGACGAGGATCTCCGCGCCGACCGCCAGCCCGAGTTCACCCAGCTCGACGTCGAGATGGCCTTCGTCGAGCAGGACGACGTGCTCCGGCTCGTGGAGGGCCTCTACGCCGAGCTCTCCGCGGAGCTCGCCCCCGAGCGGCGGATCGAGGCGCCCTTCCCGCGCATCCCCTACGCCGAGGCGATGGAGCGCTTCGGCTCCGACAAGCCCGACCTGCGCTGCGGGATGGAGATCGCCGACCTGAGCCGCCCGGCGGTCTCCGGCGAGCTCGGGATCTTCCGGCAGGCCGTCGCCGACGGGGGCCGGGTGCGCGGCTTCGCCGTCCCCGGCGGCGCCGACACCCCCCGGCGCGAGATCGACCGGCTGACGGGGCTCGCGCGCGAGTCGGGGGCCGGGGGCCTGGTCCCGGTCGCCTACGCGGGGAGCGGCCCCCTGGAGGGGATCGCCCACGAGGAGGTGCGCTCGCCGGTGGCGCGCTTCTTCGACGCCGCGACGCTCGCCGAGATGGGCCGGCTCTCGGGGGCGCGGCGCGGCGACCTGCTGCTCGCCGTCGCCGCTCCCGACGAGGTCAGCTCGCGGGCCCTCGACGCGCTGCGCCGCGAGGTGGCGTCGACGCGCGCCCTCGGCGACGAGGATGCGCTCGCCTTCTGCTTCGTGACCGACTTCCCGCTCTTCGAGTGGGATGCCCGGGAGCAGCGGTGGCAGGCGAGCCACCACCTCTTCACCGCACCGGCGGAGGAGGACGTGGCGCTCCTTGAGGGCGACCCGGGCGCGGTGCGCTCGCTCGCCTACGACCTGGTCTGCAACGGCCAGGAGCTCGCCTCGGGCTCGATACGGGCGCACCGCCCCGAGGTGCTGCTCGCCGTGATGGGGGTGCTCGGCATCGACGAGCAGCAGGCGCGCGAGCGCTTCGGGCACATGCTCGACGCCTTCGGCTACGGCGCCCCGCCGCACGGCGGCATCGCGCCGGGCCTGGACCGCACCGTGGCGCTCTTCGCGCGCGAGCGCGACATCCGCGAGGTGATCGCCTTCCCGAAGACGAAGACGGCCTCGGATCCCCTGACCGGCGCCCCCTCCGCCGTCGACCCGGAGCAGCTGGCGGAGGTGCACATCGATCTCCGCCCGTGAGGGCGCCGCCGGCCGACCGGGGACGGGGGTCGCGCCGCTATAATCGGGGGGCGAGGGCCGCCGCGCCGGCCGCGCGCGGCGCCCGGGACGGGTGGCGGGGGGTCTGATGGGCGGACAGAACCGGCTCCTCGGCATCCTGCTCGCCGTCCTCGCCGTGCTCGTGCTCGTCGTGGGGGGCCTCTCCGCGGCGCTCCTCATCGGAGGCGGCGGGGGCGAGGAGGCGGGGGGCGGGGGGACGACGACCTCGCCCGCCGGCGACGGCGCGGCGCCCCGGGACGGGGGCGCCGACGGGGGCGAGGCCGCCTCCGGTCGTCTCCGGCTCCCCGGGATCGACCCGATCACGCTCGACCCGGCGCTCGTCACCGACACCGGCTCCGCGCAGTACGTCGCCGAGATCTTCAGCGGCCTCACGACGATCGCGCCCGATCTCGAGCTGGAGCTCGACCTCGCCGAGTCGTTCGAGGTCTCCGAGGACGGGCGCGTCTACACCTTCACGCTGCGCCCCGACGCGCTCTTCCACAACGGGCGCCGCGTCACCGCGGACGACGTCGCCTGGTCCATCGACCGCGCCCTCTCGCCCGAGACCTCCTCGCTGGTGGCGCTCTCCTACCTCGGGGACATCGTGGGCGCGCGCGAGCGCCGGCTCGGGAGGTCGGAGACGCTCGAGGGGGTGCGCGTCGTCGACGAGCGCACCGTCGAGTTCACGCTCGACGCGCCGAAGCCGTTCTTCCTCTGGAAGCTCACCTACCCGACGGCGTGGGTCGTCGACCCCCAGCAGGTGGAGGCGAACCCCAGGAACTGGACCCGGAACCCGAACGGCACCGGCCCCTACCAGCTGAAGGAGTGGCGCCTCGGCGAGCGCATCGTGCTCGAGGCGAGCGATCGCTACTACGGCGGCACGCCGAGCGTGAAGGAGGTGCTCTTCGAGCTCTCCGGCGGCTCGACGCTGACGCGGTTTGAGAACGGCGAGCTCGACGTCGCGGGGATCGGCATCAACGACCTCGAGCGCGCGCAGGATCCGAGCTCCGACCTCGGCCCGCTCTACTCCAACTCGGTGGAGATGTCGATCTCCTACCTGGCGTTCAACACCGACGCGCCGCCCTTCGACGACGTGAACGTGCGGCGCGCCTTCGCCATGGCGATCGACCGCCAGAAGGTCGCCGAGACCGTCTTCATGAACGCGTGGCTGCCGGCGACCGGCATCATCCCGCCGCGGGTCCCCGGCTTCACCTCCGACGACAAGACCTACCGTTTCGACCCCGAGGGCGCGCGCGCCGCGCTCGCCGCCTCGAGCTACGGCTCGGCGGAGGGGCTCCCGCCGATCACGCTCACCGAGATGGGGGGCGGCGCCTCGGCCTCGGTCGACACGCAGGCCTTCCTGGAGCAGTGGCGCGCGGAGCTCGGCGTCGAGGTGCAGGTCCGCCAGACCGATCGCGCGACGCTCACGGCCGACCTCGACGACGGCCGGCTGCAGCTCTTCGTCGACGGCTGGTCGATGGACTACCCGGACCCGGAGAGCGTCATCGACCTGAAGTTCCACTCCACCTCCCCCCTGAACGACGTGCGCTACGAGAACACCGAGGTCGACTCGCTCATCGAGGCGGCGCGCGTCGAGCAGGATCCGGAGCGGAGGCTGCAGTTCTACCGGGACGCCGAGAAGATCCTGATCGACGAGGCGGCGTGGGTCCCGCTCTACTTCCCGCTCTCGCACGTGGTGGTCTCACCGCGCGTGGAGGGCTGGTTCGACCCGCCGCTGATCATGCCGCGGCTGCGCTTCATCACCGTCACGGAGTAGCGGCGGCGGGCGCCGGGGAGGATCCGTGGCCGTCTACATCGTCCGGCGGCTGATCTGGCTCCCCTTCATCCTGCTCGTCGTCTCCTTCGCGACCTTCTCGATCGCGCGCTTCGGGCCCGGGGACCCGACGGCCGTCGCGGCCGGCCAGTTCCGGGATCCGGAGATCCTGGCGCAGGTGCGCGCCGAGCGCGGCCTCGACGGCTCTATCCTCGAGCAGTACGGGCGCTGGCTCTCGGCAGCGCTGCGCGGCGACTTCGGGGAGTCGTTCCTGCAGCAGGGCTTCTCGGTCTCCGAGCTGATCTTCCCGAAGATGTGGATCTCCGCGCAGCTCGGGCTGATAGCGCTCATCATCGTCTTCGCCCTCGGGGTGCCGCTCGGGCTGCTCGCATCGCGGCTCTCCGGGACCTGGGTCGATCCCTTCATCATCTCCACGCTGCTCTTCCTGCGGGCGATCCCGGTGATCGTCCTGATCCCGCCCCTGCTCTGGCTCTTCGCGCTCAAGCTGAACCTGCTCCCCGTCGGGGGCTGGGGCGGCCTCTTCGACATCTGGTGGGTGGGGGGCGTCGTCGCGATCCCGATCCCCGATCCGCACCTCTACCTCCCGATCATGGCGATGTCGATAGGGGGCTTCGGGGGGGTCGCGCGGCTCGTCCGCATCACGGCGCTGGAGGTGCAGGGGGAGGACTACATCCGCACCGCGCGCGCGAAGGGGCTCCCCGAGTCGGCGATCTCCGGGCGGCACGTCCTCCCGAACTCGCTGCTGCCGCTCGTCACCGTGATCGGCTTCGCGCTCACCAGCATCATCGAGGGGGCCTTCTTCGTGGAGGTGCTGCTCGGCATCCCCGGCATCGGCCGCTTCACCTTCGAGGCCGTCGTCTCGCGCGACTACGA
>DAOULG010000016.1:0-8066 GCA_034420495.1 Dehalococcoidia bacterium
CATCGCTGGAGGGGGCGACCACCGCGAGCCTGAGCGCCGAGTCGCGCACGACGCGCTCCGCCACCCGCTGCAGGTCGGCGGCGGTGACGGCCTCGTAGCGGGCGATCGTCTCCTCGGGCGTGAGCAGCCCCAGCCCCAGCGCCGCCAGCGCTCCATAGCGGGCCGAGACGGCGCGCGTGTCCTCGAGCCGGAGCTGTATCCGCGAGCGGACGAGCGTCTTCGCGCGCGCCAGTTCCTCCCCGTCGACCGGTTCGCGTACGCGCTGAAGCTCGCGCACGATCGCGGAGAGCGCCTCGCCCGTTCGGGCGCGGTCGACGCCCGCGTAGACGCCGAGGCTCCCGGTGTCCATGAGGAACGCCACCGAGCTGTGCACGTCGTAGCAGAGCGCGAGCTCCTCGCGCAGCCTCACGAAGAGGCGCGACGACATCCCCTCCCCCAGCACCGCCGAGAGCAGGCCGAGCGCGTAGCGGTCGGGATCGGCGAGGGAGAGGCCGGGCATCCCGAGAGCGATGTGCGCCTGCTCCGTCGCCTTCGTGCGGAGCCTGAGGCGCGCTCCCTCGACCGGCGCGGCGTCCGCGCGGATCCAGTCGGCGGGAACCCCCGGCTCCCAGTCGCCGACGAAGCGCTCGGCGAGCTCGCGCGCGCGGCCCGCATCCACCGCGCCGGCGATGGAGAGCACCGCCGCGTTCGCGACGTACTGCGTGCGGTAGTAGGCGCGCAGCCGCCCGGCCGCCACCGAGCGAACCGACTCGGGCGTCCCCGCGATGTCGCGCCCCAGCGGCTGTCCCGGCCAGAGCAGGCCGTCCAGGAGCACGCCGGCGAGCTCGTCGGGGGCGTCCTGGACCGCGGCGAGCTCCTCCAGGATCACGTCGCGCTCGCGCTCGATCTCGGCGTCCCGGTAGAGCGAGCAGCGCAGCATGTCGGAGAGCACGTCGAGCGCCCGCTCCAGGTAGTCGGGCGTCACCTTGGCGTAGTAGCTCGTGAGCTCGCGATCAGTGGCCGCGTTGATCGACCCGCCGACCGCGTCGATCTCGGAGGAGAGGTCGGCGGGCCGCGGCCGGCGCTCGGTCCCCTTGAAGCAGAGATGCTCGCAGAAGTGCGAGAGCCCCGCGCTCGCCCCCTCCTCGTAGCGCGATCCCGCCCGCAGGAAGAAGGTCACCGAGACCGAGCGCGCGAAGGGGAGCGGCGTCACGACGAGCGTGAGGCCGTTCTCGAGCGTCGTGAGGGTGGGGGCGTGGGCGTCCGCGACGGCCGTCACCGCGCGGACCGGGAGGAGGCGCTCACGAGCTGGCCCACAGCACGTCGCCGCGGAGGTCGGCCGCGTGCTCGCGGGAGGCGAATCCGGCGTACTCCTCGCGCGATGCGGCGATCGTCGTGCCGCCGCCGTGGCCGGGAAGGACGAGCGTCTCGCCGGGGAGCGTGTAGAGGCGCTCGGTGATCGAGCGGATTTCCTGCTGGAGGGCCTCGTTGGAGCGCGACGCCCCGGGCCCGCCGGGGAAGAGCGTGTCGCCGGTGAAGACGACGCCGCCGGCGTGCAGGGAGATGGACCCGGGCGTGTGTCCCGGCGTGTGGATCACCTCGATGCGGATGCCCCCCACATCGAGCACGGTCCCGTCGGCGAGGCGGCGGACGCCGCGGGACTCGTCGATCTCGATCTCCTCCGCGCCCGCGTAGACCGGAGCCGAGCTGGCGCCGCGGAACAGGTCGAAGCCGTCCCAGTGGTCGCGGTGGTAGTGCGTCACGATCAGGGCGCCGAGCGCGCGTGCCCCGAGCGCCGCCAGCACCTCGTCGAAGCCATCGGGCACGTCGATGACAGTGGCGGGCCCGCCGTCCGCCGGGCGGATGATGTAGGAGACGTTCCCGAAGCTCCCCAGATCGGGCAGGGCCTCCACCGTGAAGCGGTCGTCTGAGTAGACCTCGGGCATGGATCTCTCCTCGGTGCTCCGTGCGGCGACCGAGGGTAGCACGCCCGGCGCCTCGCGCTCAGCCGCGCCGCTCCCCCTCGGGCGCGACCGGCGCGTCGCCCAGCCCGCAGCGCCCGCCCGAGCGCCACACGAGCCCCTCCCCGACGAGTGCGTCGAGCAGTCGCCCGGCGCGGAGACGCTCGCCGGGAGCTGCGGCGAGGTCGTCGAGGAGCGAGTCCACGTCGACCGACCCCGCTCCGCCCGGGCCCGCCGCGCCCCGGAGCAGGCGCAGGATGCGCCCGCGCCACTGGCGATCCGAGCCCGCATAGCGCGGCTGGCGCCGGGGCGGCGGCGCCCGCTCGCCGCGCGCGAAGCGGGGCCGCGCCCGGCAGAGGCCCGCCAGGGGACAGCTCCCGCAGCGCGGCCGCGCGCGGCACGCGGCCGCCCCGAGATCCATCAGCGCGGGGTTCCACCGCGCGGCGTCGCCGGCGGGCAGGAGGGCGGCGGCCAGCCTCTCCACCTCGGCGCGCGGCGCCGAGCGGACCGGCTCGAGCTCGCCCCACACGGCGCGCCCGAGCACGCGGGTCACGTTCACGTCGACGGCGGCGACCTGCTCGCCGTACCCGAAGCAGCGCACGATCGCCGCCGTGAAGGGCCCGACGCCCGGCAGCGCGAGGAGCCGCCGCTCCTCGCGCGGGAGCTCGCCGCCCCCCGCGAGGGCGGCCCGGGCCGCCTCGCGCAGCGCCACGGCGCGGCGCGGATAGCCGGCGTCGCCCCAGAGCGCGAGCACCTCGCCGCGGGAGGCCGCGGCGGCGGCGGCGAGCGTCGGGAGCGCCTCCATCCAGCGGCGGTAGAGAGGGAGCACCCGCGACATCGGCGTCTGCTGCGCGCAGACGGCCGCGACGAGCGCCGCGTAGGGGTCGCCGGGGCGCCCGGGCCGGGGCCGCCACGGGACCTCGGCACCGTGCTCCTCGTACCAGGCGAGCACGGCATCGCGTATGCGGCCGATCCGGGCGGCGCCCGGCAGCGGGCGCTCGCCCCGCGCGCGGGAGCGAGCCGGGCCCTCGGGCGCTGCGGGAGGCGGTGACGCGGGCACGGGAGCGAGGGTATCGTGCGCTCCCGGGCGGCGCGAGGGCGCGCCGGCAACGAGCGGAGAGCCTCGATGGGACAGCGGGCGACGCTCCTCAGGGAGGCCGTCGAGCGCCGTGCGCGCCCGCTCTGGCGGAGCGCCCCGGCCCGGCGCTCGCGGCGCGCGCTCCGGCGCGTCCCCGTGGTCCGCGGGCTCCCCGGGGTCAGGCGGCGCACCGGCGCGGGCGAGGAGGACCGCCCGCGGGAGGAGCGCGTCGAGTCGGTGGCGACGCGCATCGACGCGCATCTGGTGCAGCACGTGGTGCGCGTCCGCCTCTTCACCCGCACCTGCCCGACCTCGAACGTCTGGGTGCTCCACGACGGGGACGAGGCGGCGCTCATCGACGCCGGCTTCGGGGACGATGCCTCCGTCGTCGAGCGCCTCCGCTACCTGGAGCGCGAGATGGGCGGCCTCAGCGTCCGCACCATCGCCATCACGCACCACCACACCGACCATTCCTCGGGCGGCCGCCGGCTCGCCGGGGGGCTCTCAGCCGAGATCGCGATGAACCCGCTCGACGAGGTCCTGCTCCATACGCCCCACGAGTCGAACGAGGATCTCCCCGACGACCGGGAGCTGGACGAGCGCGCGGCGCTCTGGCGGGCGGAGGCGCTCGCGACCGAGGTGCACCGCCCGCTCTCCGACGGGGAGAGCTTCCGGGTCGGCGGCCTCACGGTGCGCGCCGTGCACACCCCCGGCCACACCGCCGGGCACAACTGCTACCTGGTCGAGGAGACCGGCGTGCTCTTCACCGGCGACACGATCCTCGGCGTGGGGACGAGCGCCATCTCCCCGCCGCCGGCGGGCGACATGGGCCAGTACCTGGAGAGCCTCGAGCGCATCGGCTCGCTCGGCGCCTCGCTGCTGGCCCCCGGCCACGGCCCGCCGATACGCGACGCGGCGGCGAAGGTGCGCGAGCTCATCGACCACCGCCACCGGCGCGACCGGCAGATCCTCGACCTCGTCGACCGCGGCTACCAGAGCGACCGGCAGATCCGCCGGGCTCTCTATCCCGAGATCCAGAAGGGGCTCCGGCGCGCGGCGCGCAACCAGGTGCGCGCGCACCTGGCGAGGCTCCACGATGTGGGGACGCTCGAGGTCGAGGCCGGGCAGCGCGGGTGGGAGGTCCGGCGCCCGAAGGCGTAGGGTCTCCCCGGCGGCGCGTGCGGGAACTCCCCGGACGGTCCATAATCACTGCAGGTCCGGCAGGCGCGCCGCCGCGCGGGGCCGCGCGGCGGCGGCGCATCGCGGGACCGGGAGACAGCATCCACCGCATGACGCGGGGTACACCTGTGAGGACTCACGCGGCGGCACCGCTGCCGCTCGCCGATCTGCTTCCGATCACCGCCGGCACCACCCCGGACGGCCACCTCGCGCTCGGAGGCGTCGACACCGTCGAGCTCGCGAGCCGCTTCGGGACGCCGCTCTACGTCTACGACGCCGCGACGCTGCGCGCACAGTGCCGGAGCTACGTGGAGGCTTTCCGGGACCAGCACGCGGAGAGCACCGTGCTCTATGCGAGCAAGGCCTACCTGAACCGCCCCCTCGCCCGGCTCATCGCCTCGGAGGGGCTCGGCTTCGACGCCGTCTCGGGCGGCGAGCTCGAGGTGCTGCGCGCGGCGGGTGTCCCGATGGCGCGCGTCTACCTGCACGGCAACAGCAAGG
Organism: Dehalococcoidia bacterium; assembly: GCA_034420495.1. Taxonomy (GTDB): domain Bacteria; phylum Chloroflexota; class Dehalococcoidia; order UBA2979; family UBA2979; genus VYDC01. The sequence goes on from DAOULG010000016.1 coordinate 4,699, forward strand.
AGAGCTGGGAGCTCGAGCTCGCCGTTCGCTCGGGCGTCGGGCGCGTCGTGATCGACAACGAGGACGAGATCCCCCTGCTGGGCGAGATCGCCGCGGCGGCGGGCGTGAGGCAGGAGGTGCTGCTGCGTCTCTCCCCCGGCGTCGACGCGCACACGCACGAGAAGACGACGACGGGGATACTCGACTCCAAGTTCGGCGTGCCGGTCGAGACCGGCGCCGCGGAGCGCGCCCTCGCCGCCACCCTGGAGCAGCCCTCGCTCGAGCTCTGCGGGCTCCACATGCACCTGGGCAGCCCCATCGTCGAGCTCGCCCCCTTCGAGCTCGGGATCGGCGTGGTGGCCGACTTCGCCGCGGGGGTCTGCCGGGATCGCTACGGCGTCGAGGTGCGCGAGTTCTCGCCGGGAGGGGGCTTCGCGGTCGGCTACCGGGACGGCGATCCCGTCCCCGAGCCCGCCGCCTACGCGCGCGCCATCGTGGCGGCGGTGCGCCGCGAGTGGGGGGAGCGGGGCCTCCCCCTCCCCCGCATGTCGGTCGAGCCCGGGCGCTCCATCGTCGCCCGCGCGGGCGTCGCCCTCTACCGGGTGGGAGCCCGCAAGGAGGTGCCGGGCGTGCGCACCTACGTCTCCGTGAACGGCGGCATGGCCGACAACGTCCGCCCGGCGATGTACGGATCGCGCTACGAGGCGCTCTCGGCCGAGCGGCCGGCCGCCGAACCCGAGGAGACGGTCACGATCGCGGGCAAGTACTGCGAGTCGGGAGACGTGCTGCTGCGCGACGCCCGGCTGCCGCGGCTCCGGCGCGGCGAGCTGCTGGCGATGCCGGCATCGGGCGCCTACCAGCTCTCCATGTCCTCCAACTACAACCTCTCCTACCGCCCCGCCGTCGTGCTGGTCGAGGAGGGCGCGGCCCGGCTCATCCGGCGCCGCGAGAGCGCCTCCGACCTGATGGCGCTCGACGTCGATGAGGGCGGGCCGGAGGGCGGATCCGAGGAGGGGAGCGCCCGCGGTGGGTGATGCGCCCCGCCTCGAGGGCGCGGCGAGCGCCCCCGCCCCGGCCGCGCCGGACGGGGGAGGGTGGGGCGTCTACGGACAGGAGCAGGCCGTCTCCTGGCTCCGCCGGGCGCTGCGCTCGGGGCGCCTCGCGCACGCCTACCTCTTCGCGGGGCCCGCGGGAGTGGGACGCGCCACGCTCGCGCGACGGCTCGCGCAGGCGCTCTGCTGCGAGTCGGGCGGCGCGGAGGAGCCGCGGGAGATGCCCTGCCGCGAGTGCCAGAACTGCCGCCTGATCGAGGGCGGCTCGGCACCCGACGTCGAGACGATCTCGACGGGCGGGCTGTGCGACGAGTCCGGCGCGAACCACCGCGACCACGCGCAGGACGGCTCGACGCGCATCCGCGTCTGCCAGGTGCGCCGGCTGGAGCGCCTGGCGGCGCTCGCGCCGTTCTCCTCCCCGCGCCGCATCTTCGTCGTGGACAGCGCCGATGAGCTCCAGCACGAGGCGGCGCAGGCGCTGCTCAAGACGCTCGAGGAGCCCCCCGGGGGGACGCTGCTGGTGCTGCTCGCGAGCGACCCGGAGGCGCTTCCCGCCACGGTGCGCTCGCGCTGCCAGCTGATCCGGCTCGCGCCGCTCGCCCCCGCGGCGCTCCGGCACGCGCTGGAGGAGCACGCCTCGCTCGCCCCGGATGATGCCGCGCGCATCGCGCGCGACGCGGGCGGGCGCTACGGGTCGGCGCTCCGGCTCCACGCCGACCCCTCCCACGCCGTGCTGCGCGAGAGCGCCGTGACCGATCTCGAGCGCCTCACGCAGGCGGGGCGTACCGAGCGACTCGACTACGCCGACACCCTCGCGCGGCGATGGGGCCGCGAGCGCGCGAGCGTGCTCGAGCTGCTGGATCACTGGCGCGACTGGTGGCGCGAGCGGCTGCGTCAGGCCTCCGGCCTCGGAGCGGAGCACGCCCGCGACGCGGAAGCGGCGCGGGAGGCGGCCGCGGCGCTCTCGGCGCTCCAGCGCGCGCGCTCACACCTGCTCGGAAACGTCGTCGCGCAGTTCGCCCTGGAGATCCTGATGCTCGATCTCCCGGAGCGGAGCACGCCCAGCGGAGAGGAGGCCGACGCCGAGCCCGTTCTCGCGTAGACGGGCCGGGGCGCCGGGTACGACATGAGCGACATCGCGGGGATCCGCTTCACGGAGGCCGGTCCCGTCTCCTACTGCAGCCCGGGCGAGCTCGCGCTCGGGATCGGCGACTACGTCGTCGTCTCGACCGACCGCGGCGAGCGGCTCGGGTGGGTCGTGATCGCCCCCGACCAGGTGCTCTCCGGGAGCCCCAAGGGCCCGCTCAGGGTGATCGAGCGGCTCGCCACCGAGGAGGACGTCTCCTCGTGGCGCGAGGGGCGCAGGCGCGCGGAGGAGGATCACCGCCGCGCGCAGGCACTCGCGGCGCGCTCCGACTCCCGCGTGCGCGTCGCGAGCGTCGACTACGACCTGGCGGGAGACTTCTGCGAGATCACCTTCGCCGCCAAGGAGCGCATCGAGCACTCCTGGTTCGCGCGCCAGACCCGGGAGCTGCTGGGCTGCGACGTCCAGGTGGAGCAGGTCGGCGACCGCGACCGCGCGAAGGCGATGGGGGGGCTCGGCGTCTGCGGGCTCGCGCTCTGCTGCGCCACCTGGCAGACGGAGTTCCCGTCGATCTCGATCAAGATGGCGAAGGAGCAGGACCTCCCGCCCAACCCCTCGAAGATCTCCGGGGTCTGCGGGCGGCTGCTCTGCTGCCTCTCCTACGAGGTCGAGGCCTACCGCGAGCTGCGGGGCGACCTGCCCCGGGTCGGGAAGCGGGTGAGCACCCCGGTCGGGAACGCGCGCGTGACCTCGGTGAACGCACTGACGCAGCTGGTCCGCCTGCGCATGGAGAGCGGGCAGGTCATCGACATCCCCGCCGACGAGCTGCGCGCGCAGTACGGAACCGCCGTCCGGCCTGTCGATCTGGAGGAGGAGGTCGAGGCGCCCCTCAAGAGCCGCGACGAGGCGCTCAAGGACGCGCTGCTCGCCCGGCTGACGCCGGTCGAGGCCGCCCCGCTCGATCGATCGCCGGCCGACCGGACCGCTCCCGGAGATCGCGGCCAGGCGGAGACCTCCTCCGGCCGCCGGTCGGGGCGGGGCCGGGGTTCGGGCCGCTCACACGAGGGTGCACGGCCGGCACGCACCTCCCGGCGGCGCCCGGGGGAGCCGCGGGGCGACGCGACCGCCTCCGGGCCGGCCGACGCCCCCCGCGACGCGGATCCCCCGGAGCGGGGGGACGGCGCGGGCGACGCAGCCACGGCCGACGGGGGCGAACGGCGGCGCAGGCGGCGCGGGCGGCGCGGCGGGCGCGG
>DAOULG010000017.1:0-2670 GCA_034420495.1 Dehalococcoidia bacterium
GTGCGGCCGGAGCCGGCGCCTCCCCCGGCCTCGGGGTCGTAGGCCATCCGCACGGCCTCCACCATCCCGCCGCCTGCGAGCGAGAAGAGGAGCTTCGCCGTCTCCCCGCCGTCGGCCTCCGTCTCGGCGACGACGTCGGGCGGGGCGAGCGTGAAGCGGCCGGCGAGGCGGGCGCGCAGCGGCCGCGGGAGATCGGTCATCCCCGAGAAGCCGGTGGCGCCGCCCCGGAGCGCCCAGCGCGCCACCTGCTGCGCGCGGTAGCCCGGCTCGCCCCACTCCCGGAAGAGATCGGTGAGCTCCTCCGCGGAGAGATCGAGCAGCGCCGCCTGCTCGCCGCCGCCGGGGGGCGGCGGGGCGGGCGAGGGGCCGGCGGCGGCGGAGGGGGTCGTCACCCGGGCCAGCCTATCCGCTCGCCGCCGCGCCGTCGCCGAGGCGCATCCTCGTGAGGCGGCGGTCGCCGCGCAGGTACTCCTCGACGGCCATGGAGCGCCGGCCCGGCCGCTGCAGCCGGAGCAGCGCGAGGCCGCCCTCGCCGGTCGCCACGACGGCGAGGGCGCGGCGCCCGGGGAGGAGGGGGGAGAGCGGCTCGCCGGAGCCGGCCACGACCGTCCCGGGGGGAGCGTCGCCCGCCGCCTCCGGGAGCGGCGCCGGCCACGCCTCCTGGATGAGGAGCGGCTCGGGGCCGCGCCCCGGCGCGGGGTAGCTCGCGGTCGCCTGCGGCCAGGGCTGGTAGGCGCGCACCCGCCGCCAGATCTCGACCGCAGGGAGCGACCAGTCGACGGCCCCGTCGGAGCGCTCAAGGCGCGGGGCGTAGCTCGCGCGCGACTCCTCCTGCGGAGCCGCCGTGAGAGCGCCGTCGACCCAGGCCGGGAGGCTCGCGAGCAGGAGCTCGGCGCCGAGGGAGGCGATCCGCGGGGTGAGCGTCGCGGTCGTGTCGAGTGGGCCGACGGGCGTCGCCGCCGAGGCGATGAGCGGCCCGGCGTCGAGCCTGCGCTCGACGAGCATCAGCGAGGCGCCGCTTTCGTCGTCTCCGGCGAGGATCGCCGCCGCGACGGGCGATGCGCCGCGGTGCCGCGGGAGCAGCGATGCGTGCACGTTGACGACGCCGTGCGGGAAGGCCTCCAGCAGGTGTCCGGGGAGGAGGTGGCCGGAGGCGGCGAGCACCCCGACGTCGGGGGAGCACGCCGCGACCCGCTCGGTCGTCTCGCGCCGGAGCCGCTCCGGCGCGAGCACGGGGATCCCGGCGGCGGTCGCCGCCGCCCCCACCTCCGTGGGCTCCGCCCGCCCGCTGCGCCCGCGCGGTCGCGGCGGCTGCGTCACCGCGAGCACGACGTCGGCCCACGGCGCCTGAAGGAGCGCCTCGAGCGCCGGCAGGGCGAAGGAGGGGGAGCCGAAGAAGACGATCCGGAGCGGGGCGTCCATGGGTCGATCCTACGCCGCGGCCCGGGCCGCGCCCCTCCTGCGCGCTCAGGGGCGGGGGAGGGTGACCTCCGCCGCGCACGAGGAGGCGTCGATGAGCGCCGCCACGGAGAGCCGCTCGGTGAGCAGGGGCGCCTCGCCCGGGTGGGCGTGCGCCACCTCGTACTCGGCCGCGTACTCGTAGAGGGCGCCTCCCAGGTGGCGGGCGCTCACCGAGCCGGGGACGACGCCCCAGGCGGAGAGGACGCCCCCGTGCGGGAAGCGCCGGGCGGCGGCTGCGGCGATCGCCGCGGCGAGCTCCGCCTCGACCCCGGGGCTGCTCCCGTCGCCTGCCAGGCACGCGGCGAGGGAGGGCTGCGGGCCCGGCTCTGCGGTCCGGGCGGCGGTCGGGACGGGGGCAGCAGGCGGGGGCGCGGCGGTCGGCTCCGCCCCGGGCGCGCCCCCGCCGCCCCGGCATGCCACGAGGAGCGCGGCTACGGCCGCGAGCGCGAGGGCGAGCCGCATCTGGCGCCTCCCCGCACCGGCGGGCGCGTTCGCCCGCGGCGGGTCGGGGCGTACTCTACGCTCCGGGGCGCCCCCGCGAGCGTCCCGTCTTGACAGTAGGCGAACACCCGTTCTAGATTCGCGTTTGCGACGGATCGCTCAGTCGGCGGGGGCCGGGGCGCCCGGGAGGGCGCCGGGCGAGGAGAGGGGCGCCGAGATGGCAAAGGGCCGAGCCGCGCGGGGCGGGCGCCGCGCGGATACCCCGTCGGTCGCGGGCGGCGCTCAGGCGCCGCGGCGCGAGGAGCTCTCCAAGGCGATCGATCAGATCACGAAGGACTTCGGCAGCGGCGCGATCATGAAGCTCGGCGATCGGGACGCGGCGCTCGACGTGGCGGCGATCCCGACCGGCGCGCTCTCGCTCGACATCGCGCTCGGCATCGGCGGCGTCCCGCGCGGCCGCATCGTCGAGATCTTCGGGCCGGAGTCGGCCGGGAAGTCGACGCTCGCGCAGCACGTGATCGCCGAGGCGCAGCGGCGCGGCGGTCTCGCCGCCTACATCGACGTCGAGCACGCGCTCGATCCCGACTACGCCGCCGCCTGCGGCATCGAGGTGGACGAGCTGCTCGTCTCGCAGCCCGACACCGGCGAGCAGGCGCTCGAGATCTGCGAGGCGCTCATCCGCTCCAACGCGCTCGACATCGTCGTGGTCGACTCGGTCGCCGCGCTCGTGCCGCGCGCCGAGATCGAGGGCGACATGGGGGACTCGCT
>DAOULG010000018.1:0-4563 GCA_034420495.1 Dehalococcoidia bacterium
CGCCTGGGACCGCACGAGGTCGAGCGGCTGGTGGAGTACCCCGACGCGCGCACCGAGCACGTGATCGCCGCGAACTGGAAGATCGTCGTCGAGAACTACATCGACGGCTACCATCTCGCCCACCTGCACTCGGGCACCCTCGCCATGTACGACCACTCGCGCATCGAGGCGGGCTTCGTGGGGCCGCACTACGCCTTCTGGGAACCGCTCGCGCCGGAGTACGCGGAGAACGTCCAGAAGAACGCGCCCTACCCCCTGGTCATTCCGGCCGAGCAGGCCGGCGCGTGGGTGCCGATGCTCTTTCCCGGCATCGGCTTCGCGGAATCCGAGAGCTCGTGGTCGCTGTACCACGTCACGCCCCTCGCGCCCGATCGCACCCGCGTCGTCACGCGCTCGCGGATGGCCGACGCCTCCGGCTGGGCGTTCCTGAGCCAGCAGTGGCGCTCCGCCGGATTCTGGTGGAACCGCATCCGCGGCAAGTTCGAGGGCGGCGGGGACGATCCCATGGCGTCCGGCGACTTCATGGCCGAGGACATCTACGCCTGTGAGCAGCAGCAGAAGTCACTGACCAGTCCCTACTTCGAGCACGGCCCATCCTCGATGGGCGAGGCAGGCGTGCGCGGCCACCAGGCGCTGGTGCAGGCATGGGTCGAGGCCGGCGCCGGCGCGTGAGCGGTGACTTCGAGCGGCTGCGCGTGCTCGACACCCGGCCCGAGACGGCCGAGGCCACGAGCGTCACCTTCGACGTGCCGGCGGCGCTGCGCAAGATGTTCGCCTGGCAGGCTGGCCAACACCTGACGCTGCGCTTCGTGCTGGACGGCGCGGAGGTGCGCCGCTCGTACTCCATCTCGGACACGCCGGAGGGCGGGCGGCCGCTACGAATCACGGTCAAGCGCGTGCGTGGCGGTGTCGTCTCCAATCACATCGTGGGTCGGCTGCGCGCCGGCGACGAGGTGGATGTGATGCCACCCTTCGGGGGGTTTCGCCTTGTGCCCGAGGCGAGGGCGCGCCGGACCTGCTACTTCTTCGGTGCGGGCTCAGGCATCACGCCGCTCTACGCGATGATCGGCTCCCTGCTGGCGTCCGAACCCCACTCCGTCGCGCGACTGGCCTACGGGAACTCCAACGCCCGCTCGGTCATCTTCGGCGACGAGCTCGCGCGGCTCGAGGACGACTCAGCGGGACGGCTGACGGTGCGGCACGTGCTGTCGTCGCCATCGTGGCTCTCGTCCTTCCGCTACTGGCGGCGGGGACGCATCGACGCGGAGTGCGTGGCGGAGTTCATCGAGGCGCATCCGCCATACGCGCAGGATGCGCACTACTACGTGTGCGGCCCCGGCGGGATGAACTCGGCCGTGCGCTCGGCCCTGCGGGCGCTCGACGTGCCCCGCGACCGCATCCACGTCGAACACTACGGAGCACCGGCGGCGCCGGATGACTCGGTCGCGGGAGTGGCCGCCGAGGCCTCGGTGCGCCTGCGCGGGGAGAGGCTGACGGCCTCCGTGTCCGCGGGGCAGACGGTGCTGGAGGCGGTGCGGGCGGCCGGAGTGCGACCGCCCTACTCGTGCGAATCAGGCGTCTGCGGAGCGTGCCGCGCGCTCCTGCGCGACGGCGATGTCCACCTCAGGGCGAGCATGGCGCTCCACGAGGCGGAGCTGGCCGAAGGCTTCATCCTCACCTGCCAGGCTCTCCCCACCAGCCCGCGCCTCACTCTGGAGTACGACTGACGCGCGCGCGGAGCCGCTTCGTTTTGGCGCGCCCTCGGGGAGACGCTCGGGCCGATCCCCCACCGCGCACCCGCCCCGGATCCCGGCCCGGAGCGCCCCTGCCGCCGTTCGGGGCGCCGCGGCCGGATGCGCTCGGGGGCGGCTAGCCGCCGAGGATCCCCCAGACGATGGCGAAGATGATCCCCTGCGCGATCACGCCCAGCAGTCCGGTGCCGATCGCCCGCCCGGTGCCGAAGTCGAGCGCGGCCTTGAGCGCGACGATCGTTGTCAGGATGACCCATATCGAGACCACGAAGCTGACGACACCCAGGAGTCCCGGCACGAGGCCCAGCAGGAGCAGCATCCTCGGCGCGCTCGCGAACCCGAGGGTACGCGCGAGCTCGCCCCAGTCGGCGCTCGTCTCCGACGTCGCGAAGATGCGGGTTCCGATGATGTAGGTGAGCCAGGCGTAGACGGCCCAGCCTGCGAGCCCCGCGACCGTGTAGCCCACGAACGCCTGCGGGCCCTCAGTGCTGAGCGCGCCGATGCCGGCCGCGATGCTGGTGGCGACGACGACGCTCGCCGCCTGCATCGTCGCGCCGCGATCGTGCTCGACCTCCTCGTAGGTGGCGCGGTCGAGCCGGGCCGCTCCGACCATGCGCATCACCAGAGAGCTCCTGGCCGCGTCCCCGTGCGACATCGCCCCTCCCCCAGCTGCCGATCCGTCTTGCTGCCCGCGCCGCGACGTGCCGCGGCGGCGGCTCGGCCAACCTAGCACCGGGCGCGGGCGGCTGCACTCGCGGCGCGCCCGACCGCGACCTCGCCCGCCTGCCGCCGCCGCGATCCCGCCCTCCCGTGGACCGCCCTCGGCGTGCCCGTTTCGGGGGCGCGCGCCGGAGCGCCGCTCAGTCGGTGCCCAGGAGCCGGAAGGTGATCGCCCCGGAGACCGGCCGGAACTGGCGGCTCAGGCTGATGCCCTGGTGCTGGAAGTGCGATCCCGATCCCGCGGCCCCGTAGAGCTGCTCGGGCTCCTCGGCCATGCGCTCGTAGGCGAGACGAGCGATCGGCTGGCCGTCCTCCAGCAGGAACGGGATGTCGTGCGCGCGGACCTCCAGCACCGCCCGGGTTCCCCGGAGGTCGGGACCGTAGCCGAAGCCCGGGTCGAAGAAGCCCGCGTAGTGCGTCCTCAGCTCCCCGTTCGTGGGGTCGTAGGCCGCCATCTCCGCGGCGAGGGAGGGCGGGATGCGGACGTACTCCCGCGAGACCAGAAGGTAGAAGTAGTCGGGGTCGAGCACGAGGCGCCCGCCCCTCTCCGCCTCGACCGGTTCCCAGTAGTGCAGCGGGTCGTACGCCCCGGTCACGGAGAGATCCAGGAGCGGCGCGTGGTTCCGGGCCCGCCAGCCCACCTGGTAGCCCCCGGAGGGCAGGCTCACGCTCAGCAGCAGTCCACGCGAGCCGATCCTCGGCTCCGCGATCGGCTGCCGCGGATCCCGTGATCCGGCGCCCGGGGCGAAGAGCAGGGGCTCACGCCGGTGCTCCGCCGCGATCTCGCCGGGCGCGAGGGGCTCGCCGGCCGTCGTGAGCCGAAGCTGCGCCAGGCACAGTCCGGCGCGCAGGCTGATGGTGAAGGTGTTCGAGTAGAGCTCGAGCCACAGCGGTCCCTCGTACCCATCCTGGACCTCGTCGAACTGGCTGCCGCGGTCGGTGAGCAGCCGCGTGAAGATATCGAGCCTCCCGGTCGAGCTCCGAGGGTTCGCCCGGGCGCCGACGCCGCCCGGGAGCCTCAGCCGCTCGTCGAGCTGGATGAGATAGGGGACGCGGCGATCCAGCACGACGCCGCCCGGCCGTGCGAGATCGATGTCGGGGCCCACCTGAAGCTCGGGGAGCCGGTCACGGATCCTCGCCCCCCCGGGGAGGAAGCTGCTGCGCAGGCGGAAGCCGCGGGAGCCGATCCGCAGGTCGAGGCTCGCCGGCTGAATCTGGTCGTCGCGGATGGCGTGCGCCGCGCGCACGACGCCGCCCGAGATCGCCCTCCTGAGCATCCCCGCCGAGTAGACCCCGGACCGCGCGGCCTCCTCCGGGGGCCCCGCCGGGCCGCTGGTTGCCCCGATGGCTGCCTGCATTCGCGTCGCCGCCACGTCCCTCCGGAGGGAACCCCGCCCCTGCGCGCCCGCCGGCGGGGGCCCGCGCACACGCTACGCGATCCGCGGCGCGCGTGGCATGCCCCGGCGGGAGACGCGCGCCCGGCGCGCCCACGGTCCGCCGGGCCCCTGGGGCGGCGCGGGCCCGCTCACTCCCCCGGCGGCTCCGCCTCATCGAGATCCCCGAGCTCCGGCGCCAGCGGAGCCCCCCGCTCGACCAGCACGCGCGCCTCCGCCATCGCCCCGCGGAGCTCCTCCTCGCCCGGCGCGTAGAGCTCGCCCGTCCTGAGGAAGAGCAGCGCCTGCGAGGGGCGCTCCCGAAGCGCGCGCTCCACGGCGCCGCCGTAGAGGGCGAGCTGCGCGAGGTACGGCGCCGCCGCGTCCCGGGCCGTGCGGCCCGAGAGATCGTCGCTCTTGAAGTCGACGAGGTGCCAGCCCGAGGCGTCGCGGTAGAGGAGGTCGATGGAGCCGTGGACGGGGACGCCGTCCCAGTCCCAGGCGAAGGGGAGCTCGAAGTAGCGCCTCGTCGCGGGATCCCGGAGCGTCCGCGCGAGCGCCGACCCCTCGAAGCGATCGAGCATCCCCGAGACCTCGTCGCTCAGGCGGCGGACGTCGGCCGCGGACACGAGGCGGCCGGATGCGAGCCGGACGAGCGCCTCGACGTCGGGGCGCGCTCCCTCGCGGAACGTGAGCTCGAGGGCGCGGTGCGCCGCCGT
>DAOULG010000019.1:0-3794 GCA_034420495.1 Dehalococcoidia bacterium
TACGGATCGGTTACCAGTGCCGACCTCGCCGAGAAGGCTGGGGAGATTCTCGGCGAGGAACTGGACCGCCGTCGCGTCCTTCTGCCCGAGGTGATTCGGAGCGTGGGGGTGTACTCCGTGCCGCTCCGGCTCTCACGTAACGTGGTGCCGGAGGTGCCGGTGGTAGTGGTGGACTCCGAGGCGCCGGAAGGCGTCGAGGCCGCCGCCGAGGCGATGCTCCACGTCGCCTCGGGGGCTGCCGAGGAGGTCGAAGCCACCGCCGACCGGGAGGAAGCCTCCGTGGAGGCGCCGAGCGCCGACGGCGTATCGGAGCCGGGAACCTCAGATGACGCCGCGCCCGCGGCTTCGGAGAGCGATTCGAGCTGACCCGTGGTCACGGAGAGACGTCCGCCCGCTCTGTGGCCGGACGCACAGGCCCGCGGCAGCGGGCTGCCGCCGCATGACATCGACGCCGAGGAGGCGGTCATCGCGGCGCTCCTGCTCGACGACAGCGCCTTCGCCCGCGTGCTCCCGCTCGTGCAGCCGGAGGACTTCTTCCGCGAGCAGAATCGCTGGTGCTACGAGGCGGCGCAGGCGCTCAGCGGACGCTCCGAGCCCGTCACGCTGACCACGCTCGCGCACGAGCTCGAGCGCGACGGACGCCTGGACGCCGCCGGCGGCGAGCCCTACCTCGCCGAGATCCAGGGGAAGCACTTCACGGCGCTGGGCGTGGAGGCGCACGCGCGCATCGTCGCCCGCGACGCCCTCTACCGCCGGCTGATCCAGGCCGCCTCGCAGATCGCCCAGCGGGCCTTCGAGGGGGGTCCCGACACCTCCCGCGTCCTGGCCGAGGCGGAGTCGCTCCTGCTCGGGGTCCGGTCTGCGGAGGCGGCGGGCGACTTCCACCGCCTCCGCGAACTTCTCAATCATTTCCTGGAGGACCCCGGCGAGCAGGTCGAGGGCGAGCTCGTCGAGGGCGTGCGCTCCGGCTTCATGGATCTCGACGAGCTGCTCGGCGGCTTCAAGCGCGGCGACCTGGTCATCCTCGCCGCGCGGACCGGGGTGGGGAAGTCGGCCCTTCTCCTCAACTTCGCGCGCAACGCCGCCGCCGGCCAGCACGCGACGGTGGCGCTCTTCTCGCTCGAGATGTCGGGCGAGCAGCTGGCGGCGAGGCTGCTCTCGGCCGAGGCCGACGTGACCTCCAGCCGGCTCCGGCTCGGCACGCAGACCCAGCGCGAGGAGGCGCGGATCATGCACGCCATCGGCGTGCTCGGCGAGACCGCCGTCTACATCGACGACTCGCCGATGCTCTCCGTCCCGGAGATACGCGCGAAGGTCCGGCGCCTGCAGGCCGACGTCGGGCTCGACCTCGTCGTCGTCGACTACCTGCAGCTCCTGCACGGGAGCGGTCGCGCGGATACCCGCGCCGGCGAGATCAGCCAGATCTCGCGGGCGCTCAAGGAGATGGCGCGGGAGCTGCAGGTGCCGGTGATCGCGGCCGCGCAGCTCTCGCGCGCGGTCGAGCAGCGCACCCCGCACATCCCGATGCTCTCCGACCTCCGCGAGTCGGGATCGATCGAGCAGGACGCGGACGTCGTGATGTTCATCTATCGCGAGGATGTCTACCTCAAGCCCGAGGAGTGGCAGCGCCAGCACCCGGAGGCGCCCGGGAACCAGCACCCCACCGGCATCGCCCAGATCATCGTGGCGAAGCACCGCAACGGTCCGACGGGCTCGGTCTCGGTGCGCTTCGTCAACAGCACCGCCTCCTTCCAGGACCTGCTGCTGCGGGCGGAGGAGCCGCCCGCCGGCGGCGACGGGTGGTGAGGGCGCGCCCCTCGCGGGCGGGCGTCCCGGGGGCAGGCGCCGGGTCGGCCCGCCGGCTCTTCCCGGGATTCCAGGCCGGCGCCGCAGCGGTGGCGCTGCCGCGCGAGCTCTTCGTCTCGCTTGTACCCCGCATCGACGGGGAGGGCGAGTTGCGCGCGACGCTCTATGCGCTGGCGGCGGCGGTGCGGCCGGGAGCGGTGCTCGGCGTGAGGCGGTCGCAGCTGCTCCGGGAGCGACCGTTCCTCTCGCAGTTCGAGCGTCTCGCTCCGGGAGAGGCCGAGAGCGCCGCCGCGGGCGCGCTCTCGGGGGCCGTCGACCGGGGCTCGCTGCTCGCCGTCGGCCTCCCGGACGGCGACCTGCTCTACCTCATGAACTCTCCGGCGGGGCGCAGGCAGCGCGACCGCCTGCTCGCGGGCGCGCTGGCGCCTCCGCCGGCTCCGAGCGGATGGAGCGCCGGCGCCGCGGAGGCGCCCGTCGGCGATCACGCGGCGGCGCCCGGAGGCGCGGCCGCGGTCTACGAGGTCGAGATCGGGCTCATCACCCCGGCCGTGGCGGAGGCGCTGGCGGAGGCCGAGGCTCGCTACCCGGCCGGCTGGATAGAGGACGCCCTTCGCCTGGCCGCGCTCCACAACGCCCGCTCGTGGGCGTACGCGGAGGCGGTGCTGAGGCGCTGGGAGGTCGAGGGGCGTGGGGAGGAGGGAATCGATGCGGACTCTCAGCGAGATCCTCGGGGCGACCCGTACCGGCGAGTCATCCGCCGCTCCTGGCCCTGATCCCGACCCCGGCGCGGAGCGCACCGGCGCCTCGGCCTGCCCGCTCTGCGACGGCGCCCGCTTCGTGCGCGTGACCTCTGATCCGGCGCACCCCGCTTTCGGGCGCGCGCAGCCCTGCGCGTGCGCGAGCCGCGAGGACGAGCGCACCCGGCGGGAACGGCTCCTGCGCTACTCCCGGCTCGGCGCGCTCGCCCGTTTCACCTTCGGGACGCTGCTGGAGGGCGGCCGCGCCTCGGATCCGGTGGCGCGCGAGCGCTACCGGCTCGCGGTGGGGGCGGCGCGGCGCTACGCGGAGGCTCCGGAGGGCTGGCTCGTGCTCACCGGCGCTCCGGGCTGCGGCAAGACCCACCTCGCCGCGGCGATCGCCATGCATGCCATCGAGCGGGGACGCCCCGCGCTCTTCCTCACCGTCGCCGACCTGCTCGACCGGCTGCGCGCCGCCTACTCCGAAGATGCCGAGGTGGGCTACGACGAGCTTCTCGCCGAGGTGCGCGACGCCCCGCTGCTCGTGCTCGACGATCTCGACTCCTACGCCGGGACGCCGTGGGCACGCGAGAAGTTCTTCCAGATCGTCGCGCACCGCTTCAACGCCCTCGCGCCGACGATCTTCACGTGCGTGGGGCCGCCCGCGGAGATCGACCCGCGCATCGGGGCGCGCCTCACCGACCCCCAGCACTCGCAGGTGCTCGACCTCGAGCAATCCGCGCTGCCCCGGTACGTCGCCGTGGGAGGCATGTCGGCCGATCGCCTCGCCCCCATGACCTTCGAGAGCTTCCGCCCCGCCGGCCACGGTCTCCGCGGGCAGGTGCGGAACAACCTGGAGGGGGCCTTCCGGCTCGCACGCCAGTGGGCCGATCACCCCGAGGGCTGGCTGGTCCTGCAGGGCGGGCCCGGCTGCGGCAAGACGCACCTCGCCGCGGCGATCGCGAACCATCGCCTCGCCACGGGCGACAGCGTGTGCTTCGCGACGGTGCCCGACCTGCTCGACGAACTGCGCGCGGGCTACGCTCCCGAGGCCGACGAGAGCTTCGATCAGATCTTCCGCCGCCTCCTCGACGTGACACTGCTGGTGCTCGACGACCTGGGCGCCCACCACTCGAGCCCGTGGGCCGAGGAGAAGCTCTACCAGCTCCTGAACCACCGCTACCTCGGACGCATGGCGACGGTCGTGACCCGCAACAGCGACCCCGACGCCCCGGCGCCGACCGCCGAGCC
>DAOULG010000020.1:0-6786 GCA_034420495.1 Dehalococcoidia bacterium
CTCTCATCCCGTCCGCCGGCGCGCGCGATCATACGGCGAGCGGGGCTCCGCCGCACGCGGGCGCCCGTGAGGCGCTCCCGCGCGCGGCGCTGCCGGTCGCGGGCCGGCGCTCCGGCCGCGCGCTCCCCCCGGCTCGCAGCCGCGCCCCGACCCGGCGCTCACGCCGGGCCGCTCCGGCGGGGATCGAGATCGACGACCGCCAGCAGGGCGATCGCGGTGATGAGCGCCGCCGAGCCGACGCACCAGATGCAGATCGCCTCGATCACGAAGATCTCCAGGTAGGTCAGGTAGGCCGAGAAGCCGGTGCCGGCGAGCGCCAGGGCGAAGCACCAGACCCCGAGCGGCCGCGGCTCCGAGGCGGGGTCGTCCCGCCAGGGGCCGAGCCGGCGCAGCGCGTAGAGGGCGGCGAGCGTTGCGTACATCGCCAGGCCGAGCAGGGCGACCGGGACGCCGGCCACCTCCGAGTACTCCGAGCTCTGGACGGCGAGGCAGTCGCCGACGCCCGAGCACTCCGCCTCGGCCTCCGGGTCGAGCGCGATCCAGCTCAGGTAGCCGGCGAGCGCCACGCCCGTCAGGGAGAGCGCGAGCAGCGCGTCGAGGCGCGGTCGGGGGGTCATGCGGCGGGCCCCGCGCCCGGCGCGGAGGCGGCCGCGCCCCGGCGGCGGCGCCCCGCCGGGCGGCCGGCGACCCTCACTGCCCCGACGCCCGGCGTATCGCCTCGCGGTAGCGGTCGATGGGATTCAGGCCCCGGATCAGCTCCGAGCCGATGATCACCGACGGCGTCGAGGAGATGCCGGCCGTCTGCGCCTGCCGCGTCAGCGCCTCGACCTCGGCGCGCTTCTGGCCCGAGTCGAGGCAGGCGTCGAAGCGGGCGAGGTCGAGCCCGCCGACGGCCGCCTCGACCTCGCGCGCGTACTCCTTGAGGCGATCGCGCGAGTACGTTCCGTCGTTGCGGGCCCCGCTCTGCCGGAGGAAGAGGATGTCGTGCATCTCCCAGAAGCGATTCTGGTCGGCGGCGCAGAGCGCGGCCTCGTTCGCCCGCTCGGAGTCGGGGCCGAGCACGTCCACAGGCCAGTACTCGATGGCCGCCTCCCCCGTCTCGACGAACTCGGTGCGCAGGAGCGGGGCGACCTGCTCGTGGAAGTTGCGGCAGAACGGGCACTGAAAGTCGGAGAACTCGAAGATGCGCACCGGGGCTCCCGGATCGCCCTCGAGGCGCCCGGTGACAGCACCCCGCGCGATCGGCTCGTAGGGCTCGTCGGATCCGCCGCCGCCGCCGCCCCGCTGGCTCACGACCACGAGCGCCACCACCACGACGAGCGCGCCTGCGAGCGCGCCGATGGTCAGGAACCCTCCGAAGGAGTCGACGGTCGCCCGCCAGCCCGCCTGCGGCGTCCCGCCGCCCGGCGGCGCGCCGTCCCGGGTCGCGCGCGCGCGCGCGGCGCCGTCGTCGTCGTCGGGCGGGACCCTGCTGTCCCACTCACTCTCCCCTTCTCGCGCCGGGCCACGGCCCGCTTGGGATAGTGTCGCGGACGACGCGGTGGAGGGCACCCTCGCGCCCGGGGGGCCTCCCCCGGCGCCGGGGGGACGCTAGACGGCGACGCCCTCGCCGCCGCCGCCGCCGCGCTCCGCCGCCGCCGCCTCCGGTGCCGTCCCGCCGTCGCGCTCCCGCGAGAAGCGGAGCTCCCCCTCGTCGTCCAGGTCGACGACGACCAGGTCGCCCGCCTCGAACTCGCCCGCGAGCACCCGCCTCGCCAGAGGGTTCTCCACCAGCCGCTCGATGGTCCGCCTCAGGGGTCTCGCGCCGAACTCCGGGTCGTAGCCGCCGGAGGCGAGGTGCTCGCGCGCCGCCTCCGTGACCGAGAAGCCGACCTGCCGCTCGTCGAGGCGCTCCCGCACCTCCTCCAGCATCAGGTCCGCGATGCGGGCGATCTCGGCCTGGGTGAGGGGCTCGAAGACGACGACGTCGTCGAGGCGGTTCAGGAACTCGGGGCGGAAGGTCCGCTTGAGCGCGCCCTCCACCGACCGGACGAGCCCCTCGCGCTCCGAGGCGCTGCTGGTGCGGACCAGGCCGATCTCCTGCTGCCGCGCGCCCCCGCCCAGGTTGGAGGTGAGGATCACGACGGTGTTCCGGAAGCTCACGACGCGGCCGTGCGCGTCGGTGAGCCGACCGTCGTCCATGATCTGCAGCAGCGCGTTGAAGACGTCGGGGTGCGCCTTCTCGATCTCGTCGAAGAGGACCACGCGGTAGGGGCGGCGGCGGACCGCCTCGGTGAGCTGCCCGGCCTGCTCGAAGCCGA
The DNA here is from genome assembly GCA_034420495.1 of Dehalococcoidia bacterium. Lineage (GTDB taxonomy): Bacteria > Chloroflexota > Dehalococcoidia > UBA2979 > UBA2979 > VYDC01. The sequence goes on from DAOULG010000020.1 coordinate 2,301, forward strand.
CGTAGCCGGGCGGCGCCCCGAAGAGGCGCGAGACGGTGTGCCGCTCCTGGAACTCCGACATGTCGAGGCGCAGCAACGCCTCCTCGTCGTCGAAGAGGTAGCCGGCGAGCGCCCGGGCGAGGTGCGTCTTCCCGACCCCGGTGGGGCCGACGAAGATGAAGGAGCCGATGGGGCGCCGGGGATCCTTGAGCCCGGAGCGGGCGCGGCGGATGGCATCGGAGAGCGCGGCGATGGCGGCGTCCTGCCCCACCACTCGGTCGTGGAGCGCCTCCTCCATGTGGAGCAGCCGCTCCGCCTCGTCCTTGAGCAGCTGGTCGACCGGGATCCCCGTCACCTGCGCGAGGATCGCGGCGATGTCCTGCTCTCCGACCTCGTCGCTCGCGGGGGCGCCCTCGCCGAGCTCGGCCCGCAGCTGCTCGTAGCGCTCCTGCACCGCGATCACCTGCTGCTTGATGCGGGCGGCGGCCTCGTAGTCCTCGCGCGCCGCGGCCGCGTCGAGGCGCGAGGCGGCGTCGTCGAGCTCCGTGCGCAGCTCGCGCATCTCCGGGGTGAGCGATTCCGCCGTGATGACGTGCCGGGAGGCCGCCTCGTCGACCAGGTCGATCGCCTTGTCGGGGAGCTGGCGCCCCGTGACGTAGCGGTCGGAGAGGCGGGCGGCGGCCCGCAGCGCCGCGTCGGTGATGCGCAGGCCGTGGTGCTCCTCGTAGCGGGAGCGGAGCCCGTTCAGGATCTCGAGCGTCTCCTCCACCGAGGGCTCGTCGACGTAGACGGGCGAGAAGCGGCGCTCGAGCGCCGGATCCTTCTCCACGCCCGTGCGGTACTCGTCGAGCGTCGTCGCGCCGACGACGCGGAGCTCGCCGCGGGCGAGCGGGGGCTTCAGCATGTTGCCGGCGTCGATCGCCCCCTCCGCGCCCCCGGCGCCGACCAGCGTGTGCAGCTCGTCCAGGAAGAGCAGTACCTCGCCCGCTGCCTCGCGGACCTCGCGGATCACCGACTGCAGCCGCTCCTCGAACTCGCCGCGGAACTTCGATCCGGCGAGCATGCCGGGGAGGTCGAGCGCGAGCACGCGCTTCCCGCGCAGCCGCTCGGGGACGTCGTCGTTGGCGATGCGCTGGGCGAGGCCCTCCACGACGGCGGTCTTCCCGACCCCGGCCTCGCCGATCAGGACCGGGTTGTTCTTGGTCCGGCGGTTGAGGACCTGCATCACCCGCGAGATCTCCTCCTCGCGCCCGACGACGGGATCGAGCTTTCCCTGCCTCGCGAACTCGGTGAGGTCGCGGCTGTAGCGCGTGAGCGCCTGGTAGCGCGACTCGGCCGTCGGCGAGTCGACCCGCGCCGTCCCCCGGGTCTCGCGCAGCGCCCGGTAGACGGCCTCCTTGGTGATCCGCTCCTCCTGGAAGAGGCGGGCGGCCTCGCCCTCGCGCTCGTCCGCGATCGCGATCAGCAGATGCTCCACGCCGACGTAGTCGTCCTGCAGGCGATCGGCCTCGGCGTTGGCGGCCTCGAGCATCCGCACGATGCGTGGCGTGGTGTAGATCTGGACGACCTCGTGCGTGAGCTTCGGGGCCTTCTGGAGCTCCGCCCTGAGCCTCCCGCCCGCCCGCTCGCGGTCGACGCCGAGGCGGTCGAGCAGGTCGGGGACGAGTCCCTCGGGCTGCGCGAGCAGCGCGAGCAGCACGTGCTCCACGTCCCACTGCGAGTGCCGCTGCTCGCGCACCATCTGCTGCGACGCCTGGATCACCTGCTGCGCCTGCTCGGTGAAGCGATCCTGCCTCATCATCGTCCGTCGCCCCTTCCCGCGGGCCGGGACGCGCTCACCGCGCGCCCTCCCGGCGCAGCCGCTCGACTTCGCCGCGCGCCCTCTCGAGCTCCTGGCCCTGACGCGCGAGCGCCCGCCGCATCTCCTCGATCTGTGCGCGCATGCGCAGCACCACCTCGGCCCCGGCGAGGTTCACTCCCAGCTCGTCGACCAGGCGCAGCACCTGCCGCACGCGCTCCACGTCGGAGACGGAGTAGAGGCGCGTGTTTCCGGGGGAGCGGGCCGGCGTGATCAGGCCGAGCCGCTCGTAGGAGCGCAGCGTCTGCTGGTGCACCCCGACCATCTCGGCGACGACCGAGATCTGGAAGACCGGTCGCTCCGGGGGGAGGTCGCCGGTCGGGATCACGGCCCGGCCCCCGCGCCGCGCGCCGCCTCATGAGCCGCCCCGTCCGCCTCCTCGTCCGCCCGCTCGCGCAGCCGTCTCAGGAGCTCGCGCCTGCCGTCGGTCAGCGGTCCGGGCAGCGTGAGGCGCACGCGCGCCAGCAGGTCGCCGTAGCCCCCGGATGAGCGCGGCATCCCCTGGCCGGCGAGGCGGAAGAGGCGTCCCGACTCGGTGTCCGGGGGTATCGAGAGCGCCAGGGTCTTCCCCTTCAGCGTCGGGACGCGTGCCTCGCCCCCGAGGGCCGCGTCCCAGACGGGGACGTCCAGCTGGATCTCCAGGTCGTCGCCCCGGCGCGTGAAGGTGGGGTGCGCGGCGATGGAGACGCGCAGGTAGAGGTCGCCGGGGCGGCCGCCCCCCGAGCCCGAGCCGCCCTTCCCCCCGAGCCGCACCCGGCCGCCGTCGGCGATGCCGGGCGGGATCGTCACCTCGAGCCGGCGCGTCGCGCGGGCGCGGCCCGAGCCGCGGCAGGCGTGGCAGGTGGCGCCCGTGACCTGTCCCGAGCCGCCGCAGACGCGGCAGCGCCCGGAGTCGTCGGCGATCTCGACGCGGCGGGTCGTCCCCGCATACGCCTCCTCGAGCGTGACGGAGACGGGCTGCTCGATGTCGCGGCCGCGCTGCCGCCGCGCCCCCCGCCCCCGGCCGCGCTGGAACATCCGCCCGAGGATCCCGCCGCCCTCGCCCGCGGAGAAGATCTCCCCCAGGTCCACCTCGGGCCCGCCGCCGCGCCCGGATCCGAAGAGGTCGTCCAGGTGGAGGGCGAACCCCCCCTCGCCGGCGGAGCGCTGGCGGCGGCGCATCTCCTCTATCTGCTCGGCGTGCTGCCACTGGTCGCCGTAGCGGTCGTACCTCCCGCGCGACTCCGGGTCGGAGAGCACCTGGTGCGCGGCGTTGATCTCCTTGAAGCGCTCCTCCGCCTTCCGGTCGCCGGGGTTGACGTCGGGGTGGTACTTGCGGGCGAGGCGCCGGTAGGCGTCGCGGATCTCCTTCTCGGAGGCGCCGCGTCTCACGCCGAGCGTGTCGTAGAGGTCGGCCATGCATCCCATGGTACCAGATCTGATATGTGTGCTATCACATCATCGTGCTCTGACGATGGCATATCACATGAGCAATGCTGATCGTTCCGGGACGGTGAGGGGCGCCCCGCGACGGGCGCGCCGGTCGGTTGCTGCCGGGGCGGGGGGTCCTACCGGCCGCGGCGGGGGGGAGGGGCGGCTCCGCGCCTGCGGTCGGGCCGGGGAGCGCGCCGTCCGTTGCCCCCGGGTCGGCGCGGGGGCTCGCTCGCCGGGTCGGTGCCCGCGTCCTCGATGAGCCGGCCGGCGCGTCCGGTCCCGGCGTCCCGGGAGGCGGGCCCCCCGCGCCGGCCCTCCATCTCCGAGAGCAGCGCGAGCGCCTTCCGGGTGTCGGAGGCGACCCGCTCCGGCTCGCCGCTCTGCACCCGGTACTTCGAGCACCAGTAGGTGAACTCGCGGAGCTCGGCGAGGCTGACGCTGTCCCCCAGCTCGAGGCCGGAGTCGTGCCGGCAGAGCGTCCGGAGCTCCTCGAGGGGGCGACCGTAGACGCGGCTGTAGGCGTCGAGGTCGGCGTCGCGGTCGGCGGCGTACGAGAGCCGCCCTGCCTTGCGGATCTCCTGCTCGGCGGCGAGGAGGAGCGCCTCCTCCACCACGACGCCGTACTGGAAGTTGAGGTGCGCGCGGTGCTTGGCCGGTCCGATCCCCCGCGCGAAGGCCTCCTCGTCCTCGCCGTCGGGCGTGACGCCGAAGCGCAGCAGCGCCTCGCGCTCCTCCTCCGGCACCAGCTCCCCGGTCGCATCGAGCAGACGCTGTGCGAGCAGGAGCCAGTCGAAGGCCTCGCCCCCGATGAGGTAGGCGTAGCGCTCGCCGTCGACGGTCTCCTCCGGCTCGACCCAGCGGGCGATCACGCCGAGCAGGCTCCCGTACCAGGGCTCGCCCGCGCGGAGGCTCGCGATGAGCGCGCGCTCCGCCTGCTCCGGCGTCAGCGGGCCCTCCTTCGGGATCGCCCGGGCGCGGGGACCGCGGCGCGCGCGCCCGTTGCCGTTGAGCCGCTCGGAGAAGCCCGCGTCGAAGGCGACGTTCTCCGGGGCTCGCGCGTCGGCGCTCGTCGCTCGGGGCTGTCGGGGAGTGCTGGGGCTCATCGGCTCGATTCTACAGCGCGCGCCCGGGAGCCGCCGTCAGGAGGCGACCGGCGCGCCCTGTCCGTGGCAGCGCTTGTACTTCTTGCCGGAGCCGCAGGGGCAGGGCTGGTTGCGCCCCACCTTCGGCACCGCG
>DAOULG010000021.1:0-3529 GCA_034420495.1 Dehalococcoidia bacterium
GGCAGCAGCGCGCCGCCTCCGGTGAGCACGATGCCGCGATCGATCACGTCCGAGGCGAGATCCGGCGGCGTGCGCTCGAGCACGACGCGCACCGTCTGCACAACGGCGGCGAGGGCGTCCTGCAGCGCCGCCGTGACGTCCGACGAGCGCAGCTCGATGGTGCGCGGCAGACCCGTGATCTGATCGCGGCCGCGCACGCCGATCGTGCGGTCCGGATCGGTCGGCAGCGCCGAGCCGATCGCGATCTTCACCTCCTCGGCGGTCCGCTCGCCTATCAGCAGGTTGTTGCGTCGCTTGACGTACTGGGCGATCGCCTCGTCGAGGCGGTCGCCCCCGACCCGGATCGACTCGCTGGCGACGATCCCGAACATCGAGACGACCGCCGCCTCCGTCCGCCCGCCGCCGATGTCGACGATCATGTGCCCGCGCGCCGATCCGAGCGGGATCTCGGCGCCGATCGCCGCGGCGAGCGGCTCGGGGATGAGGTGGGCCGGCCGGCGCGCGCCGGCGGCCTCCGCCGCGTCCCGCACGGCGCGCTGCTCCACACCCGTGACGCCGACCGGGACGCAGATCATCACCTCCGGCCTGACCAGCGAGAAGCGCCCGGTGACGCGGCCGATGAAGTACCGGAGCATCGCCTCGGTGATGAGGTAGTCGGCGATGACGCCCTCGCGCATGGGCCGGATCACCTGAATCGATCCCGGGTGCCGGCCGATCATCCCGCGCGCCTCGTCACCGACGGCGACGACGGCGTTCTCGCGGTCGGTCAGCGCCACGACCGCCGGCTCGTCGAGCACGACGCCGCGACGGTGCTCCACCGCGACCACGTTCGCCGTCCCGAGATCGATGCCGATCCGCTTCCCGAACACCCGTCCCCCCGCTCAGACCCCGCCCCGCCTGGCCGCGTCCCTACCCTCGCACCTCGACGCCGCGCGGCGCCACCCGGCCGCTACGCGGGCGCCCCCACGCGCTCCACGTCGGCACCGATCGCGCCGAGGCGCGCGACGAGGTGCTGGTAGCCGCGGTCGATGTGCTCGAGACCCCGCACCTCGGTCTCGCCGTCGGCCGCGAGCGCGGCGATGACCACGGCGGCGCCGGCGCGCACGTCGAGGGCCCGCACGGGCGTCCCGGAGAGGCGCGTCGGTCCCTCGATGATGACGCTCTGCCCGCCGGTCGTCAGCCGCGCGCCCATCGCGCGCAGCTCCCCGACGTAGAGCAGGCGGTTGTCGAAGACGCGCTCGTGAATGATGGAGACGCCCCGCGCCTGCGTGAGCGCGGCCGCGATCGGCGCGTGCAGGTCTGTCGGAAACCCCGGGTAGGGAACGGCCTGCAGCTGCACGGCTCCGAGCCCCCTCCCGCAGTCGACGGAGACGGAGCCCTCCGACACCTCCAGGCGTGCTCCCGCCTCCGCGAGCTTGGTGAGGACGCCGTCCATGTGCGCGGGCTCCACCCCCTCGACCTCGACCGCCCCGGCGGTCGCAGCCGCCGCGAGCAGGAACGTCCCCGCCTCGATGCGGTCGGGGATGACGGCGAAGTCGGTGCCGTGGAGCCGCTCCACCCCCTCGACCTCGACCATCTGCGACCCGTGGCCCGTGATCCGCGCTCCCATGCTGCGCAGCATCTCCGCGACCATCGCGACCTCCGGCTCCGCGGCGGCGTTGACGATCACCGTCCGTCCGCGCGCCCGGGTCGCGGCGAAGAGCACGTTGACCGTGCCGAGAACGCTCGGGTAGTCGAGGAAGACGCGCGCCCCCCTGAGGCCATCCCCGCCCGCCCGCGCGACCCACGACCCGCCCTCGCGGTCGACGGCCGCGCCGAGCGCGCGGAAGCCGGCGAGGTGCACGTCGAGCGGGCGCACCCCGATGACGTCGCCCCCGGGCGGCGCGCACTCCGCCTCGCCCAGCCGGGCGAGCAGGGGGCCCATCACCAGGAAGGAGGCCCTGAGAGCCGCCGCGCGGGCCGTCGGGGCGGCGGTCCCGCTCAGCCCCGACGCGTCGATCCGGGCGCGATCGCCCTCCCGGTCGACGCGCGCCCCGAGATCGCCGAGCAGCCCGAGCATCTGGCCGATGTCGGCTATCGCAGGGAGGTTGCGCACGGTGACCGGCTCCGGCGAGAGGAGGGCGGCGGCGAGCGCGTAGAGCGCAGCGTTCTTCGACCCCGAACAGACGACGCGGCCCCGCAACGGACGGCCGCCCCGCAGCAGCAGGCGGTCGCCCCCGGAGGGGGGCGCAGCCTCCGCGACCTCCGACGCCGCCGTCTTGCCGCCGTTCACGAGACGAGCATACGGGCTTTGCCGTCGGAACGTGACGCGCGGGACGGCGGCCGGCGGCAAGGGACGGCGCTCAGCCGAGGCGGTGGCGAGCGGCGCGGCGGGCTAGCTCCCGGTCGGGACGCCGGAGCCGCGGCGTCGACGCCTCACGCGGAGGCGCAGGAGCGATCGCCGGAGCGCCGCCTGCGCCCGGAGCAGGTCGATCGCCTCGGGGGCGTCGCGGGGGCCCGTCAGCCGCTCCTCGGCGCGACGCCGCGCGGTCTCGGCACGATCCTCGTCGATCTCGTCGGCCCGCTCCGCGGCATCGGCGAGCACGCTGACGTGATCCTCGGCGACCTGCAGGAAGCCCCCGAAGACCGCCATGTCGATGGCGCCGTCCGACGTCACGACCGTGAGTTCGCCGATGTCCAGGCTCGTCATCAGCGCGGCGTGCCGGGGGAGAATCGTGATCTGGCCCTCGGCGGCGGGCGCGGTGATCCGCGCGACGTCCTCGCGCGCGAGCAACGTTCGCTCCGGAGTGACGACGTTCAGGCTGAGCGACACGCCCTCTCCCCTTCCCGGGCGCGGCAGAGGCTAGTCGGCCTCCTCCGCGCGGAGCTCCGCACCCTTCTCCACGGCCTCATCGATCGTGCCGACCATGTAGAAGGCGTTCTCCGGCAAGTCGTCGTGGCGGCCCTCCAGGATCTCGGTGAATCCGCGGACCGTCTCCGCCACCGGGACGTAGCGGCCCTCCCGGCCGGTGAACTGCTCCGCGACGAAGAAGGGCTGGGTGAGGAAGCGCTGCACCCGCCGCGCGCGCGCGACGGTGAGCTTGTCGTCGTCGGCGAGCTCCTCGATCCCGAGAATGGCGATGATGTCCTGCAGATCCTTGTAGCGCTGCAGCGTGCGGACCACGCCCGAGGCGGCGTCGTAGTGCTCCTGCCCCACGACGCGCGGCTCGAGGATGCGGCTCGTCGAGGAGAGCGGGTCCACGGCGGGGTAGAGCCCCTGCTCCACCAGCTGACGGTCGAGCGCGACCGTCGAGTCGAGGTGCCCGAACGTCGTGGCGACGCCGGGGTCGGTGTAGTCGTCGGCGGGCACGTAGATCGCCTGGAAGGAGGTGATGGAGCCCTTGTTGGTCGACGTGATCCGCTCCTCGAGCTCCCCGACCTCGGTGGCGAGCGTCGGCTGGTAGCCGACCGCCGACGGCATGCGCCCGAGCAGCGCCGAGACCTCCATCCCCGCCAGCGTGTAGCGGTAGATGTTGTCGATGAAGAGGAG
>DAOULG010000022.1:0-3229 GCA_034420495.1 Dehalococcoidia bacterium
GCGTAGCCACTGGCGAGGCCAACGCACATCCCCATGAAGGTGCCGAGCGTGACGGCGCCGATCCCGACCGCGAGCGAGATCCGGGAGCCATGGATGATCCTGCTCCAGATGTCCCGGCCCAGGTTGTCGGTGCCCATCAGGTGGGCCTCGCTCGGTGCGGCGAGGATGGCGCTGGTGTCTTGCTCGAGCGGGCCGTAGGGCGAGACCACGTCGGCGAAGACCGCCAGGAAGACGAGCACCAGCAGGAGGAAGACGGCGACTGCGCCGAGCGGCTTGCGCCGCGCAAGGCGCCCGGTCTTGCGTACCGAGGAGTCGGCACGAGACAGCATGCTCTCCGAGGCGCGAAGCCCTCGCGGTGCTGTGGCCATCACGCTCCCCCTTGTGTGGCCCCGGAGCTACTCGTAGCGGATCCGCGGATCCAGCGCCCCGTAGCTGAGATCCACGACCAGATTGGTCAACAGGAATCCGAGCGCGGCGAACAGCACCGCGGACTGGATCACCGGGTAGTCGCGCTGATTGATCGCCGTGAGGATGAACTGGCCGACGCCGGGAAGCCCGAACACGTTCTCGATCACGACCGACCCGCCGATCAGGGCCCCGATCTGCAGGCCGATCACGGTGACGACCGGGATCAGGCTGTTGCGGAGCACGTGCCGGTAGATCACCGCCCGCTCGCCCAGACCCTTGGAGCGGGCCGTCCTCACGTAGTCCTGGCGCAGCACCTCGAGCACCTCCGACCTCGACATCCGCATGATCGACGCCGAGAGCGACCAGCCCAGGGTGAGGCTGGGCAGCGCGAACTTCTCGAGGTTCTCGAGGGGATCGTCGAAGATCGGGGTGTAGCCGGGTGGAGCCAGGTAGTTCCACCACAGCGCGGGTAACAGGATCACCAGCAGGGCGATCCAGAAGTTCGGGAGCGACAGCCCGAGGATCCCGACCAGCCTGCCCGCGTAGTCGACAGGCGAATCCTGGTAGACCGCGGAGACCACGCCCACGACGAGGCCCGTGGCGACCGCCACGGTCACACTCAGGATGAGCAACTCGATCGTGACCGGCATGCGCCGGCGCATCTCGCTGATGACCGTCTTGCGCGTCCAGTAGGAGGTACCGAAGTCCAGCCTCGCCATGTCCGCCAACCAGACCGCGTACTGGACGTAGATGGGCTCGTGGATGCCCAGCTCGCGGCGCAGCTGGTCGATGACCTCGGGGTCGGTCTCGCCCTCCAGCACGAGGTCGTCGCCGGTGTAGGCCTGGAGCAGCGCGGCGTCGCCGGGCATGAGCCGGACGAGCAGGAACAGGATCATCGAGAGGCCGATGAGGGTGGGGATCATCGCCAGGAGCCGGCGCGCCACGTACTGGGTCATTCGCCTACCGCCCGCTCTCCATCGAGGATGCGGCACGTCGCCAGCGGCGCCGGCGCGTGCAACGCTGCCGGCACGGCTCCGGGACTACCAGGCCGCGGCTCCCTCGACCCGTCTCGGTCACCCTCCCTGAGTGGACTCGATGCCACAGCGGGGCGAGCGCGCTCAGGTGCTCGCCCCGCTGTGTCGGTCGCCTGCCTGGATGGTCAGGACAGCCGGTTCTCCGGCGCCTCCGAAACGTCCATCCAGATCCAGCTCGGGTTCATGATCGACTGCCGCTGCGCGCGGTTGTCGCGCCAGTCATAGACCCAGGGCTGCCACATCCGGATCAGCGACGGCGCCGAGATCGAAGCCCAGAGCACTCCATCGATCATGGCCTGCTCGAGCTGCTGGAAGATCTCTCCGCGCGCATCGATGTCGAACTCCACCTTCGCGGCGTCGATCAACGCGTCGATCTTCGGGTCATTCCAGCCCACGGACTTGGCGCTGGCGCCGCTGGAGTGGTACTGCGCAACCGCAGTGCTCGGCCGTGCGACGCCGCCGGCGAGGTGGACGTACAGGCCGTCGATCTCGGCGGGCTGCGCGCCTCGCGCCTGGCTGTACGAGGCCGTGTCCATCGGGACCAGCGTCAGGTCCATCCCCAGCACGTCCTTCAGCTGCGGCTGGACCGCCTCCCCGTACACCGGCGCGACCGCCAGCCGGGTGTTGTACACGAGGTCCGCCGAGAGACCATCCGCGAACCCGGCGGCAGCCATCAGCTTGACCGCCTCGGCGCGATCTTCCTCCTTGGCCGCGCGGTAGCCCGGCTGCTGGAGCAGATCCGCGTTCGAGTACGTGTAGCCCGTCCGCTCGATCGTCATCGGCCCGCTGATCACGCCGTCGCCGAAGTTCGCGGCGGCGTCCACGTCCTGGCGGCTGATCGCCAGGTGCACCGCCTGCCGGACCCGGACGTCGCCGAACGGCGGCCGGTGCTGGTTGAAGCCGATGCCGTAGATCCAGTCCGAAGGGAAGCCGCTCGTGTTCGCCTCCGGTACGGCGTCCAGGATCGGCTTCGCCTGGATGCGGTCGTTGCGGCTGAGGATGTCGAGCTCGCCGGCGATGAACGCGGCCGACTGCGTCGCGTCGTCCCCCGGCGAGATGCGGAGGCCGTCCAGGTAGGGCCTGCCCGCCTCGCCACCGGGGTGCCCGCCGCCCCAGTAGTCCTCGAAGCGCGTCACAGTCGTGGTCGAGTCGGCCTGCCAGTCCTTGACGCGGAACGGTCCCGTACCGGCCGACTCGCTCGAGAAGTCGAGGCCCGCGGCCTCCGCGCTCCTCGGCATGATCGCGACCTGCGAGATGTACGAGTTCACCGCCTCCAGGAACTCCGCATTGGGACCCGGCGAGACCAGCTTAATCGTCGAGGCGTCGATGACTTCGAAGCCCGCGATGAAGCGCTTCCAGTTGTTCCGGATCGCGTCCTCCGCGGTCGCCCGCTCGTAGGTGAATCCCACGTCATCCGCGCTCAGCGTCGCTCCGTTGTGGAACTTCACGCCCTGGCGGATCGCCATCGTGTACGTCACGTCGTCCTGCTGCTCCCAGCTCTCCGCGAGCCAGGGGACGATGTTGTACGGGCTGCGCCACTCCTCGTTGCTGAAGTCGGTGTTGAGGAGCGACTCGTAGAACATCTTGCCCATGATCGTGTTGATGCCGACGGATGTGTCGGTGTAGTAGGGGTCGATGTTCGTGCCCTGGTAGCCCGCGGGCTGGATGAACTGCAGGAAGCCGCCGTGCTTCGTGGCCACCGCCGGGGTAGCAGTCGCCGTCGGCGTGGCGGCCTGCAACGCAGGCGTCGGGGTGGGAGTAGCGGCCGGAGCCTCGGTAGCGGCCGG
>DAOULG010000023.1:0-2276 GCA_034420495.1 Dehalococcoidia bacterium
CGGCCCGCGAGCGCGTCGGCGATCGTGAGCGCCTGGATGGGGGAGGGCTCTGTGATGCCCTGCCGCGCCAGCACCCGGTCGAACTCGGCGGGAAGCCCCAGCGCCCGGAACGCTGACGGGTGGTCGCGGGGCCGCTCCTCCGGGGCCCGCCCCGGTGAGCGGGGGGGAGCCTGCGGTCGGGGTCGGGTCAGGGTCGAGGGGGTGGGGGAGGTCTGCACGGGGTTCCGTTCCGTGGCCGGCGAGCACAGGGGGGGTCTCATCGCCGCCCGGCGGGCGGTGGGGGGCACGAAGCACGCCGGCCTGCAGGCTTCCTGCCCGGGAGCCGCTCAGGGTTCGGCGCTCCGGCGGGCCGGGCCCGCCTGATTCGCCGCGCTCTACCGGTGTTCACGGGCCGGGCGGCCGTGGCGGGAGAGTGTGTTCTGAGGGGCACGCCGCGCGGTCTAGGCCGCCGGCGCGTGAGGGGACCGTAACACGCCATGCGCTGGGGGCATATCCGGTGCGGCGTGCCGCGGCGAGACGTGCGCGGAGTCCGGCGGCCGCGGGCGAGCGCATTGACGCGATGATGCTGTGATGTCACGATGCCATCATGCGGACCACGCTCACCATCGACGACGACGTGCTGGCAGTCGCCCGCGCGCTGGCGGAGCAGAGACGCACCAGCCTCGGCAGCGCCCTCTCGGAGCTGGCGCGCCGCGGATTCCGGGGGGCCGGCGCTCCCGGTGATCCCGACGACGGGAGCATCTTCCGGGTCGCCCCCGACGCCGATCCCATCACGAGCGAGGACGTCTACCGCTCGCTCAGCGAGTGGCCGTGACCGCACTGCTCGACGTCAACGTGCTGATCGCGCTCGCCTGGCCCAACCACGTGCACCACGGCGCCGCCCGGGCATGGTTCGAGGAGCATCGCGAGAGCGGATGGGCCACCTGCACGATCACGGAAGCGGGGTTCGTCCGCGTCTCGTGCACCCCCGCCGTGGTGAGGCGCACGGTGACCCCGCTGGAGGCGATCACGGTCCTCGAGGGGCTGGTCCGGCTCGGCTCCCACGCCTTCTGGCCGCTGGATCGCTCCCTCGTCGACCTGCCGGAGACGATCCGCGCCCGACTCCAGGGGTATCGCCAGGTCACGGACGCCGTGCTGCTGGCCGCCGCGCTGGATCGCGGCGGCCGGCTCGCCACGCTGGATGAGCGCCTGGGCAGGCTCCTCGCGGAGGAGGAGCTCCGCTCCCTCGCGATCATTCCCGTCTGAGGAGGGCGCGGCGCCGGATCCCCGGGCCCCGAGGCCTCCGCCCCCGGGAACGCCCGCCCGCGCCGCCCGCGCGCGGAGCCGGGCACCCCGGGCTCCCGCGGCGCGTGCTCATCGAGGTGCTCCGGGGGCCGGGCGGGCGGACTCGGCGATGCGTATCAGCTCCGCGAGGGGGAGGGCCTCCGCCTCGAGGAGCGCGACGACGTCGCCGTCGCGCCAGACGAGACGCCGGACGCCGTCCCGGGCGTCGCCGTGGGCGTCGTCGAGCCCGGCGTCGACGGGGTGCCATGAGCCCACCGACCGGGGGAGGCCGCCGGGGCGGAGGCGCTGGCGAAGCACGAGCCGGGCGCCGCCCGGGCCCTCGAGCAGCGCCCAGACGGCGACCGGAGCGCAGCCACCGCCCGCTCCCGCCTCGGCGCCGGCCGCGAGGGAGCGGTAGCCACCCGGCGCGTAGGCGGGGTGGAGGAAGCCGGGCTGCGGGGGGAAGGACCCGGCGCCGACGGGCCGGCCCGAGCCCGCGCACGACCCGCCATCCGCCGCCGCGACCTCGCGGGCGTCGGCGGGCGGGAGAACACTGAACCGGCGCGGGTCGTGCTCCGTGTCGTACTCGAGCGCGGTGACCTCGCTGCCGACGGGCTCCCCGCCCGCATCCGCCTCGTATGCCCGCCGCATGATGAACATGCGCTCCGGATCGACGAAGACGCGGACGACTCCGTACGCGGGCGAGACGAGCTCGACGACCCGCGTGCTCCGGCCGAGCAGCGTCGCCTCGCCGGCGAGCGCGACCCCTGAGTAGTCGCCGCTCTCCCGCCGCTCCGCGACGAGCGAGTCGACGGTCCGCGCCCGGACCGGGCCGAGCCCCGCGTTATGGGTCGGGAGGAGCATCTCCTCCTGGGGGACGACCCGCAGGATGCCCCGCCGGACGCTGTTCGAGCGCTGGTCGTGCTCCCAGAAGTCCTCGCCGTTCACGACGGTCACGACCGCGCCGTCGTCGATGACGGTGCCCCGGGTCTCGACCTCCCAGCGCCAGCGGA
>DAOULG010000024.1:0-13130 GCA_034420495.1 Dehalococcoidia bacterium
CCACGCTCCCCCTCGGGATCCCGATCACCCGCCGGCTGCGGTGAGTGTACCAGCGCGCACGGCGGGGACGCCCCGCCCAGGCGGAGGCCGGCGGTCCCCCGGGGGCTCGCCGGGAGCGCAGGCATCCGTCGGGCACCTCGACGAGTCCGGGGGCGGCCGCGCGAGCCGCCGCTGGTGCGGGCGACGCCCGTCGAGGAGCCGGCGCCGCCGCGCGGGAGCTGACGCCGGCGGCCCGGCCCGGCGGCCGCCCGGGCTCGTTGGAACCTTCGGCCCGGAGCGCCGAGACTATCCGCCGGGCGTTCGCCCGCGGCCGGAGGAGAGAGATGAGCGCGCCGCTTCCCGTGATCGTGCAGGGGCTCGGACCGATCGGGCTCCGGATCGCCGGCGCCGTGCTCACCGAGCCCGCGCTCGAGATCGCCGGAGCCGTCGAGATCCGCCCGGAGCTCACCGGACGGCCGCTCGCGGAGGTGGTCGACGGCGCGCCGGGGGTCCCCGTCCGCTCCACCCTCGCGGAGGCGCGGGCCGACGCCGGGCGGGCCGGCGCTATCCTGATCCACTGCACCGGCTCCTACCTCGAGCGAGTCGCCCCGCAGCTGGAGGACGCCCTCGCGGAGGGGCTCCACGTCGTGTCGACCTGCGAGGAGTTGACCTTCCCCGAGACGCGCCACGCCGGGATCGCCGCCACCCTCGACCGGCTCGCCCGCGACGCGGAGCGCACGGTCGTCGCCACCGGCGTCAACCCGGGCTTCCTGATGGACGCCCTCCCCGCCTCGCTCGCCTCCATCTCCCACAGCATCCGCTCGGTCTCGGTCCGCCGCGTGCAGGATCCGTCGAGGCGGCGGATCCCCTTCCAGGAGAAGGTGGGGATGGGACTCTCCCCCGCCGAGTGGGAGGAGCGGCGCGCCGGGGGCGGCTTCGGCCACGTGGGGCTCGAGGAGTCGGCGTGGCTGCTCGCCTCAGCGCTGGGGTGGGGGCTCGTCGACTGGCGGCACGAGATGGTCCCCTGCCGCGCCGATGGCCGGGAGCCGGTGACCGGCACGCTGGAGACGCTCCAGGGCTCGACCGCCGACGGCCGCACGATCCGCCTGCACTTCGAGGCGAACGCCGCGGTCGACGAGGAGTACGACGAGATCGTCGTCGACGGGACGCCGCCGCTCACGCTGAGGTTCGAGGGCGGGGTCTTCGGCGACGACGCAACGGCCGCGGCGGTGCTCCGCGCCGCGCGGGTGATCCCCAACACCCGGCGCGGCCTGGTGACCGTGCTCGACCTCCCCCTGCGCTGAGGGGGCGCGGCTGCGGCGGGACGCCGGGAGCACGAGGGGGGCGCCGTGGCGCGGACCGTGCTCGTCCTCGGCGCGAGCGGCTACGTCGGCACCCACCTGGTGCCCCGGCTGGTGGAGCGCGGCTACCGGGTGCGCGCCGCATCGCGCCGCCGGGAGGCGCTCGAGGCGCGCGGGTGGGAGGGCGTCGAGGCCGTCGAGGCCGATGCGCTCGACGGGGAGTCGCTCGAGCGCGCGCTCGACGGCGTCGAGATCGCCTGGTACCTCGTCCACTCGATGGCGGCCGGGGCGGACTTCGCGGCGCGCGACCGCCGGGCCGCCGATCTCTTCCGCGCCGCCTGCGAGCGGGCGGGCGTCTCGCGCATCATCTACCTGGGCGGGCTCCAGCCCGCGCGCGCGGCCTCGCCGCACCTGAGCTCGCGCCGCGAGACCGGGGAGCGGCTGCGTGCCGGAACCGTCCCCGTCACCGAGCTCCGCGCCGGGATCGTCGTCGGGCCTGGGTCCGCCGCCTTCGAGGTGATCCGCGACCTCGTCTACCACCTGCCTCTGATGGTGACGCCCCGCTGGGTGCGCTCGAAGAGCCAGCCGATCGCGCTCGACGACCTGCTCGAGATCCTCGTCCGGCTCCCCGAGCACGAGGAGACGGCGGGAGGGACCTACGACGCCGTGGGGCCGGAGACCCTGAGCTACGAGCAGCTCCTCAGGCAGTTCGCGGGGGTCGTGGGGAGGCCGCTCTGGGTGCTCCCCGTGCCGGTCCTGAGCCCGCGCCTCTCCTCCTGGTGGCTCGACCTGGTCACCTCGGTCCCGGCGCGGGTGGCGAGGCCGCTCATCGACGGCCTCCGGCACGACCTCGTCTCCGCCCGCCCGGACGAGCTCGGGGCGCTGCTCCCCCGGCCGCGGGCGAGCTACGAGCAGGCGGTGCGCGCCGCGCTTGAGGCCGAGCAGGCGGCGGCGGTCCCGATCCGCTGGACCGAGGGCGCCTTCCGATTCCGCCAGGAGCGGCACGACATCTCCTACTACGGGAAGTCGGCGCGCTTCGAGGCGCTCTCGCAGGCTCCGCCGGAGGCGGCATGGGCCGAGGTGGCGGCGATCGGGGGAGAGCGCGGCTGGTACTACCAGAACGCGCTCTGGCGCCTGCGCGGCCTGCTCGACCGGCTCGTCGGCGGGGTGGGGATGCGCCGCGGCCGGCGGCACCCGGGCGAGCTCCGGGCCGGCGATCCGCTCGACTTCTGGCGCGTGACGGCCGTCGAGCCGGGGCGTCGGCTGACGCTGGTCGCGGAGATGAAGCTCCCCGGATCGGCAGTGCTCGAGCTCGCGGTCGAGCCGCGGGGCGGTGGATCGGCCGTCGTGCTGCATGCGCACTTCCACCCCGCGGGCGCGCCCGGCCTGCTCTACTGGTACGCGCTCTGGCCCGTCCACCGCCGCATCTTCCGGCGGCTGCCGCGCGCGATCGCGGAGCGGGCGGCGCGCGGCGGAGCCTAGGGAGGGCGCGCGCGTGGAGATCGACGTCGCGAGCCAGCTCGCCGCCGTCGCGCGCGCCGTCTCCACGGAGGATCGCGACGGCGAGCCCGCGCGCACCGTCACGCTCTCCCGGAGCTACGGGACGACGGCCGCCGACCTCTGGGACGCCGTGACCCGGCGCGAGCGGATCGAGCGCTGGTTCCTGCCGGTGAGCGGCGAGCTTGAGGCCGGCGGGCGCTACCGGCTCGAGGGCAACGCGAGCGGCGCCATCACGGAGTGCGACGCCGGATCGCGCTTCGCGCTCACCTGGGAGTTCGGCGAGAGCCTGAGCTGGGTCGAGGTGCTCATCTCCGGCGAGGAGGGCGGCCGCGCGCGCCTGACGCTCGCGCACGCCGAGCGGATCTCGGAGCACTGGGGGGAGTACGGCCCGGGCGCCGCCGGCGTCGGCTGGGAGCTGGCGCTGCTGGGGCTCTCCGCCCACCTCGAGCAGCCGGCCAGCCCCAGGCTGGACGAGGAGGCGTTCGGCCTCTCGGCCGAGGGCAGGGCCTTCATCGCGGGCAGCAGCGAGGCCTGGGGTGGGGCGGCGGCGGCGGCCGGAACGGAGCCCGCTGCGGCGCGGGAGGCGGCCGCGCGGACGACGGCCTTCTACACCGGCGAGTCGCCCGGCGCCCCCTGAACTCGCCGCAGCTGCGGCTGGCCCGTGCTCAGGCCCCGGCCGGGGCAGCCGGCGCGGCGCGGCCGCTCAGAAGCCGTGCCACCCGGGCAGTTCGGCCGCCTGGCGGAACCACTCGGCCATCTGCTCCTCGTCGAGGTCGCCCTCGTGGATGTCCACCCAGCGCGCGTCCGGGTCCTTGCCGGAGCCGGGCGGGGCGGGGCGGAGCGACTTCCCGTTGAGGAAGGTCACCTTCACGTACCGGGTGAAGACGTGGTAGCTCGCGAACCAGCCCCCCTCCTCGGTCCCGTAGAAGGGCGAGTTCCAGCGCACGGCCTTCCTCACCCCGGGCACGGCGCGGACGACGAGGTCGTCGAGGCGGCGGCCGAGGCCGTGCTTCCAGCCGGGCATCGCCGAGATGTAGGCCTGGACGGGGGCGTCCCCGTCCCCCTTCGGGACCTGGGGATTCCCGCCCGAGAGGAGCACCGGCGTCCCGTCGGCGTTGCGGGGGAGGGGCCACTCGGGGGTCCCCGCCGGCGCCTCGTGCCCTCCTGCGCTCATCGGATTCTCCCCCTCCGCGCGACCGAACCGGCGCGCGCCGCTCGCGTCGAGGTGGGACGCAGGATACTCGAACCCCGGCCGGCGCCTACTCTCCCGGCTTGAGGGCCAGGATGCTCATGCTGTGGATGCTGGAGAGCCAGCCTTCCTCCCCCCACGGCGCCGAGGAAACGATCTGGACCTCCGTGAAGCCGGCGGCCTCGATCCGTCCCAGGTAGACGTCCCTCATCTCGGCCCCCGCGAGGCACGACACCCAGTTCGCGATGTCCTCCGCCTCCTCCCGGGGGATCTCATCCACCTTGACCAGATCGGAGACCATTAGCCTGCCTCCCGGCCTGAGGATGCGGTGGGCCTCGCCAAAGACGATGTCCTTGTCCGGCGCCAGGCTGATCACGCAGTTGGAGATGATCGCGTCCGCCGTCTCATCCTCGAGGGGCGTCTCCTCCATCTGCGAGAGGTGGAACTCGACGTTGCCGAGGCCGAGCCGCGCGGCGTTGCTCCTGGCGAGCTCGACCATCTCCTCGGTCATGTCGATGCCGACCACACGGCCCTGCCGGCCGACCGCCCTGGCCGCAATGAAGCAGTCGATGCCACCGCCGCTGCCGAAGTCCACGACGGTCTCGCCCCGCCTCAGCGAGGCGATGGCGTGGGGGTTGCCGCACCCCGCCGACGCGGCGAGGGCCTCCTCGGGCAGGCCCGTGGTCTGCCATGGGGAGTAGACCAGGGAGACATCCAGGCTCTGGGCGTCGTCCGGGCAGCAATCGGCGGTGCCGCCGGCTGAGCCCGAAGCCGAGCGCCTGGCGAGCTCTCCGTACCGCTCGCGCACGACGTCCCTGACTCTCGCATCGTCCGGCCGTGCCATCGCCGCTCCGCATCGTCCATGCCTCGGTGCCCGGGTTCGGTGCCGCCCGCTCCCCATTGTACGGACGGAATGCGCACGCCCGGGTGTGAGGTCCCGCCGCGAGGAGGCGGCCGACGACCTCTGCGCGGGCCACCCGGCGTGCCGCCGCCGGGGTGATCACCCCCCGCCGGGGCCGATCGGGAGGCAGATCACCCGGCCGGATTCGGGGTTGGTGAAGATCGTCGCCGCCACGCCGAACACCGTCCGCATCAGCTCGACGGTGAGCACTGTGGCGGGCGCACCGTCCGCCACGATGCGGCCGCCGTCCACCACGACGACGCGGTCCGCATAGTTCGCCGCGTGCACGAGGTCGTGCAGCACTACGACGACCGTCATGCCGCGGCTCGTGCAGAGGGTCGCGACGAGATCGAGAACCTCGAACTGGTGCCGGACGTCGAGAAAGGTGGTCGGCTCGTCGAGAAGGAGGGTGCCGGCCCCCTGCGCGAGAGCGAGCGCGATCCAGGCGCGCTGGCGTTCGCCCCCGGAGAGTTCGTCCAGGGGACGGCCCGCGAAATCGCCCATGCCCGTGAGCGTGAGCGCAGACTCCACGGCGCGCCTGCCCTCGTCGCCGAATCGCCCGAAGAGCCCGGAATGGGGGAAGCGCCCCAGTTCGACGAGCTCGCGAACCGTCAGCCCGGGCGGGCTCGACGGGGACTGGGGAAGGACGGACACCAGGCGGGCGATGCCGCGGGATCCGTAGCTCCGGATGTCGTGGCCATCGAGGAGCACGACGCCGCTTCGCGCCGGGAGCAGCCGGGCCATCGCCCGGATCACCGTCGACTTCCCCGACCCGTTCGGCCCGACGATGGCGGTGATCGTACCCTGCCTGAGCCCCAGATCGAGGCCGTCGAGCACCACCCGCTGCCCGTAGCCGGCGCTGACCTCTGCGAGCCTGATGGGTTCGAGATCCTTCATCTGATGCTCCTCCGCAGCAGGACGATGAGCAGCGGCGCTCCGAAGACGGCCAGCACGGCCCCGACGGGAAGGCCCACGCGATACGACGAGGAGGGGATGGGGGGCTTGATGGAGAGCGACTGGGCGACGAGGTCGGCCGCCAGCAGGAGCACGCATCCGATGAGCGCGGAGAGGGGCAGGAGGCGGCGGGCGTCGGCGCCGACGATCGCCCGCGCGGCGTTCGGGGCCATGAGGCCGACGAATGCGATGGCTCCGGCGACGCTCACCGCCCCGGCGGCGAGGGCCGCGGCCAGTCCGAACAGCGCGACCCGGGCGGCGTGCAGCGGGAGGCCGAGCGCGCGACCGGATTCGTCGCCCAGCTGAAGGATGTTCGCGGCGCGGGCGGAGAGCAGCGCCGCCGGGATGCCGACGGCGGCCCACGGCAGGGCGATCCAGACGTCGTCCCAGACGCGGCCGTTCAGCGACCCGATGAGCCAGGAGAGGATGCTGCCCAGCGCCTGCTGGGAGCGCAGCATGACGATCGACGTCAGCGATCCGAGGATCGCGTTGACGATGACCGCCGTGAGGATCAGTCGCAGGGGGTCGATGCGTCCACGCACCGAACTCACCAAGAGCACCAGCATCCCCCCCGCCAGGGCGCCCACGAGCACGACGAACGGAAGAAGCCGGCCGGGCGGCGGCAGTCCCCACATGCCGGCGAGGAAGAGGACCGCGGCGAGGATTCCCCCCGCGGAGACGCCGGTGAGTCCGGGCTCGGCGAGGCGGTTGCGCATGACGACCTGCAGCAACGCCCCCGAGAGGCCCAGCATGCACCCCACCAGGAGCCCGAGAATCGCGCGAGGCAGCCGCAGCTCCCGGACGATCGTCAGATCGGTGGGGTTCGTCGATCGGTCCGCGAGGGCGAGGAGGACGCGATCCGGCGGGATCCAGACGGTCCCCAGTCCCAGGTGGAGGATGAAGAGAGCGGCGGCCGCGGCGCTCGTGAGCAGCGTGAGGGCGGCAAACGAGCGCAGCGATGTCACGTTAGCGGTTCAGTCCCAGGTTGGACCGGCGCAGGAGGAGGAGGATCATCGGGGCGGCCAGGAGGGTCGTGCACAGCCCCACGGGGATCTCTCGCGGGTAGAGCACGACCTTGGAGAGCACGTCGGACGCCAGCAGCAGCAGCGCCCCGATAGCCGTGGCCAGCGGGAAGAGCACCCTCGCATCGGGCCGTCCGACGATCAGGCGAGCGATGTGGGGCGTCAGGAGCCCGACCCAGGCGATGGGTCCCGCGACGGCCACCGTGCTTCCGACGAGCAACGCGGCCAAGGCGATGAAGACGAGGCGCATGCGCCTCGCCTGCATTCCCAGCGACGAGGCGACGTCCTCGTTGAGCTGGAGCACGTTGGCACCGCGGGCGAGGAGGAATGCCGCGGGGATCCCCGCGATCACCCACGGCCACACGAGGTGGACGTGATCCCATGTCCTGTTCGCGAGGTTGCCGACCGTGAAGAGGAAGAAGAGCTGCACCGCCCCCGATGCGGCCGCGAGGCTGATCACCGCGAGGATGGCCCCCTGGAGGAGCGCCGCCACCGCGACGCCGATCAGCGCCGCTTCCACCGGTGATCGTGCCCCCCGCGATGCCGCGAGGACGATCAGGCCGCCGCCGAGGCCCTCGGCGAGAGCGACGATCGGATGGAGTGCGAAGAGGACCGGTGCGTTCAGCAGCAGGATCACCGCCATCGCCAGCGATGCCCCCGCCGACACGCCGAGCAGCTCCGGCGACGCGAGAGGATTCCTGAGGACGAACTGGAGGATGGCCCCGGAGAGCCCGAGCGCCGCGCCGGCGAGCAGCGCCAGGATCAGCCGCGGCAGCCGCAGCTCGCGGACCACCAGCCGATCGATCCGCTCGCCGGACTCGCCCATCAGGATGCCGAAAAGCTGCCCGGGCGCGACTCGCGGCTCGCCCAGGCTCAGGTGGGCGACGGCGAGGGCGGCGAGCACCGCGAGGATCGCTCCCGCGACGATCGCCCGGGACCAGCCCGGCGCCGCGACGGCGCCCAGGGCCGCGCTCAAGGCAGGGCGGCCGGGAAGTCCTCCGGGTAGATCTTCGGCATCGCCTCATCGAGCACGACGGTCGTGCCGCGGATGCCCCGCGACGTGCCCCAGACGAAGAAGTCCACCTCGTAGACGTCGCCGCTCTGGACCGCCGCGAGCGCACTCCAGATCGCATTGTCGACGAGCTGCTCGGAGACCGGCTGCGGAGGCGTGGGCCCGAATCCGAACGTCTGCACGAAGATCACGTCGGGATCGATGCCCAGCAGCTGCTCCACGGAGAAGCTCGGGAACTCCCCGTGGATGCAGCCGGGGAAATCCAAGCCGTAGTCCGCGGCGCGACCAAGCGCATCGATGGGCGGGGTGCACAGCGTGTCGGCCCCGATGTTGACGTCGGAGCCGAAGACGACCATGACGGATCTCCTCGTGGTGACCCCCGCCACGTACTGCTCGAGCCGGGACTCGAACGCGGCCGATGCGGCGGCGGCCTCCTCCTCCATCCCGAGGAGGATCCCGATCTCCGCGACGTGCGCGAGCATCCCGTCGACGCCGATCGGGTTGACGATGAAGAGCGGCGCGATGCTGCCGAGGGCCGGGCGCAGGGCGTCGTGAACGGCGAAGAGCCCGATGACGATGTCGGGCTCGGCCCGGGCGATGTCCTCGAGGCTCGGCTCGAAGAACGAGCCGCTGATGGCTCCGATCTCACTCTCGCCCGGTCCCCAGTAGGCGTCGTCCTTGTGGAGCAGGTCGTTCGCAGCCACCGGCTTGACGCCGAGCACGAACATCGTATCGACGCAGAGCCCCGTGAGGCAGACGACACGGACCGCCGGTGCGTCCAGGGTGACCGTCTCACCTGTCGCGTCTACGACGGCGCGGGACGGGTCGGGCGTCGCCGCAGCCGTTGCAGCCGCAGCCGCCGTCGGCGTGACGGCCGCGGTCGCGGTCGCAGCCGTTGCAGCCGCTGTCGGGGTGGAGGCCGCGGCCGTCGCAGCCGCCGTTGCGGGCGCAGCCGCCGTCGGCGGCGCGGGTGTCGCGGCCGGTGTGGCGCCGTCGTCGCCATCCCCGCCGCACGCCACGGCCAGCGGCACCGCCACGGCCGCCACGAGAGCAAGTGCCGTCCGTCGAAGCATCGTCATGGTCTCCCCATAGTGATACTCAGTCTCAGTGAGACTGTATATCATACCGACCCGCGGCCCGCTTCCGGCGAGGCACGCGACGGGACCGGCGACCCGGAGCCTGCACGCAACGAGGTCCAGCGGATGGCACGCGCCCGGCCCGGCGGGATCGGCACCGGCGGCGACGCCGTGACCTCCGCCGTCGCCGCCGACCAGCTCGCGGTCTTAGGGGAGGGTGCGACGCCTCAGGTCGCCCTCCGTCACCCGGGCCCGGGCCTGTGCCGCTCCGGGCGGCAGAGGCAGGGAGACCGGCGATGATGATCCACGGGCGGATCGTGGGGCTGACCGTCGGCGTGCGCCGGCTCCTGGCCCTCTCCGTCGCGGTCGGCCTCGCCGTCTCCGCGACCTGGGTCGGTCAGGGCGTGCTCGTCGCGCTCATCGTCCGGCGAATCCTCGACGGCGGCGGCTGGACGGCGATCGCCGGTTTCGTCGCCGCCATCGGCGGCCTGACCCTGCTGCGCGCGGCGCTGATCCTCGCCCGCGAGGTCCTGGCGAAGCGAGTCGCCGCCGCCGTCAAGACCCGGCTGCGCCGCCGGCTGTTCGCCCACCTGCTCGTCCTCGGGCCCGGCTACCTGGACCACACGGAGACGGGCAGGGTGCAGTCGACCCTGGTCGACGGCGTCGAGGCGCTCGAGTCGTACGTCGGCTACTACCTGCCCCAGGCCGTCGTGTCGGTCGTCGTCCCGATCTGCATCGTCGGCGTCATCGTGCTTCTCGATCCGCTCATCGGCGCCGTCGTCTTGGCCTTCGCGCTCGCCGTGCCGCTGATCCCCCGCATCTGGGACCGCATCCTGGGGGAGTACGGGCGGCGGCACTGGGCCGCGTACTCGTCGCTCGATGCCCAGTTCGTCGACGCCATGCAGGGCATGGTCACGCTGAAGGCGCTCAACGCGAGCGAGCGGCGGGGGGAAGAGCTCCGCGGCGCGAGCCAGGCGCTCTACCGGGCCACGATGTCACAGCTCTCGATCTCGATGATCCGCAACGGCCTGGTCGGGTTCGCGATGAGCGGCGGCGTGGCGCTCGCCGTCGGCATCGGGAGCTTCCAGGTGGTCGCCGGCGAGCTGGGCATCGCCGGGCTCCTCGTCATCCTCTTCCTGTCGGCCGAGTGCTTCCGACCTCTCGTCGAGCTGGATACCTACTGGCATGCCGGCTACATGGGCATCTCGGCCTCGACGGGCATCTTCGAGCTGCTCGACAGCGAGCCGGGGGTTCAGGACGCGGCCGCCGGGCGGAGCGGCGCCGCCCCGCCGCCGGGTGGAGCAATCGCCCTCCACAACGTGACCTTCGGCTACTCGCGCGACGCGCGCCCGGCGCTCGAGGACGTATCCCTGGAGATCCGCGAGGGCGAGATCGTGGCGATCGTCGGCCGCTCCGGCGCCGGCAAGACCACGGTCGCATCGCTCCTTCTCCGGTTCTTCGATCCGCAGGAGGGCCGGCTGACGTTCGGCGAGACCGACGTCCGCGACGTCCCCCTGGAGGACCTCAGGCGGTGCATCGGCTACGTCTCCCAGGACACCTACCTCTTCTACGGGAGCATCGAGGACAACCTCCGGATCGGCCGGCCCGACGCCACGCCGGAGGCGATCCGCGGTGCCGCGAAGAAGGCGAACATCCACTCCTTCATCGAGTCGCTTCCGGACGGCTACGACACCATCGTCGGCGAGCGCGGCGCGACGCTCTCGGGCGGCGAACGCCAGCGCATCGCCATCGCCCGCGCGCTCCTGAAGGACGCGCCGGTGCTCATCCTCGACGAGGCCACCTCGAACCTCGACGGCGCCAACGAGGCGGCGATCCGGGAGTCGGTCGGCCTCCTCACCCGGGGACGGACGACCATCGTCATCGCCCATCGCCTCTCATCGGTCGTCCACGCCGACCGCATCGTGGTGCTCCATGACGGCCGGGTCGCGGAATCGGGCCGGCACGGCGATCTCCTCGCGCGCGGCGGCCACTACGCGAAGCTGGTTCGCGCGCAGCAGGAGGGCGCGGCGTGAGCGCGGCGCGGGCGCAGAGCGGACCGGAGGCGACGCGCTTCTCGTCCGGGTTCTGGCAGCTCCTCTGGGTGGTCCGGGGCTACTTCGGCATGATGACCCTCACGATCGTGACGGGCGTGCTGAACCAGGGCGCCACGATCGCCGCCGCCGCGCTCGGCGCCTACATGGTCGGCCAGGTCGCCAGCGGCGCGACGGCCGCCGAGCTCCGTGCGCCGGCGGCGGCGCTGGCGGCCGCCGTCGTGCTTCGAGCCGTCATGGCCTGGGCGGAGATGTGGGTGGCGCACGACCTGGCCTACCGGATCCTCGCCGAGCTCCGCGGTCGCCTCTATTCCGCCCTCGAACGGCTCGCCCCCGGGTACCTCATCCAGCGGCGGTCCGGCGACGTGGCCTCCGCCGCCATGGCCGACATCGAAACCGTCGAGTGGTTCTACGCCCACACCGTCGGAACGTTCGTCGTGGCGGTCGCGGTGCCCCTCCTGGCGCTGATGACGCTCGCGGCGATGCACTGGACCCTGGCGCTCGCGCTTCTCCCCTTCGCCCTGCTGGTCGCGAGCGTGCCCCTGGTCCTCAGGCGCCGGGCCGCCAGGCAGGGCGACGCGCTCCGGGCCGACCTGGGCAACCTGAACGCGGAGGTGGTCGACGGCGTGCAGGGTCTGCGCGAGCTGGTCGCCTTCGGCTACCAGCGGAGATACCTCACGAACCTCGAGTCACACAGCAACCGGCTGGTCCGCTCGCAGCTGGCCTACGGGCTGCGCGCCGGTGTGGAGCAGGCAGCCGTTGCGGCGTTCATGAGCGGCGGCATGCTGAGCGTCGTCGCGGTCGCGGCGGTCCAGGTCTCCCGCGGCGAGCTCGATCCCGCCTACTCGCCGGTGGCGATCACGCTCGCGATCTTCGTCTTCGTCCCGATTCACGCCATCGCCTCGGTGGCCCAGAACCTCGGGATCGTCTTCGCCTCCGCCGACCGCGCCTTCCACCTCCTGCGCGAGCCGGCGCCCGTCACGGACGCGCCGGGGGCCACACCCCCGGACGCCGACGTGGAGCCCCGAATCGGCCTCGAGGGGGTGACGTTCCGCTACCCCGGCGGCTCCGATCCCGCGCTCCAGGATGTCTCGTTCGAGATCGCCCCCGGGGAGACCGTGGCGCTCGTGGGCCACTCCGGGGCGGGGAAGACCACCTGCGCGAGCCTGCTGATGCGATTCTGGGACGCCGACGCGGGGACCATCGCCATCGGGGGGCACGACGTGCGCGACCTCCCCCAGCGCTCCCTCCGGGAGCTCATCGCGTGGGTGCCCCAGGACATCTACCTCTTCAACTCGAGCCTGCGCGAGAACATCCGCATGGCGCGCCCCGGAGCCACCGACGCCGAGGTCGAGGGCGCGGCGCGGGCGGCCCAAGCGCATGGGTTCATCACCGGGATGCCCCGCGGATACGACACCGTCGCGGGCGAGCGCGGCGTCCAGATGTCCGGCGGCCAGCGCCAGCGCATCGCGATCGCGCGCGCCCTGCTCAAGGACTCGCCGGTCCTCGTCCTCGACGAAGCGGTGTCGAGCCTCGACGCCCGGGACGAGCAGGAACTCAACCTCGCGCTCCACGCAGTCCGCCAGGGGCGGGCGACGCTCGTCATCGCTCACCGGCTGTCGACGATTCGCAGCGCCGACCGGATCGTCGTCCTCGACGAAGGGCGCGTCGCGGAGCAGGGCACCCATGAGGGCCTCCTTGCTCGCGGCCGCGCCTACCGCTCGCTGATCGCGGCGCAGACCGAGGCGGCGGACCGCATCTCCAGCGAGTAGGCACCGGAGGGCTCGGCCGCTGGTCGGGCCAACGCTCGCCGTCGGCGGCACGGTGCTTCAGGATCGCCCCTTGCCACGCAACCCTGAGATTGCGTATCGTATGCGTGCATGCACACGGACCTAGTCTTCAGGGCACTCGCGGACCCCACACGAAGGTTGATGCTGGACGAGCTCTCTGAGCGCAACGAGCAGACGCTCTACGAGCTCACGGCGCGCTTGATCATGCGGCATGAAGTCGCCATCTCCCGACAGGCCCTGGCCAAGCACATTGATCTCCTGGAAAGGGCAGGGCTCGTCAGCTCTGAGAAGCGTGGCAAGTATCGGTTGCTTGTCTTCAACGATGAACCCCTCAGGACTGTCATGGATCGGTGGC
>DAOULG010000025.1:0-8292 GCA_034420495.1 Dehalococcoidia bacterium
CGCATCTTGTCGATCTCGTCGTTGATGTCCGCGTCCTTCGCGATGTAGGTGTCGCTGCGCGGGATGTACGCCTCCGGCTGGTAGTAGTCGTAGTAGGAGACGAAGTACTCCACGGCGTTGTGGGGGAAGAAGTCGCGGAACTCCGCGACGAGCTGCGCGGCGAGCGTCCGGTTCGGCGCGAGCACGAGCGTCGGCTGCTGCCTCCGGGCGATCACGTTCGCCATCGTGAAGGTCTTCCCCGAGCCGGTGACGCCGAGCAGCGTCTGGGCGCGGTCGCCGCGCTCGAGGCCCGCCGCGAGCTCCGCGATCGCCTCGGGCTGATCGCCCGTCGGCCGGAAGTCGGAGACGAGCTCGAAGGGGCGCCCCCCGTCGCCGGCGAGGGGGGCAGCGGCGCGGGTGCGCTCACGCGGTCGCGACACGGATCGCCCCCCGTCCGGACTCGCCGCCTCCGCCCCGGGCGCGGCCTGAGGGGCGTCTCAGGGCCTCCTCAGGGACTCCAGTGTAGCGCTCCTCCGGCCCCCCTCAGGCCGGACCGGCGGCGCCGCCCCGTCCCGCCTGCTGCTCGAGCACCGCGCGCAGGAGCGCCTCGAGGTCGGCCTGGGCGGGGTCGGCCCTCAGCGCCTGGTCGACGAGGCGCTCCGCCTCGCGGCGGCCGTACTGGAGGGCCGTCAGCGCGTCGACGGCATCCCGGCGCAGCTCGTCGGGTCCGGCCCCGCCCGCGCGGTCTCCCGCAGCGGGCTCGCCCTCGGCCAGCGCCGCCTCCAGCAGCCGGCCCCGCAGCCGGGCGACGATCGTCTGCGCCAGCCGGGGGCCGATGCCGGGTAGGCGCTGCAGCGCGTGCAGGTCCTCCGACTCCACCCAGCGCGCGATCTCCGACGCCGGGTGCGTGAGCGCGCGCACCGCCTTCACCGGGCCGACATCCGGGACGTCGATGAAGATGCGGAAGAAGTCGCGGTCCGCGGCGCGCGGGAAGCCGACCAGCAGGGGCTGCGGGTTCCGCTCCGAGACGTGGTAGTAGGTGTGGAGGCGGATCTCCGCCCCCTCGGAGTGCCCGCCGACCCACTCGGCGGCGAACGCCGGCACGACGACCTCGTAGATGACGCCCGCGACATCGATCCAGGCGGTCGCCGCCGACTCGTCCCAGCGCGCGAGGAGGCCGCGCAGCCCCGCGATCACGGCCTGCCGCCCTCGCGCAGCCGCGCGTCGAGCCGCGCCTCGGCGAGCCGGGTCAGAGCGACCGCCATCGCGTCGGAGACATCGAGCGGCGAGGGCGGCTCCTGGAGGGCGAGCTGCAGCGTGACCATCTCCCGCACCTGCTCCTTCGGCGCGCCGCCGTAGCCGGCGACCGTCTCCTTCACGGCGGTCGGCGCGTAGGTGTAGACCGGGAGGCCGGCCGCGGCGGAGGCGATCATCGCCGCCGCCCGGGCCTCCCCGATCGCCATCGCCGAGCGCACGTTCTCGGCCACGAAGTGCTGCTCGATCGCCACCTCCCCGGGAGCATGCTCCACGATGCGGGCGGCGAGGCCGTCGGCGATGGCGCGCAGTCGCAGCGCGCGCTCGTCGGCCGCCCGGGTCCGTATGGCGCCCGAGGCGACCAGCCGCGGCTGCTGCGCGCCCCCCTCGAGCACGGCCCACCCCGTCACGGCGAGGCCGGGATCGACGCCGAGCACGCGGCCGCCCGGCCCCGATGCCGACCCCGATGCCGACCCGACGTCCCCGCCCGCGCTCACCTCGCCGCGCTTCCCTCCCGCGATGGCGCCGGCACCGCCGGCGCCGCTCCGACGGCCGGGCGGGCGATCCCGGGGCTCAGCCCGCCGCCTCCAGCACGCCGGCGGGGAAGTCGGCGTTCGAGTAGACGCGTGAGACGTCATCGAGCTCGTCGAGGCGCTCCAGGAGGCGCAGCATCTGCTCCCCGGCCTTCTCGTCGAGCGGAACCGTGCTCTGGGGGAGCCGCGCGATCTCGGCGCGCACGACCTCGAAGCCGGCCGCGCGCAGGCTCTCCCGGATGCCCTCCAGCTCCCCGGGCGCCGTCACGACCTCGACCTCACCGCCGTCGAGCGAGACGTCGTCGGCGCCCGCCTCGATCGCGGCGAGCTGCACCTCGTCGGGATCGGCGGCCTCCGCCGAGACGGCGAGCAGGCCGCGCAGATCGAACTGCCACGAGACGGCGCCGGCCTCCGCGAGGTTCCCGCCGCCGCGCGTGAAGGCGAGGCGCACCTCGGAGACCGTGCGGTTGCGGTTGTCGGTGACGGCCTCCACGAGCACCGCCGTGCCCCCGGGGCCGTAGCCCTCGTACGTCGCCTCCACGAGGTGGGCGCCGTCCCCCCCGCCGACGGCGCGCTGGATGGCGCGCTCGATGTTGGCGTTCGGCATGTTGGCGTCCCGGGCGCGCTGGATCGCCAGCCGCAGCGCCGCGTTCATCGCCGGGTCGGGGCTCGTTCCCTTGCCGGCCGCCACCGTGATCTCGCGCGCGAGCTTCGTGAAGAGCTGGCCGCGCTTCGCGTCGAGCGCGCCCTTCTTGTGCTTGATGGAGGACCACTTGGAGTGTCCGGACACCGTACCCCTCCCGGGCGCGGGCAGGCGGATCGCGGCCGCAGCCTATGCTAGCAAGGCCGTACCCCCCGCACGACCGCCGGCCCCGCGCGGCCGGCGGGCCGGGGCCGGAGCCGCACGTTGTCGATGAGGCGCGTCCCGCCGACGCGGGCGGCGAGGGAGAGCACCGCCTCGCCCGAGACCTCGCCGTCGATCTCCTCCGTCATCCCGCCGTCGGCGAGCGAGACGTAGTCGAGGACGGCGAGCGGCTCGGAGGAGACGCGCTCCGCCACCATGCGGCGCAGCGCCCCGGCGTCGCGCAGGCCCGCGGCGAAGGCCGCCTCGGCGGCGCGCAGCCCGGCCGAGAGCGAGAGCGCCTGCCGGCGCTCCTCC
Source organism: Dehalococcoidia bacterium (assembly GCA_034420495.1). Lineage (GTDB taxonomy): Bacteria > Chloroflexota > Dehalococcoidia > UBA2979 > UBA2979 > VYDC01. The sequence goes on from DAOULG010000025.1 coordinate 2,926, forward strand.
GCAGAGAGGTAGACGTTCCGGGAGGAGAGCGCGAGGCCGTCGGGGTCGCGCACCGTGGGACAGGCCACCACCTCGACCGGGAGGGCGAGGTCGCGCACGAGCCGGCTCACGACGGCGAGCTGCTGCGCGTCCTTCTCGCCGAAGTAGGCCCGATCCGGCGCCACGATGGAGAGCAGGACCGTCACCACCGTCGCCACGCCCGCGAAGTGGCCCGGGCGGCAGAGTCCCTCCGGCCGATCCTCCGAGCCGGCGACCGTCACCGTCGTGGCGTGGCCGGGCGGGTAGATCTCCTCGAGCGCGGGGGCGAAGAGAAGGTCGACCCCCGCCCGCGCGAAGAGCGACGCATCGCGCTCCTCGTCGCGGGGGTAGCGCGCGAAGTCCTCGCCGGGCCCGAACTGGGAGGGGTTGACGAAGAGGGAGGCCACGAGGGAGCGGCACTCGCCGCGCGCCCGCGTGAGCAGCGAGAGGTGCCCCTCGTGGAGCGCGCCCATCGTCGGCACGAGGCCCACCGGCGCGGGGAGCAGCGCGCGCGCCGCGCGCGCCGCCTCGACCGTCCGGACCACAGGCAGCGCCGCGGGCCCGGCCACGGCTAGCCCCGGTCTGTCGGTCCGCCGGACGCCGGATCCGAGCCCCGCTGGCCGTAGAGCTCGGCGCGCTCCGCCTCGGGCCCCTCGGCGGCCGCCGGGGGCGCCTCCCTGGGCTGCTCCGCCGTCCCCCGCCGCGTCATGCGCTCGATGAGCGCCAGCGCGCGCTCATCCATGTAGAAGGACTCCTCGGCGGCGGGGAAGGTGCCGTCGGCGACCGCCTCGCGGTAGGAGACGAGCGCCTCCCTCCCCAGGCGCGCCCCGTGGAGGAAGCGGCGGGCGTGCCGGGGCTCGAAGTCCTCGTAGAGCCCGAGGAGGTCGTGCAGGACCTGCACCTGCCCGCTGCAGAAGGGCCCGGCGCCGATCCCGATCGTGGGAACGCGCACGCGCTCGGTGATCATGTGGGCGAGAGCCGTCGGGATCGTCTCGAGCACGATCGCGTAGGCGCCGGCCTCCTCGAGCGCCTTCGCGTCGGCGATCAGCCGCACGCCGTCGCGCGGCGTCTTCCCCTGGACGCGGAACCCCCCGAGCTGGTGAACCGACTGGGGGGTGAGGCCGATGTGCCCCATCACCGGGATCCCGGCCTCGACCAGGCGTCCCACGGTCTCGGCGACCCGCACGCCGCCCTCGAGCTTCACGGCGCCGGCGCCCGTCTCGCGCAGCACGCGCGTGGCGGCGCGCATCGCGTCCTGCCAGCCGGTCTGGTAGGTCCCGAAGGGGAGGTCGACGATGACGTGGGCGCGGTGCGCCCCCCGCATGACGGCCCGCGCGTGGTGGATCATCTCGTCGAGCGTCACCGGGAGCGTCGAGTCGTACCCGAGCACAACCATCCCGAGGCTGTCCCCCACGAGGATCGCCGGGATCTCGGCCTCGTCGGCGAGCCTCGCCGCGGGGTAGTCGTAGGCGGTGACCATCGCGATCGGCTCGTCGCGATCGCGCATGCGCTGGAGATCGCCGGTCGTCGTGCGCCTCACGGCGCACCCTCGGCGCGGCGGCGCGCGCGGCCGCCCTGGACCCGGTTCCCCATCATCGCGGCTCCGTCTCGGTCTCGTCGATCCAAGCGGATTGGCCCGTCCGCCGCGGGATCGTCCCCCGGCGGGCGCGGCGCACGGGGCGCCCGCCCGCTCCCCCTCGCCGCCGCGCGAGCGGTCGGCGGGGGCGGAGTCCCTCCCTCGGCGCGCCGAGTATCGAAAGCTCCGGCCGGGCTGTCAACGCATCCCGCCCAGGAGCGCCCGTCAGCCGGAGGCGGCGGGCACCCCGTGGAGGCCCGTCGCGAGGCGGACCGAGCGCAGCACGGCGCGCTCCACGGCGCGCGCCGCGAGCGCCTCCAGCGCGATCATGCGGCCCGGGGCGAGCGTCGCGGCGCCGGTCGCGAGGCCGAAGGCGGTGTCGCCGTCCCCGCGCGTGCCCACGGGGACGATGGCGCGCGCGAGGCCGGCGTGGGCGGCGCTCGCGAGCACGCCCGCCTGCGCCTTCGTGAGCCGCGCGTCGGTCGCGACGACGGCGAGCGTCGTGCTCCCTCCCCGGGGCGCGTCGGGCGGCGCGGGCGCTCCCCGGCGCAGCAGCTCGAGCGGATCGGAGTCCCCGCCGCCCTCGAGCCGCGGCGCGGCGACGCGCTCGCCCGTGGTCGGATCGACGACGGCGCCGAGCGCGTTCACCGCGACGAGCGCCGCGACGACGACCTCCCCCTCCGCCCCGTCCGCCGCCTCGAGGCGCTCGCTCGCCGTCCCCACCCCGCCCTTCACGCTGCGCCCGGCGCCGGCCACCTTGGCGACCGTAGCGCCGGTCCCGGCGCCGACGGAGCCCTCGGCGACGCGGCCGCGGCGCGCCGCCCGCGCCGCGCGGTAGCCCTCCTCCGCGCCGGGCGACCAGGGAGGGCCGACCGAGAGGTCGTAGAGGATGGCGCCGGGGACTATCGGGATGCGCTGCGGCGCCGAGCGCGGACCCGCCTCGAATCCCACGCCCCGCTCCCGGAGCAGCCGCACGACGCCGTCGGCGGCGGCGAGGCCGGGGGCGGAGCCCCCGGCGAGGAGGATCGCGTGCACCTCCTCCACCAGCGCTCCCGGACGGAGCAGATCGGTCTCGCGCGTGCCGGGCGCGCCGCCGCGCACGTCGACGCCGCCGAGTGTCCCGGGAGGGGTGAGCACGGCGGTCACGCCGGTGGCGCGCCTGCGGCTGGTCCAGTGGCCGACGCGGATCCCCGCGACGTCGGTGAGGCGGCCCTCATCCGGCGGCACCGCGACGGGACGCGGCGCGGAGCCGGCGGGGACGGCGCTGGTCGGCGACATCGCGCCCTAGCCGGCGTAGGCGATCGGCAGCCTCGCCGGGACGGCGAGCTCGACGAAGGCGGTCACCCGGCGCAGGTACTCCTCCGGGTACTGGAGGTAGGCGCCGCAGTGCCCCGCCTCCGGCGCGACCCACACCTCGTGGCGGCTGCTCAGCGAGGCCGCCGCGATGTTCAGGGTCTGGCTCGGAGGGATCTGCTCGTCGAGCTCCCCGCACACGAAGTAGATGGGCACGTCCCCGGCGCGGGTGACGGCGACCAGCGGATCGACGGCGTCGATGTCGGCTGCGAAGAGCCGCCGCGCCAGGGCGCAGGCGAGCCGGAAGAGATAGCCCGGGACGCGGGAGTGCTGCCAGCGCCTCTGCTCGCGTATCGAGGCGATGGGCGAGTCAGCGATCACCGCGGCGACGCGGCTCTCGGCGACGGCGACGGCCTCGAGCGCCAGCGTCGCGCCGAAGCCGAAGCCGTGGAGCAGCACGGGGAGATCCGGTGCGCGGCGCTTCGCGTAGGCGATCGCCGCGACGACGTCCCGGAGCTCCGGCCCGCCGAGGCGGTCCCGCGCGCCCGGCGACTCCCCGCGCCCCCTCAGGTCGAATGCGAGCACGTGGAAGCCGCGGCGCACGTACTCGTGCCCGAGCGGGAGCAGTCCCTGCGTCTCGTCGGCGCGCGTCCCGCCGCCGTCGTGCACGACCGCCACCGTCGCCCGCGCGCCCGGCGACTCGATGAACCAGCCGTGGAGCCGCACCCGGTCGACGGTGTGGAATCGCACCTCCTCGTAGTGGAGGCCCCGGTCGGCCGGCGTGCCCCGCACGCGGCGACGCGGCGAGCGGGTCAGCTCGTTCGCGAGGTGCAGCGCGACGGCGCCGTGCGCGAGCACGGCGACCACGAAGAGGACACTGACCAGGGCCAGCATCGGCATGAACATCCACCCCGCCCGGACGGCCCGGATGCGTACCGCCGAGCGAGGCGAACACTACTACCCGGACGCCGGCCTCCTCAAGGGCGGGGAGCCCTCAGAGAGCGGCGAGGGCTGCGAGCACGAGGCCGGCAACGATGAAGAGCACCCCGGCCCCGCGCTCGACGAGCCGCCCGGGGAGGAGGCGCGCCAGGCGTGCGCCGGCGACGATCGCGAGCGCGTCCGCCGCCGTCATGCCGGCGGCCGCCCCCGCCCAGATGGGCACCGCCCGTCCCGGCTCGGCGCCGGCCAGCGAGATCGTCGCGAGCTGTGTCTTGTCGCCCAGTTCGGCCACCGTGAGGGCGGCGACGAGCGCCGCCCCCAGCAGCAGCGGAGCCCACCGCGCGTCGACCCCGCGCGCCCGCCGGAGGAAGGCCGGCAGGTCGCGCTCGTGCGCCGCTCCCTCGTCGTCCCCGGCGCCGCCGAGCGAGGAGCGCACCGTCCACGCGCCGACCGCGACGAAGAGCAGCGCCGACGCCGCCTCCGCGAGGCGCCGGGGGAGGATCTCGCCGGCCGTGGCGCCTACCAGGGCCGCCGCTCCCATGATCAGGACGGCGGAGAGCGCGACCGCCGACAGCAGGACCGCGGTGCGGGCGCGGGTCGCCACCGCCAGCACCAGCAGCATCGACTTGTCGCCGAGCTCGGCGAGAAAGATCAGGGCGAAGCTCGAGGCGAGCGTCCCCATCGGCTAGCGCCGCTGGCAGCCGGGGCAGAGATGGGTGCCGCGCCCGCCCACCCGCCGCTTGACGATGGTCGCGCCGCAGCGGCGGCACGGCTGGCCCTCGCGCCGGAAGACCTGGACCCGCACGGTGTGCAGCCCCTCGGCGCCCAGGCCGTCGCGGTAGTCGCTGAAGCTCGACCCGCGGTCGGCGATCGAGGCGTGGAGCGCCTCGCCCACCGCGGCGTGCAGCCGCTCCACGCGCCTCCGCCCGAGCCGGTTCGCCGGCGTGCGCGGATCGATCCCCGCGCGCCAGCACGCCTCGTCGGCGTAGATGTTGCCGACGCCGGCCGCGACCGCCTGGTCGAGCAGCGCCGACTTCACCGCCACCGAGCGCCTCGAGAGCGCCCGCGCCAGCCAGCCGGGCGAGAACGCCTCCGAGAGCGCGTCGGGACCGGACCGCGGGAAGGCCTCGCGGGGGTCGTCGACCAGGTGCCAGGTCGCGAACTTGCGCACGTCGCGCAGCGAGAGCTCCGAGCCGTCGTCGAGCCCGGCGCGGGCCCGCTCGTAGCGGGCGCCGGGGTCCGCCGCCGCAGGGGCGGCGTCGCCGGGCCGGTGCACCAGCGATCCCGTCATGCGCAGGTGGATCACCCAGTGGCGTCCGTCGTCGAGGGCGAGGAGGAGGTACTTCCCGTGCCGGGCGGCCCCGCCGATGCGCCGGCCCTCGAGGAGGCGCTCCATCTCCCGCGGGGGATGGGTGACGGCGAGCCGCTCCGCGCCGGGGTGTATCCGCACCCGGCAGAGCGTTCGCCCGACGACCAGGGGCGCGAGATCCCGCCGGATCGTCTCGATCTCCGGCAGCTCAGGCACGGCGCGTTGCGCCCGG
>DAOULG010000026.1:0-4621 GCA_034420495.1 Dehalococcoidia bacterium
GTCCTCCGGGGGCGGGCGGCGGCCCAGGCGCTCCGCCTCGCCCGCGGGCGCGCGCTCGAGCTCGAGCTCGAGCAGCAGGCGCTCCCCGGCCGCGAGCGCGGGAGCCCCCAGCACCGCCGCGAGCGGCGGCTCGGAGGCGCGCTCCTGCCCCAGGAGCGGGAGCGCGCGGTCGCCGCGGGGCCCGAGCGCCACGCGCACGCTCTCCTCGGTCGCGCCGGGGAGCGCCGGGTCGAGGTCGGGGCGCGCCGCGAGGTCGAGAGGCTCGAGGGCGGCCTGCGGGTAGGCGGCCGCAAGCGCGGCGAGGGCGCGAGAGAGCGCACCACCGGAGCGCGCGCGCACCAGGAAGCGCGGCCCCTGCTGCGTGAGGACGCTCGTGAACTGGAGGGGGTCCCCGGCGGGGAGCGCGGCGAGGAGGCCGGCCTGCCGGAGCGGGCTCCGCTCGAGCCGGCGCGGCGCGACCACCTCGGCGAGGTGCGGCGCGCGGGCGTCAGCCCTCACGGGCGGCCTCGCGGGCGGCCCCCGGCGGCGCGCCGGTTGAGCTCGGCGGGATCGGTGGTGGCGAGGGCGTGCTCCTCCGGACTCGCCTCGATGCGGAGCGGGACGCGGCGGCCCTGCGCGAGGAGGAGCCCCTCCCCCTTGCGGCAGGAGAGGAGGAAGGAGCGCTCGCGGGGGGAGAGGCCGAGGCTCTCCTCGAGCAGCGCCGCGCCCGAGCTCTCCTGCCGGAGGAGCAGCCGCGTCGCGCTCTGGGCGAGCACGGTCCGCCCCTCCGCGCTCCCCAGGAAGTCGGAGACCTCCTGCGTCACCGTGGTGAGGCCGAGCCAGCGCTTGCGCGCCTGCCTGGCGATGCGCGCGACGAAGCGCGCGCCCTCGGCGTGGCGCATCAGCGACCACGCCTCGTCGACGAGCAGGACGCGCGGGCGCGCCTCGGCGCGCACCTCGCCCCAGAGCCGGTCGGCGATGAGGTAGGTGGCGACGGGGCGCAGCTCCTCGTCGAGGCCCTCGACGTCGAAGACGACGAAGGGGCTCCGGGGGGCGGCGCTCGTCGGCTCCGAGAAGAGCCGCCCCAGGCTCCCCGCGGCGTAGCGGCCCAGCCGCGACGCGAGCCCGTGCGGGTCGCCCGACTCCTCGAGCACCGCCCGGAGCTCCCGCAGGAGCGGCGCCGGACGGCCGTGGGTCGCGGGATCGTCGGTGATGCCGCGGCGCCGGTAGCACTCGTAGAGCGCGCCGTCGAGCACGCCGCGCTCCGCGTGCCCCAGCCGCGCCCCCGGCTCGGCGAGCATCAGGCCGAGGAGCCCCAGGAGCGCGAGCACGCGCCGCCCGAGCGCCCCCTCCCGCGCCGCTCCCCCTCGCGGCGGGAGGTCGAAGGGGTTGATGCGGTGCGGCGAGTCGCCCGCGAGGCGCAGCCGCTCGCCCCCGACCGCCTCGCAGAGGGCTGAGTACTCCCCCTCGGGGTCGACGACGTAGTACTCGATGCCGAGCAGCAGCGCCCGCAGCGCCTCGACCTTGCAGGCGTAGGACTTCCCCGCCCCGCTCGTCGCGACGACGACGCGGTTCGCGTTCTCCCGGGCGGGGTCGAAGGGGTCGAGGACGACGAGCGATCCGTCCTGGAGGCTGCGGCCCGCGAGCAGGCCGCCGGGGGAGCGCGGGAGCTCCCCGGAGGCGAAGGGGATCATCGTCGCGAGGCTCGCGCCGTCGAGCGTGCGGCGCCGGCCCAGGTGATCCTCCGCGGCCGGGAGGCAGGAGAGGAGGCCCGGCCACATCTCGTAGAGCTGGGGGCGCGCCTCGGCGAGCAGCCCCGAGACCGCCGCCTCCACCGCAGCCTCGGAGCGCCGGAGCCGCGAGCGGTCGCGCCCGCGGAGCCTGAGGTAGAGGGCGGCGCGCAGCAGCCGCTCGTCGCCCCGCGCGAGCCCCTCGCGGAGGCGCTCCACGTCGGCGCGGGCGACCGCGCGCCGGGCGCTCGGGAGCCGCCCGCCGCGGTCGTCCAGCCGGCGCGACGACTCGAGCTCGGCGAGGCGCTGCGTGAGCGAGCGCACCGCGTCGCCGGAGTCGACCGGCTCCAGGTGGAGGCTCAGGTCGAGCGGCTCTCCGCCGTCCACGAGGGGGGCGAGCCAGCCCGCGGCGACCTGGCGGGGGTAGCCGGTGAGCGCCAGCACGCGCGTCAGCTCGCCGTCGAGCGAGAGCTCGTCCCGCCGTTCTTCGACGGCGGCGGGGAGGTGCGCCCCCGGGGCGGCGCCCGTCCCGCTCCCTTCGGGCACCGCGCGCGGGCGGGCCAGCATCTCGCGCCAGAGCGCGGCGATCTCCGCGCCCGCGAGCCGCCGCGAGGGAATGCCGCAGGCCCCGAGGCCCGCGGCGACCTCGGCCGCGCGGCGCCCGAGCGTTGCGCGCGCCTCCTCGGGGACGGCGCCGCCCCCCGCGGCGTCGGCCGGGCGGCCGCGCGGCCAAAGGAGGGCTCCCGCCCGGGGGCCCCCGCCCTCGGCGGGGATGACGACGTAGCGCCGCCGCTCGAGGGGGCGGCGCTCCCTGGCGAGGCGGCGCACGAAGGCCGCGTGATCGCGCGCCAGCGCGGCGAGCGGCCCCGCGGGCGCGCGCGGGCCGCCGAGCCGGGCCAGGTAGCGCTCGACGTCGGCGGGGACGACCCGCACCAGCAGCTGCAGCGGATGCGCCAGGGCGATGAGGAAGCGGCGGTAGGCCTCGAGCACCGCCTCCCGCTCGTGCTCCGGGCGGAGCTCGAGCGCCACGGCGTCCGCCTCCAGCACGGCGCGGTAGCGCCCGCCCCGGAGCACCAGCACGTCGCCCCGGATGCTGCGGAGCGGGAGCCTGGCCTCCACGCGCGCGGCGCGCCGCGACCTCTCACGCAGCCCCGGCACGCACCGCTCCTCCCCCCGTCCCGCCCCCCGTCCCGCCGCCCCGGCCGGAGCTCCCCCGCCGGGCGGCCGGCCGGGGGATCACGACATCGCGGCGCCGCGCCGGGCGCCCGACCGAGAGGCGCGGCCGGGCGTGATAGCGCGCGAGCACGAGCGCCCACTCCCCGAGCTCGCGCCCCTGGGGCCTCCAGAGCACGAGCGCGAGCGTGAGCAGGAGCACCAGCGCCGCCGCGCCGAGGCGGAGCGCCCCGGGGAGCGGCAGGTCGACCCAGGCCGCGTAGGCGAGGGCGGCCCCGCTCGCCGCCAGGAGCAGCTGGCGCATCGTCATCCCGAAGGCGGCGGCGTCGGGGGCGCCGAGCTGCGTCGGGATCTCGTAGCGGGCCGTCATGCGACCGCCTCCTGCACCATCGCCGCGATCACGCGCGCCAGCAGCACGATCGCGAGCCCGGCGAGCGCGTTGGCGATCGCCGCCTTCGCGGTCTCCACCTGCCGCGGCGATCCGCCCGCCGACATGTAGAGGAAGGCCCCCCACATCACGAAGAAGGCCGAGACCGCCGCCGCGACACCGGTCCCGATGTCGAGCAGGTTCCCGAAGAGCGTGTTCACCTCGTCCATCTCACTCCCCCCTCAGCGGACGCCCCCTGCGCCCGCGCTCTCCTCTCCCTCCGGCTCCGCCTCCGCCCGGGGGCGGCGCACCGCTACCTCCCGCCCGGGCCGCCCAGGGCGGCGCGCCCGAGCGAGGCCACGGGGCGTGCCCGCCCGAGCCCGGCCTGCTGCAGCTGGCCCTGAAGGAGGGCCGGCACCTGGAGCGTGAGCCAGAGCGCGGCGCCGCCGAGAAGCAGCGTGAGCAGCGCGTCGGAGCGCTCGCCCGGCGTCAGCTCGACCATGAGCGAGGAGCCGAGGTGCAGCACCGCGACCTGCACCGCCTGCTGGAAGACGGTGAGCGGGAGGAGCTGCGCCCACCAGCGCGTCCACCCCTGCGTCTGCGGGAGCACCCAGCAGAGCACCATCAGCGGCCCGAGCACGATGAGGAGGTCGAGAAGCGCCAGGCGCATCAGCATCTGGAGCACCAGGAGCAGCGCCACCACGGCGTAGCCGAGCGCGACGACGGCGTGGGCCACGCCGCCCTGCCCGGCCGAGGCCTGCGCGTATCCGGGGAGGCCGTGCTGCCCCACGGCCTGCGTGAGGCCGTTGTTGAGATCGATGAGGAGCCGCGCGAAATCGAGCGTGAGGTGCATCGCGAGGGCCGCGAGCACGACGCGCGGCAGGAGCTCCATCACCCCGTCGTAGGGACTCCCCCGGTGGCGCCTCAGCATCACGTTGAAGCCGCCCCACATCACCACCAGCGCGAGCGCGGCGGAGGCGGCGGCGCGGGAGAGGTTCCACATCGAGCGGACGGTGGTGCTCTCGTAGGTGCCGGCCTCGGGCGTGCGCGTGACGAAGTTGAGCGAGGAGCCCCCGAGCCCCAGCGCCCGGTCGACGGCGCCGCGCGCCGCGCCCACGAGCGCCTCCCCCGCCATGTCGGCGAGGGCGTCGAGGAAGGCACGGGCCCAGGTGCCCGGGTCGATCTCCGGGAGGAGGTCGCCGGGGGAGGGGAGGCCGGGGAACGCCGGCGCGGCGGGCGGCGGCGCGCCCCGGGTGACGGGGGCCGCGAGCAGCTCCGGCGGCTGCTCCGCCGCGGCCGGAGCCGACGCGGCGAGCCAGCAGCCGAGCGCGCAGGCTGCGGCGAGAAGCGCCCTCCGCACCGGCCGGCCTCC
>DAOULG010000027.1:0-9979 GCA_034420495.1 Dehalococcoidia bacterium
CCCGTCTACGCCGAGGCGCTGATCGAGGCGATCGACGCCCCCGTGTGCGAGCCGAAGAGGGCGAAGCGCTCGAGGCCCCGGATCGCGTCACCCACGCGATCTTCCAGGGGATCCCGGCCTACACCCCCGAGAAGAGGCGCGCACGGCTCGAGTCGTGGGCGCCGGCGCTCGAGCTGGCCGCCGACGGCTCCCACTTCCAGTACGCCTGGGATCGCTTCCGGCGCATCTGGTGGGGCGAGCCCTCGCTGGAGCTCCTGACGCTCGCCGTCGTCAACATGGTCGGGAACCACGAGCGTTACCACTGGGCCTACAACGCGGCCTTCCGCTACGACCCCGTCCCCGACCTGCCGCAGCTCGGCTGCCCGGCGCTCTTCCTCACGCCGGAGCACGACCTGCTCGCCGAGGAGGATCAGCGCGCCGTCGAGCTCGTCCCGGACGGCCGGCTGGTGCTCGTGCCGGGAGTCGGCGGCCAGATCTATGCGCGCGAGCCCGAGCGCTTCGCGCGCGACGTGATCGCCTTCCTCGCGGAATAGCCGGCGGCCGCCCGGCGGCGGCCCGGGCCCTACCGGAGCGGCGAGAAGTCGGTCGGCTGCAGGAAGTCGGAGCGCGTGCGGACGGTGAGCGGGCCGTCCTTCTCCGACTCCCTCACCGCCTCCGCCCACTCCGGGTCGGTGCGGAACGCCGCGAAGCGGGCCGAGCGATCCGCCAGGTCCTCGAACTGCAGCATGTAGACCAGCTGATTCGTCCAGCCGCCGTGCGCGTAGGTCCAGAAGCCGACCGGCGTGATGCCGTGCCTCTCCCAGATCGCCAGCGTCTTGTCGCGGAAGCGCGCCTGCAGCGCGCGCATCTTCCCCGGCACGGCCTCATAGGTTCGGAGCTCGTAGATCACGGTGCGGACGCCCCCTTCACCCCTGCGCTCGGCTCGAGCGGGGGGAGTGTAGCGCACGCCCGGGCGGAGGCGGGATATAGTCGCCGCCAGCGCGCCGAGCGGGCGAGGGGGTACACGATCGCGTCGATCCGCCGGGGCTTCGTCGACACGCCGGAGGGACAGCTCCACTACTACGAGGCGGGCTCCCCGGAGCTCCCACCCCTGCTCCTCCTGCACTCGACCCCGAACCCCCGGCTCTTCCACGCGGTGCTCCCGCTGCTCGCGCAGGCGCTGCGCCCGATCGCGATGGACACCCCGGGCTACGGCGACTCGGCGAGGCCGCCCGCCCCCTACACCGAGGTGGCCGAGTACGCCGCGCGCATCCCGCAGCTGCTCGACGGGCTCGGCATCGAGCGCGCCCACCTCCTCGGGCACATGACCGGCGCGGTGATCGCCGCCGAGGCCGCCGCCGCCTTCCCCGCGCGCGTGCAGAGGCTCGCCCTGGTCGAGTTCCTGGACTGGGCCGGGGCGCGCGCCCAGAGCCAGGAGCACCACGTGCGCGTCCCCTACCGGCCCCCCGCCGCCGACGGCTCCCACCTCGTCGCGCTGTGGGAGCGCTACCGGGACATGCTCGACCGCGTCCCGCCCGACGAGGCGCAGCGCCGCTTCCTCTCCGTCTTCCAGGGCGAGTACGGCACGGGCACGCCCCCCGACTCCCCGTCGAGCGGGGGCTTCGGGCGGAGCGAGAGCGGCGCCTCCGCCGGACCCGGCGTCGACGCCTACGGCCCCGCGGGGTGGCAGGCGGCGGCCCCCGCCGCCATCGAGCGCTACGCGACCTGGGAGCGCCTGCCCGCCATTCGCGCGAGCACGCTCGTGCTCTGCGGCGACGCCGGCCGGCTCCGCTCCGGCGCCGATCCCCTCGCCGACCAGGCGCGCGTCGTGGAGGCGATACCGCGGGCGCGCGCCGGCATCCTGCACGGCGTGGATCACGCCGCCCCCTTCCTCGAACCCGACCTCTACGCCCACGCCCTCCTCGACTTCTTCCTCGACGGCGCGCCGCGCGAGAGGGGACCGTGACCGCGGGCCCCCGGGGCGCCGCCGGGCGCCGGAGGACCGTGATCGTCTTCGGTTCGACCGGGCGGCAGGGCCGCGCCGTCTCGGGTGCGCTGCTCGCCCGCGGGTGGCGCGTGCGCGGGCTGACGCGGGACGCCGGGTCGGCGCGCGCGCGAGAGCTCGCGCGGGCCGGGGTCGAGATCCTCCCCGACCCGGGGACCGCGGCATCCCTCGAGGCGGCGATGCGCGGCGCCGACGGCGTCTTCCTGATGCAGCCCTCGGGCATCGCCCCCGAGCAGGAGCTGCGGGCCGTGCGCGCGGCCGCCTCGGCCGCCTCGGCCGCCGGCGTCCGGCACCTGGTCTACTCCTCCTCGGCGGGGGCGGCCCGCAGCGGCAGCGGCGTTGCGAACTACGAGGCGAAGTGGCGCGCCGGCCGGTACCTGGCCGAGACCGGCGTCGCGCACACGCTGCTCCGACCTGTGACCTTCATGGAAAACTACCTGCTCCGCCGCGAGCGGATCGAGGCGGGCGTGCTGGAAGGCCCGTTCCCCCCCGCCATGCGGCAGCAGCTCGTCGCCGTGCGCGATATCGGCGCCGTCGCGGCCGAGCTCTTCCAGCGGCCCGGCGAGAGCGCCGGCGCCGCCATCGATCTCGCGGGAGAGGAGATCTCGCTCGAGGCCGTCGCCGGCGTCTTCTCCCGGGCGCTCGGGCGGACGGTCCGCTACTCTCAGCGCGCCGGCGACACCGTCGGCGACCGGGATCCGGAGCAGATGCGCGCGCTCCTCCGGTGGCGCGAGCGCGAGGGGCACGGGGCCGACGTGGAGGCGCTCCGGACGCGCCTGGATGGCTGGGGCGTCGAGCTGACCACCCTGGCCGAGTGGATCCGCCTCTGCTGGCCCCGGCCGGCCGGGCGGGCGGGAGGGGGAGCGCCGCGTGTCTGAGAACCGGCCGGCGGTTGCCCCGGCGACGGTCGTCCTCGTGCACGGCGCCGGGCACGGGCCGTGGGCCTGGGAGCGCGTGGTCTCGGAGCTCGAACCGCGCGGCGTGGCGACGGCGGTCGTCGATCGCCGCCGCCCGGATGCATCCGACCGGCGCGTCATCGGGGACCTGCACGAGAACGCGCGGCTCGTGCGCTCCGTGCTCGACGCCACGCCGGGGCCGCTCGTGCTCGTCGGCCACTCCGCCGGCGGACCGATCATCACCGAGGCGGCGGCGGGGCATCCGCGCGTCCGGCGGCTCGTCTACCTCTGCGCCTCGATGCCCGGCAAGGAGGGCGTCGACCCCGTGCTCCACAGGGAGCCGGCGTACCAGGCCGCGCTCCGCGCGCAGCCCGACGGCACCACCATCGTCTCCCCCGCCGACGCGCGCGCCGCCTTCTACTCGGACTGCTCGGAGCGGGATGCGGCCTGGGCCGCCGCGCAGCTCACGCCGCAGGAGCGGCCCCCCGGGGGCCGGCAGCGGCCGACGGGCGTGGCGTGGCGCGACATACCCGCGCTCTTCGTGGTGTGCGGGCGCGACCGCACGATCCGGCCGGAGGCGCAGCGGGAGAACTCGCGCCAGGCCGAGTCGGTCGTGGAGTGGCCGGTCGGGCACTCGCCGTTCCTCAACCGGCCGGCGCTCGTCGCCGATCTGCTCGAACGGCTCGCGCGCGAGGCCGCCGCCCCGGGTGACGCGGCCGCGACGCCGGGGTAGGCTCGTCCCGGCGGCGCGGGCGCCGGCACGCAGAAGGGGGCGCGGATGCAGGATCTCAGATACGCGCGGGCGCCGAGCGTGGCGGAGGCCACCCGGCTGCTCTCGGACGGCGGACCGACCGCCCGCGTCCTCGCGGGAGGCACGGACGTCATCGTCCAGGCGCGCGAGCGCACGCGCGAGATCTCGCTCTTCGTCGACATCAAGACCATCCCGGAGGCCGTCGACCTCCGCCCCCGCAACGGCGACGGCCTCACCCTGGGCGCGGCGACCCCCTGCTACCGCATCTACGGCGACGCCGCCGTGCGGAGCTCCTACCCCGCCCTGGTCGACGCCGCCTGCCTGATCGGCGGCACCGCCATCCAGGGCCGCGCGAGCCTCGGCGGCAACCTCTGCAACTCCTCGCCGGCGGCGGACGGCGTGCCGCCGCTCATCGCGCTCGGCGCGACGGCCGTGATCGCCGGACCGGGGGGCGAGCGGCGCGTGCCCGTGGCCGGCTTCACGACGGGTCCGGGGCAGAACGTGCTCGGGGTGGGCGAGTTCCTGCTCGCCCTGGAGGTGCCGGCGCCGGCGCCGGCGAGCGGGGCGCGCTTCCTGCGGTTCATCCCCCGCAACGAGATGGACATCGCCGTCGTCAACGTCGCCTCCTCGCTGCGCTTCGACGGCGCGGAGGTCGCCGAGGCCTCGGTCGTGGTCGGCGCGGCCGCTCCGACCGCGCTCGTCGTGGGGGGGGCCGCGGAGGCGCTCGTCGGGCGCCCGCTCTCGGAGGAGAGCATCGCCGCCGCCGCCGCCGCCGCGCGCGCCGCGGTACGGCCCATCGACGACATGCGCGGCTCCATCAGGCAGCGACGGCACCTGGCCGGAGTCCTGACGGAGCGGACGCTCAGGGACGCGGCGCGCCGCGCCCGGGGCGAGGAGGTCGCGAGTCACCCATGAGCAGCCGCATCATCATCTCCACCGACATAAACGGCGAGCCCGCGGAGTTCCTCGCAGACGAGCGTGACTCGCTGCTCGAGGCGCTGCGGGACCGGCTCGGCCTGATGGGAACCAAGGAGGGATGCAACAACGGGAACTGCGGCGCGTGCGCGGTGATACTGGACGGCCGGCTCGTGAACGCCTGCCTGGTGATGGCCGCCGAGGTGGACGGCTCGCAGCTGACCACGGTCGAGGGGCTCGCCGAGCAGGACCGGCTGATCCCGGTGCAGGAGACCTTCCTGGAGCGGGGCGCACTGCAGTGTGGCATCTGCACGCCGGGCTTCCTGGTCGCGGCGCACGCCCTCCTTCAGGAGCATCCGCGCCCCACCGAGGAGCAGGTGCGCTACTGGCTCGCCGGCAACCTCTGCCGCTGCACCGGCTACGATAAGATCATCACCGCCGTGCTGGACGCCGCCGAGAGGGCCGACGCCCCCTCGGGCTAGAGATGAGCGATCGGGCGCCGCACGCGGCGCCCCGTCCACGGAAGGACCCGTCATGGTCGCCCCCGCCAAGAAGCCGTACCGCGTCGTCGGCAGCCGCCCCGTCCGTCCGGACGGCACCGACAAGGTGACCGGGCGCGCGAACTACGGATCCGACATCCGGCTCCCGGGCATGCTCTACGGGCGCGTGCTGCGCAGCCCCCACGCCCATGCGCGGATCGTCGGGATCGACGCCGAGAAGGCACTCGCCCTCCCGGGGGTGAAGGCCGTGATCACGCAGGCCGACTTCCCGGCCGCCGAGGATGCCGTCACCGACCTCGGTGAGACGGCGTCGAACCTGAAGTGGCTCGTCGACAACGTGCTCGCCTCCGACCGCGCGCTCTACCACGGGCACGCGGTCGCCGCGGTCGCCGCGACCGACCCGCACGTCGCCGAGGACGCGCTCGGGCTGATCGAGGTCGAGTACGAGGAGCTGCCGCCGGTGCTCTCCGTTCACGAGGCGATGGCCGAGGGCGCGCCCCGCATCCACCCCAACATGCACACCGTGGAGATGATGGCGCGCTTCAGCCCCGGCCCGCGGAGCGAGCACGACATCCCGAACGCCGCGAGCCACCTGCGCCTGGAGATCGGCGACCTCGACGAGGGCTTCGCCGAGGCCGAGGTGGTGATCGAGCGCGAGTACGAGACGGGCACCGCCCACCAGGGCTACATCGAGCCGCACAACGGGACCGCGCTCTGGAACGAGAGCGGGGAGCTCACCGTCTGGCTCTCGACCCAGGGCCCGTTCATGATGCGCGACCAGCTCGCGCGCGTGCTGAAGGTCCCCGTCTCGAAGATCCGCGTCATCCCGATGGAGATCGGGGGCGGCTTCGGCGGCAAGATCCCGGTGTACATGGAGCCGATGGCCGCCGTGCTCTCCAGGAAGACGGGCCGCCCGGTGAAGATGATCATGCAGCGCGACGAGGTGCTGCTCGGCACCGGGCCGACGTCGGCCACCTACGTCCGCGTGAAGCTCGGCGCGAAGCGCGACGGGACGCTCACCGCCGCCGAGGCCTACCTCGCCTACGAGGCCGGCGCCTATCCCGGCTCGCCCGTCGGCGCCGGCGGGATGTGCATGTTCTCCCCGTACAGCGTCCCCAACCAGCGGGCCGACTGCTACGACGTCATCGTCAACAAGCCCAAGGTCTCCGCCTACCGCGCGCCGGGCGCTCCCGCCGGCTCCTTCGCCATGGAGTCGACGCTGGACGAGCTTGCCGAGCAGCTCGATATCGACCCGCTCGAGCTGCGGCAGCGCAACGCCGCCGTCGACGGCACGCGGCGCATCGACGGCGCCGCCTTCCAGTCGATCGGCAACGAGGCCGTGATGAGGGCCGCCAGCGAGAGCCCGCACTGGAACTCGGAGCTGCAGGGCGAGAACCGCGGGCGCGGCATCGCCATGGGCTACTGGGGCAACGGCGGGCTCGAGTCGTCGGCCTACGCCACCGTCAACCGCGACGGCACCGTCGGCCTCGTCCTGGGGTCGGTCGACATCGGCGGGCAGCGCGCAGCGCTCGCGATGCAGATCGCCGAGACGCTCGGGATCGACTACGAGCAGGTGAAGCCCATAGTCGTCGACACCGACTCGATCGGCTACACCGCCGTCACCGGGGGCAGCCGCACGACCTTCGCCACGGGATGGGCCGTCCACGAGGCCGGCCTCGAGATCCGGCGCGAGCTCGAGGCGCGCGCCGCGCGCATCTGGGAGGTCGACGCCTCGCTCGTCCACTACGACGACGACGGCGTCATCCGGGGCCCCGAGGACCAATCCTTCACCTTCCGGGAGATCGCGGGGCAGCTGCACCGCACCGGCGGCACCGTGCAGGGGAAGGCCGACGTCATGCCGGAGGGCACCGGGCCGGCGTTCGCCTGCCACATCGTCGACGTCGAGGTGGATCCCGACACCGCCAAGGTGGAGGTGCTGCGCTACACGGCGATCCAGGACGTCGGCACGGCCATCCACCCCGACTACGTCGAGGGGCAGATCCAGGGCGGGGCCGTGCAGGGCATCGGGATGGCGCTCACGGAGGAGTACGTCTACGACGACGAGGGCCGCCTGCGCAACGCGAGCCTCCTCGACTACCGCATGCCGACGACGCTCGACGTGCCGCAGATCGACACCATCCTGGTGGAGGAGCCGAACCCCGGCCACCCCTACGGCGTGCGCGGGGTCGGCGAGGTGCCGATCGTGCCGCCGCTCGCGGCGGTCGCGAACGCCATCCACCAGGCGACGGGCGTGAGGACGCGGAGCCTGCCCGCCTCGCCGCGCGTGCTGCTCGAGGAGCTGCTGCCCGAGGAGTAGGAGCGCCGGGCGGGGCGAGCGGGACGGGAGCGTCGATGGCGACCGTCTTCGTACCCGCCTCGCTGCGCCGGCTCTGCGGCGACCGCCACTCGGTCGAGGTCCAGGGCGCGACGCTCCGGCAGGTGATCGACAACCTCGAGCCGGAGTGCCCGGGCATCCGCGCGCTGATCGTCGAGGAGGGCATGCTGCGCCCCGGCATCCAGCTCGCCGTGAACGGCTCCGCCTCCGCGACCGGCCTCCTCCGCGAGGTCCCCCCCGACGCCGAGGTCCAGATCCTCCCGGCGATGTCCGGCGGGGGCGGGGAGCATCCGCGGTAGGGGCGGCCGGGGCCGGAGCTACTCGC
The DNA here is from genome assembly GCA_034420495.1 of Dehalococcoidia bacterium. Classification (GTDB taxonomy): domain Bacteria; phylum Chloroflexota; class Dehalococcoidia; order UBA2979; family UBA2979; genus VYDC01. Next base: position 7,707 of record DAOULG010000027.1, read on the forward strand.
CGGCGGGGATCCACCTCAGGTCGGGCCTGCGCGCCGCCGTCGCCTCGTCGAGCCGGCCGATGGGCGCGCCGCTCGGCGCCGAGCGCACGAGATCCGGATCGCTCGCCGCCTCCTCCGCGATGGCGAGCATCGCGTCGGCGAAGGCCTCCACCGCCTCCCGGGGCTCCGTCTCGGTCGGCTCGATCATCAGCGCCTCCTCCACGATCAGGGGGAAGTAGACCGTCGGCGGGTGGAAGCCGTGGTCGATGAGGCGCTTCGCGATGTCGTAGGTGCGGACCCCGTGCTCGCGGCGCTGCCTGGTGCCCGCCAGCACCACCTCGTGCAGCACCCGGCCCCGGTCGTAGGGGAGGTCGTAGGCGTCGACGAGCAGCGCACGCAGGTAGTTCGCGTTGAGCACGGCGTGCTCGGAGACGGCGCGCAGCCCGCTGAGACCCATCGAGCGCAGGTAGGCGTAGGCGCGAACCAGCACGCCGTAGGAGCCGTGGAACTGCTGCAGGCGCCCGATCGAGCGCTCCGGCCGCCCGAGGCGGAGGCCGCCCTCCCCGGGGACGATCACCGGGGCGGGGAGGTACGGGGCGAGCTCGGCCCCGCACAGCACGGGGCCCGCTCCGGGGCCGCCGCCGCCGTGCGGCGTCGAGAAGCTCTTGTGCAGGTTGACGTGGGCGACGTCGAAGCCGAGATCGCCGAAGCGCGCCCGCCCCAGGATCGCGTTCAGGTTCGCGCCGTCGGCGTAGAGGTAGGCGCCGACCGCGTGCACCCGCGCCGCCACCTCGTCGATGCCCCGCTCCCACAGTCCGAGCGTGTTGGGCATCGTCACCATCGCGGCCGCGACGCTCTCATCGAGCTCGCGCTCGAGAGCCTCGCCGTCCATGGAGCCGTCGGCGGCGGTCGGGATCTGCGTCACGGTGAAGCCCGCCATCGCCGCCGTCGCCGGGTTCGTGCCGTGCGCGCTGTCCGGCACCAGCACGCGGCGCCTCGTGGGAAGCTCGCCGCGATCGTCGAGCGCCCGCTTCACCATCAGCACGCCCGCGAGCTCGCCCTGCGCGCCGGCCGCGGGCGCCAGGCTCGCCGCGGCGAAGCCGGTGAGCGAGCAGAGCGCCTCCTGCAGCTCGTGCCCGACGCGCAGCACCCCCTGCACGCGCTGCTCCGCCTCGAGCGGGTGGGCGTCCGCGAGTCCGGGCAGCGCGGCCATCAGATCGTCGACCTTCGGGTTGTACTTCATCGTGCAGGAGCCGAGCGGGTAGGTCCCGGAGTCGATGCCGTAGTTCAGCCGCGAGAGCGCGGTGTAGTAGCGCACGATCTCGCCCTGCGAGAGCTCGGGGAGCCGGAGGCGCTCACGGCGCAGCCGGGCCGGGGGGAGCGGTGCCGCCTCCCCCTCCCACGAGGGAACGCTCACCGCCCGGCGCCCGGGCGAGCCGCGGTCGAAGGCGAGCCGGGCGCCGACGTCGCGCTCGCCGACGTTCACGGGGAGGCCCCCTCCTCGGCCCCGATCGAGGCCAGCGCCCCGACGAGGGCGTCGACGTCGCCGGGAGGCGTCGCCTCGGTCACGCAGACCAGGATCGCGTCGCGCGCCTCCGGCTCGGGGCGGCCGGAGACGTCCAGGCCCCCGGTGATCCCGCGCTCCTCGAGGCGCCGGAGCAGCTCCTGCGGCGGCAGCGGGCCGCGTAGCAGGAACTCCTGGAACCACCAGCTTCCCCGGCCGCAGGCGGCGTAGCCCGCAAGCTCGTCGATGCGCGCCGCCGCCCGGTGCGCGCGCTGGTAGCAGAGCTCGGCGCTCTCGCTCAGCCCGCGCGGGCCGAGCGTCTCCAGCGCGACGGTGAAGCCCAGGGCGATGAGCTGCTGGCCGGTGGAGAAGTTGGAGGTGGCGCGTTCGCGCCGGATGAACTGCTCGCGCGCCTGCAGCGTCAGCACGTAGCCGGTGCGCGGCTCCTCCTCCAACCCGTCCGCGCCCCGCGGGCCGTGCAGCTCCTTCGTGCGTCCCACGATGCGGCCGGGGAGCTGGCGCATGTGGTCCCGGCGAGCCGCGAAGAGCCCGAGCGAGGGGCCGCCGAAGCCCACGGGTCCGGCGAGATCGCGCCCCTCGCCCGTCACCACGTCCACGCCGGCGTCGCCCGGCGCGCGCAGCATGCCGAGCGCGAGCGGGTCGCAGGCGGCGACGGCGAGCGCGCCCGACTCGTGCACGGCGCGCGCGAGCAGCTCGAGGTCCACGATCCCCCCGAGGAAGTCCGGCTGCTGCACGACGAGGCAGGCGTGCCGCTCGTCGAGCGCCCCCT
>DAOULG010000028.1:0-4199 GCA_034420495.1 Dehalococcoidia bacterium
TCTTCCTCGTCGACCCCCAGGCCCCCGGCGTCACGCTGACGATCCTCGACACCATCTACCAGGACCACCAGTTCGAGGTCGTGCTCGACGGCGTCTCCGTGAACGCCGACCAGGTGCTCGGGGAGGTCGGGGGCGGCTGGGCCGCCATCGAGGAGATGCTGGATCGCGCCGCGGTCGTCGTCGCCGCCGAGTCGATCGGCGGCGCCGAGCGCTCGCTGGAGCTCGCCGTCGACTACTCGAAGGAGCGCGTCCAGTTCGGGCGCCCGATCGGCTCCTTCCAGGCCCTGCAGCACAAGATGGCGCGAATGGTGACCGAGGTGACCGGCGCGCAGCTGCTGGTCTACGAGGCGGCATGGCGCCTCGCGGAGGGTCTCGACGCGAGCATCGAGGTGCCTATGGCCAAGGCCGCCGCGAGCGGGGCATACTCCACCTGCTCCATCGAAGGCACGCACATCTTCGGCGGGGCCGGCTTCATCAAGGAGGCGGACATCCAGCTCTACTTCCGCCGGGCCAAGGGGGCCGAGGTGCTGATGGGCGATCCCCGCTGGCACCGCCGGCGCGTCACCAGGCTGCTCGCCGAGCGGTCGGTGCCGGCCAGCCACTAGGCACGCGAGCGAACGCACCCGCCCGCGAGGCGGCTGACGAGAAGGCGACGAGAGGACGGCACGATGGACTTCACCTTCCCGGCAGAGGTCGAGGAGTTCCGCAAGGAGGTCCGGGAGTTCATGGAGCGCGAGCTCACCCCGGAGATCCGGGATGAGTACGAGCACTGCACGGACTACCCCCACGGATTCAACAAGGCGATCACCCGGAAGCTCGGCCAGCGCGGCTGGCTGACGCTCACGTGGCCCAAGGAGGTCGGCGGCAAGGACGCCTCGGTCTGGGAGCGCGTCGTCTTCGACGAGGAGATGGCCGCGCACCACTGCCCGATCGCCGCGCACCAGGTCTCGGCGAACTTCGCCGGGCCCGCGGTCGTGCACTTCGCCACCGACGAGCAGAAGCAGAAGCTGCTCCCGCCGATCACCCGCGGCGAGAGCACCTGGGGCATCGGACTCACGGAGCCGAACGCCGGCACGGACCTCGCCTCGGTGGAGCTGCGGGCCGTGCGCGACGGCGACGACTGGGTCCTCAACGGCTCCAAGATGTTCACCGAGCACGTGCAGGACGCCGACCACTACTTCCTGATCACGCGCACCGACATCGAGGCCCCCAAGCACCGGGGCGTCTCGATCATCGTGGTGGACCCCCGGACCCAGGGGATCACGATGGTCCCGCTCTGGACGATGGACGGCTACCGCGTCAACCAGGTCTTCTTCGAGGACGTGCGCGTCCCCGGCGACGCCCTGATCGGCGAGGAGAACCGCGGCTTCTACCACCTGGCGATGACGCTCAACACGATGCGCTCCTCGGGGCTCGGCGGGTGGACCGAGGCGCAGGGCGACCTCGACGACCTCGTCCGCTACTCGATGGAGACGGAAGACAACGGCACGCCGCTGATCGAGGACTCCTGGGTCGCCGACGGTGTCGCCGACTTCGCCATCTACGTGCGCATCTCGCGGCTTCTCGCCTACCGCGTCGCCTCGATGCTCGAGAGCGGCGGCCCCGCGCCCGACAAGGAGACGGCCGTCCGCGGCGTCTGGACCAAGGTCTACGGACAGAAGCACGTCAAGTTCGCGAACGACGTGATGGGGATGGCCGGCCAGGTCGGGAAGTACTCCCCCGAGCACGCGCCGATGCTCGCGCGCTGGCAGCGCCGCTACATCGGGGCGATCGCCGGGGCGCACAACGGCGGGACGCCGGAGAACATCCTGAACACGGTCGCGCTCCGCGTGCTCGGGCTGCCGCGCTAGGCCGCGCACGCCCGGGCGAGCGAAACCGGCGAGAGAGGGCACGCTATCGATGCTGGTCGAAGTCAGTCGCGAGAAGATCGAGGGGCGCGTCGAGGAGGTGGTCGTGCGGACGCGCGGCGCCTGGCACGAGGCGTGCATCATCGGTTGGGACGGCGAGCCGCGGACGGTCTGGAAGTACCCCCGGCTGGAGCAGGCCCGGGAGAAGGCGGCCACGGTGAAGGTGTGGCTGCAGGAGGGCAAGCTCTGGTAGAGCCCTGAGCGACCTCCCCCACGGAGGGCGTCCGGGGTCTCCCTCTCGCGGCCCGAGGGGGCCGGCGGGCCGCGCGCTCTCGCGCGCCCCGAGCCGCCCCCGGCCGGCACGCAGCCACCGCCGTCCGCCGGGAGCCAATCGCCCATGATCGGCCTCTCCGACGTCACCGTGCGCTTCGGCGCCCAGCTGCTCTACACGGGTGTGAGCTGGCAGCTCCGCACCGGCGGGCACTACGGGCTGGTCGGCGCGAACGGCTCCGGCAAGTCAACGCTCCTGCGCGTGCTCGCCGGCGAGCTGGCCCCGGAAGAGGGGCAGGTGTCGCGCCCGGGCGCCCTGCGCATCGGGACGCTCTCGCAGGATCGCTTCGACTACGACGATGCCCGGGCCCTGGACGTGGTGCTGATGGGCCGTCCGGAGCTCTGGTCGGCGCTCGACGAGCGCGAGCGGCTGCTCGCGGCGGAGGACGGGAGCGCAGAGGCGGGCGAACGGCTCGCCGAGCTCGAGGTCACGATCGGCGACCTCGACGGCTATGCGCTGGAGTCCCGCGCGGCGGGGCTGCTCGCCGGACTCGGCATCGAACAGCCCCGACACGCCCGCCCGATGCGCGAACTCTCGAGCGGGCTCAGGCTGCGCGTGCTCCTCGCGCAGACGCTCTTCGCCGACCCGGACCTGCTGCTGCTCGACGAGCCGACCAACCACCTCGACATCTCCTCCATCGCCTGGCTGGAGGGCCATCTCCGCGCCTTCCGCGGAACCTCCGTCGTCGTCTCCCACGACCGGCACTTCCTCAACGCGATCGCCGACACGATCGCCGATCTCGACTACGGCGAACTGCGGCTCTACCCCGGCAGCTACGACGACTTCGAGCGCGCGAAGGCGCTGGCCGTGCGCCAGAAGGAGGTCGAGATCGCCCGCACCGAGGCCCGGGTCCGGGAGCTGCAGCGCTTCATCGACCGCTTCCGAGCGAAGGCCACCAAGGCCCGGCAGGCCTCGTCCCGCAAGAAGCAGGTCGAGCGCATCGTGCTGCCGGAGGTGACCCGGTCGTCGCGCCGCACGCCGGGCTTCCGCTTCCGCTCGGGGCGCCGCTCCGGGCGCGACGTGCTGCGCGTCCGCGAGCTCGAGCGCGGCTACGGCGGGACGCCGGTGTTCCGGGGCGTGAGCTTCTCCGTGGAGCGCGGGGAGCGGGTGGCGGTCGTGGGACCGAACGGCGCCGGCAAGTCGACCCTCCTCAAGACGCTCGCCGGCGTGCTCCCGCCCGACGCCGGCAGCGTCGAGGTCGGGCACGCCGTGAGCGCCGGGTACTTCGCGCAGGACCACCGCGAGCAGCTCGGCGGTGAGGGGAGCGCCCTCTCCTGGCTCTCCGCCTCGGACCCGGAGGCGGGAGCGGACGTCGCGACGGTGCGCGGCGCGCTCGGCGCCGTGCTGCTCGGCGGCGACGAGGCGCAGAAGCGCTGCTCGCACCTCAGCGGCGGTGAGGCGGCGAGACTGCTGCTCGCCGGACTGATGGTGCGCCGCCCGAACCTGATGATCGTCGACGAGCCCACCAGACTCCTCGACCTCGAGGGACGGGACGCCCTGATGCAGGCGCTCCGCGCATACGACGGGACGCTCCTCTTCGTGAGCCACGATCGCCACTTCGTCTCGAGCGTCGGTACGCGCGTGCTCGCGATCGCCCCCGGGGGGGTCGTCGAGGACTTCGCCGGCACGTACGAGGAGTATCTCGAGCGCCGCGGCGCCGACTACCTCGCGGGCGACGGCGCGACGGCGCGCCGGGGGCCGGTGGGGCGCCCGAGGGGGACGCCGGCGCGCGCGAGGGAGCGCGACCGGGCCGCCGCCGCCTCGCGCCTGGCGCGGGCCGTGGAGGGGCACGAGCTCCGGGTGGCCGACCTCGAGCGGCAGCTCGAGGAGCTCGGGCGGCGCTTCCTCACGGCCGACTACTACGGGAGCACTCCGCGCGATCAGGTCGATGCCGACACGCGCCGCCAGCGCGAGCTCCGGGCCCAGCTCGACGAGGTCATCGCGGAATGGGAACGGGCATCGACCGAGCTGGAGGCGCTGGGATCGGCTCCGTAGCCACCCCCCGGAGCGGCCGCGGCCCG
>DAOULG010000029.1:0-3380 GCA_034420495.1 Dehalococcoidia bacterium
AGTTCTCCCCCACGCCAGCGCGCCCGGTGCCGCTCATCCGCCCGGCGCGGGGCGGGCGGCCGGCTCGCATCCTCCCGGGATGCGACCGATCTCGGGCGGCGGAGTAGCGCGGCGGCGCGCGGAGGAGGCTCTGCTATCCGGGCGAGCGATCCCAGCTCCTCACGCCCCCTCGCGGCCGCCCGGGGCCCTGCCCCGGTGTCGACGGCGAAGAGGGAAGCGGCACCCGATCGTCGCGAGGACTCCGCTCCGAGAGACGACGCGGCGCGCCTCGGCAACCCCTCGTTCGTCTGGCGCTTCGGGCAGGAGCGCCGGCTCGCGATCCTCTCCCGGTTCGTCTCGCTGCGGGGGGCGCTGGTGCTCGACCTCGGCTGCGGCGTCGGAGAGTACGTGCGGGCGTTCGCGAGAGAGGGTGCCGGGGCGATCGGCCTCGACATCGAGCCGAGACGCCTCTCCGAGGCCCGCCGCCGCCTGGCCCGCGCGGGCGGAGACGCCGCCGGCGTGAGCCTGATGGCCGCGGCCGGCGAGACGCTCCCCCTCCGCGACGGCTGTCTCGACGCGGCCGTCCTGAACGAGGTGATCGAGCACGTCGCCGACGACGCCGCGACGCTGCGGGAGGTCAGGAGGGTGCTGAAGCCGGACGGCGGGACGTGCGTCGTCTTCGCGCCCAACCGGCTCTACCCGTTCGAGACCCACGGCATCTTCCTGGGCCGTCGCTACATCTTCGGGAACATCCCGTTCGTCAACTGGCTCCCGGGGCGCCTCCGGGCGCGCCTCGTGCCGCACGCGCGCGCCTACCGCCGCGGCGACTGGACGAGGCTGGCCCGCTCGGCGGGGCTCGAGATCGTCCATCACGGTTATGTCTACCCGGGCTTCGACAACGTCGCCTCGAGGTGGCCGCGTCTCGCCGCGATCCTCCGCGCCGTCTGCTACCGGGCCGAGAGGACGCCCGCGGCCCGGCTCGGCCTCTCCCACCTCGTGGTCCTCAGGCGCGATGACGGCCGGCACGCGCGCGCCGAGGCAGGCGGATCGTGACGGCGGCCCGTCTCGCCAGGGCGCGCCGGCGGCGGCGCAACGGCGCCCCGCGGGCGAACGGAGACGGCGGCGGCCGCGGCCCGCGGCTGAGCTGGCTGCTCGCCGCAGCGCTCTCCGCCGCCGTCTTCCTGGTGCTCACGCTCGCGGGCGTGACCGGCGCCGCCGTGTACGGGATCGGCCAGTACGACGAGATCGCCGACTCGGTCGTCCCCCCGGCGGAGCTCCTCGATCAGCTCCCCCGCGGCGGCGCCCGCGTCTACGACCGGCACGGAGCGCTGCTCTACGAGTTCGTCGACGAGCTCTCCGGCCTCCGGCGCCCCGTGCCGCTCGCCGAGATCTCGCCGTGGCTCGTCCAGGCGACGGTCGCGACCGAGGACCGGAGCTTCTTCGAGAACAACGGCCTCAACGTGCGCGGCCTCGCGCGCGCCGCGCTCGAGAACTTCACGCCGTTCGGCGACGACTTCCTCCAGGGCTCCGGGGGATCCTCGATCACGCAGCAGCTCGCGAAGAACATCTACATCCCGCGCGAGGAGCGCGCCGAGCGCTCCGTCGACCGCAAGGTCAAGGAGACCGTCATCGCGCTCGAACTCACCCGCCAGTACGGCAAGGGGGAGATCCTCGAGTGGTATCTCAACTCGATCTCCTACGGCAGCATCTACGTCGGGATCGAGGCGGCCGCCGAGGGCTACTTCGGCAAGCCGGCCTCCGGCCTCACCCTCCCGGAGGCGGCGTTGCTGGCGGGGATCCCCCAGTCGCCGGCGCGCTACGATCCCATCAACAACCTCCCGCTCGCCAAGATCCGGCAACGCGAGGTGCTCGACCTGATGGTGCGCTCCGGCGCGATCACGGGAGAGCAGGCCGAGGCGGCCGCCGACGCGGAGCTGGTCTTCAAGGCGAACCGCTTCGACATCGAGGCGCCGCACTTCGTGCTGGGCCGCGTCGCAGAGGAGATCGAGCAGCGCTTCGGCCCGCGCGCGCTCTACGAGGAGGGGCTCGAGGTCGTGACGACCCTGGATCTCACGCTCCAGCGCGAGGGGGAGCGGGTCGTCGAGCACTGGGTCGCCACCTTCGAGGAGCAGTCCGAGGGTCACAACGGCGCGCTCTTCGCGCTCGACCCGGCGAACGGTCAGATCCTCGTCTACGTCGGGAGCCGCGACTACTTCCGCGACGACATCGAGGGGCGCAACGACAACGTCGTCGCGCAGAACTCTCCCGGCTCGACGCTCAAGCCCTTCACCTACATGGCCGCCTTCATGAACGGCTGGAGCACCGGCACGGGGATCATCGACCAGCCGCTGACCATCCCCGACCCGGCGACCGGCGAGGACTTCGAGCCGCGCAACCCCGGCGACCGCTTCCACGGGATCCTCCCCGCCCGGGAGGCGCTCGGGAACTCCCTCAACATCCCGGCCATCAAGACCATCCTCTACGCCGGCGTCGACGAGACCGTGGACCTCCTGAAGCGGGTGGGCTTCACCACGCTCGACAACCCGCTCGGATACGGCCCCGCGCTCACCCTCGGGGGCGTGGACATCACGCTGCTCGACATCACCTACGCCTACAGCCTGCTTGCCAACCAGGGGCTCATGCGCGGTCAGGAGCGGCTCGCAGAGCCCGAGCCCGGCACGCGACCCCTCGAGCCGGTCGCCCTGCTCCGCGTCTCCGACGCCGACGGCCAGGTTCTCTACCAGTTCACGGAGCCGACGGTGCGGCGGACCGTGCAGTCGAACTTCGCCTACCTGGCGACGAGCATCCTCTCCGACGGCGACAACCAGTGCCGCATCTTCGGCTGCGATGCGCTGAACCTGAAGGATCGACCCTCCGCGCAGAAGACCGGCACCTCCGAGCCGTTCGACGACGAGGATGCGATCGGCGACACGTGGGCGATCGGGTACACGCCGGATCTCGTGGCCGGCGTCTGGGCGGGCAACTCCGACAACTCGCCCATGTTCAACATCTTCAGCACGACGATCTCGTGGCGCGCCTGGCGGGACTTCATGAACTTCGCGCACGAGCAGCTCGAGCTGGCGCCGACGAAATTCGTGCGGCCTCCCGGCGTCGAGAGCCGGGAGCTCTGCTGGCCGTCGGGCCTCTTCCCCTCCGAGAACTGCCCCAGCGTCAACCGCTACACCGGGCTCTTCGCCGCCGACGTGCTGCCGCGAAACGAGGCGGAGCTGGCCGCGATGCAGGACACCTGGTGGCAACCCGTGCGGATCGACACGCGCACCGGGCTCGCCGCCGGTGCCGACACGCCCTCGGCGTTCATCGTCGAGGAGGTGCGGCTCGTCCTGCCGCCGGAGGAGATCGAGGAGTGGGAGGAGCTCCCGGCGTGGGCCGCCCAGCAGGGC
>DAOULG010000030.1:0-5199 GCA_034420495.1 Dehalococcoidia bacterium
AGCGCGTGCTCACGGCCTACCGCGAGCGCTGCGCCTTCTGCAGCCTGCGGCACCGGGAGCTTCTCGACGCCGCCCACATCATCCCCGACAGCGAGCCCGCGGGCGTCGCCGAGGTGCGCAACGGGATCGCGCTCTGCCGGCTCCACCACGCCACCTTCGATCGGCACGTGATCGGAGTCCGGCCGCAGGATCACATCATCACCGTGCGCCCGGACGTGATGGACGAGGAGGACGGGCCGACGCTGCGCCATGCCATCCAGGGGCTGGACGGCGAGCGCATGGCCCTGCCCCGCCGCGCCGGCGACCGACCGGCGCGCCCCTTCCTCGAGAGCCGGTACGAGCGCTTCCTGGCGGCCGCTTCGTCCTGAGGGCTCCGGGGCCGCCCGCCCCGCGGCCGGGGCGGTGCCGGCGGCTGATCGGTCGGGAGAGGTGGTGCCGAGGGCCGGAATCGAACCGGCGACACCACGATTTTCAGTCGTGTGCTCTACCGACTGAGCTACCTCGGCGTAGCGCTGAATGTAGCGAGTGGCGGCGATGCGGGCCAGCCTCCGCCGCCCTCAGCGCCAGAGCATCGCCCCCCGCGCGGCCTCCCGCTCGCGCTCGCTCCTCCTCGCCCAGCGCTCGAGGAAGTCCGCCCCGACCAGGCGGCGCGCCTCCGCCCAGCGCATCGGGCGGCGCAGCTCGCCCGGGGGCCCCAGCCGCTCCCGCTCCCGGACGGCGACCAAGTAGGCGGTCGAGTCGCCGAGGTCGGAGGAGCTCAGCACCTCGCAGGCGAGGTAACCGACCCCTCCCGTGAAGATCGGGTCGCCGTCAGCCGTGGCCGCGTGCGGGAGGCCGGAGAGCTTCTCGCCGTCCCGCCCGGAGCGCAGTCCCAGCGGCTCCAGGAGATCCAGCTGCTCCTCCGCCAGCAGCGTGACGGCGAGCGTGCCGGAGCGGGAGACCAGGTCGTGGGTGAAGGTGGTGCGGCTCAGGATCACGAGCAGCCGCGGGCGCTCCGGGACGATCGACGCCCCGAAGACGGAGACGCAGATCTGCGCGTTGGGCCTGCCGGAGGGGTCGTGGCTTCCCACCGCGCAGAGCGGCGCCCAGAACTCGGAGAGCAGGTCGGGGAGCTCCCCGGCCGCGGGACGGTCGTCGGGGCTCACGGCGTCCGGCGGCCCGGCGGTGGGGGAGGCGGCTGCTCCTCCCCCCGGAGCAGCCGCAGCGCGGGCTCGTGCACCAGGCCGTTCGAGCTGATCGCGTGCGCGATCCCGAGATCGGAGCGCCCCTCGACGTCGGTCAGGCGGCCTCCCGCCTCCTCCAGGATCGGCACGAGCGCGGCGATGTCCCAGGCGGCGATCGCCGGGTCGAGCATCAGCTCCGCCGAACCCTCGGCGACGAGCAGGTGGCCCCAGCAGTCGCCGTAGCCGCGCTGCCTCCAGCTCGCCTCGAGCAGGCCGGCGGCGCGCCCGCCCCACGCCCGGGACATCAGCCGGTAGGAGCCGAAGAGGACCTGCGACTCCTCGATGCGGTCGACGGGGGAGACCCGGATCCGCTCGCCCCCGCGGCCCCCGGCGCGCCCCGCGAGCGCGCGGCTCCGGTAGGCGCCGAGCCCCCGGCCCGCCCACCAGCGCGCGCCGAGCGCCGGCGAGGACGCCGCGCCGACCTCCACGACGCCGCGCCGCTCGCAGGCGATGAGCGTGCCCCAGACCGGAACGCCCCGCGCGAACGAGTGCGTCCCGTCGATCGGGTCGAGGATCCAGCGCGCCGGCGCATCCGCCGCCCCGCCCGGGCCCTCCTCCTCGCCGAGCACGGCGTGCTCGGGGTGGCGCCTCGCGATGAGCGCGCGGAGCTCGCGCTCCACGGCCTCGTCGGCCTCCGTCACCAGCGTGCCGTCGGGCTTGCGGCGCGCCTGCGCCCCCCCGTGGAAGGCCGGGAGCGTGACGGCGTCGGCGGCGTCGGCCAGCTCGAGCGCGAACGCGAGCAGGTCGCGCGTCGTCGGCTCGCTCACGCGGTGAGCGTCCCCTTCGTCGAGGGGACCCGGCCGCCGAGGCGCTCGTCGACGCGCGTGGCGGCGTCGAGCGCCCGTCCGAGCGCCTTCATCGCCGCCTCGGCGACGTGGTGATCGTTGGCGCCCGCGAGCTGGCGGATGTGGAGGGTCGCCCGCGCGCCCACCGCGAACGATGAGAGCACGTGCTCGACGAGCTCGGTCGGCGCCTCGCCTATGCGCTCCCCCGCGAACTCGAGGTCGACCGCGGCGTAGGGCCGTCCCGAGAGATCCACGACGGCCTGCACCAGCGCCTCGTCGAGCGGGACGGTGGCGTCGCCCATGCGCACGATCCCCTCGCGCTCCCCGAGCGCCTGGTCGAAGGCCTGGCCGAGCGCGATCGCGACGTCCTCCATCGTGTGGTGCGCGTCGACCTCGAGATCGCCCTCGGCGCGGAGGCGCAGGTCGAAGCGGCCGTGCCGGCCGAAGGCCTCGACCATGTGATCGAGGAAGCCGATGCCGGTCGCCGCCGACGCGGCGCCCGAGCCGTCCACCTCGAGCTCGACCGCGACGCGGGTCTCCCCCGTCTCGCGCTCGAGCGAGGCCCGTCGCCCCCCGGCTCCCGCCGTGTCCTGCTCCGTCATCGTCAGCCCTCCGTCCGTCCCATCTCGCCCGAGGCGGCCACCTCCGCGATCGCGCCGAGCAGCGCGTCCGTCTCCTCCGGGCGGCCCGCGGAGATGCGCACGCAGCGCTCGAGCCGCGTCCCCCCGAAGTGCCGCACGAGCACCCCGCGCCGGCGGAGCGCCTCGTAGAGTCTGCTCCCCGCCGCGGCAGGCGGCGCGCCGCCCGCGGGCGTCGCGGTGACCTCGACCAGTGTGAAGTTCGCGGAGGAGGGGTGGGGCCTGAGCCACCCCGTCTCCTGGAGGGCCCGCGCCATGCGGTCGCGCTCGGAGATGAGCTCGCAGGCCCGCCGGTCGAGCAGGGCCCGCTCCTCGAGGCTCGCGAGCGCGGCCGCCTCCGCGGCGACGCTCACCGAGTACGGCTGCTTCGCCACCATCAGCGTCTCCGCGAGGCGCGGCGGCATCGCGGCGTATCCGACGCGCAGGCCGGCGAGCCCGCCCCACTTGCTGAAGGTGCGCAGCACGACGAGCGGCGCGCCGGAGGCCGCCCGCTGCGCCATCGAGCTCTCCGCCGTGAACTCGATGTACGCCTCGTCGAGCAGGAGCAGCGCCCCGCTCGCGAGCAGCGACTCGATGAGGGCGCGCGGCGCCACGTCGCCGGTCGGGTTGTTGGGGGAGGCGAGCGCGACGAGCCTGGCGCGGCGCGCCGCAGCGACGAGCGCCTCCCCGTCGAGCGTGAAGTCGGCCCGCCGCGGCACCTCCACCACCTCGGCACCGACCTGGCCGGAGTCGAAGGCGTACATCCCGAAGGTCGGCGGCGCGATCACGACGCGGTCGCCCGGCCCCGCGACGGAGCGGATGACGAGGTCGATGAGCTCGTCGGAGCCGGCGCCGGCGACGATCGACCTTGGCGGCACCTCCAGGTGCCGCCCGAGGGCCTCCCGCAGGCGCCGCTGCTCGGGGTCGGGGTAGCGGTGGGCCGCGACGCCGGCGAGCGCCCGCAGCGCCCCAGGCGAGGGCCCCTCGGGGTTCTCGTTCCCGTCGAGCTTCACCAGGCGCTCCGGGTCGAGGCCGTAGCGCGCCGCGACCTGCCCGGGCGACTCGATGGCCGCGTAGGGCTCGAGCGAGCGCAGCTCGGGGCGGAGCAGCCGCCGCACGTCGTCGGGGCCGGGGCGATCCCCCCCGCGGCCTCCCGCCATCTCGCTCATCACCGCCCCTCCAGGCGCAGCTCGACGGCGCGCGCGTGCGCGGTCAGCCCCTCGGCCCGCGCGAGCGTCGCCGCGTATCCCCCGAGACGGTAGAGGTCGGACTCGGAGAGGGCGACCGTCGAGGTGACGCGCAGGAAGTCGAGCACCGTGAGGGGCGAGGCGAAGCGCGCCGATCCCCCCGTCGGCATGACGTGACTCGGCCCGGCCGTGTAGTCGCCTATCACCTCGGGGGTGTCCTCGCCGAGGAAGAGACCCCCGGCGGAGGTGACGAGCGGCGCGAGCCGCTCCGGCTCCCGGGTCAGCAGGCAGAGGTGCTCCGGCGCGAACTCGTTCGCGAGCGCGAGCGCCTCCTCGAGGTCGGCGGCCACCACGGCGCCGCCGCGCCCCAGCGCGGCGCGCGCGATCGCCTCGCGCTCGAGCGCGGGGAGCTGGCGGTCGACCTCCGCGGCCACCGCCTCCGCCTGCGCGCGCTCGGTCGTCACCAGGATCGGGGTCGCCAGGGCGTCGTGCTCGGCCTGCGCCAGCAGATCGGCGGCGACGAGATCGGCCGCCGCGCTCCCGTCCGAGAGGACGAGCGTCTCCGTCGGCCCGTAGAGCGCGTCGATCCCCACGCGGCCGTAGAGCTGCTGCTTCGCCAGCGTCACGAAGAGGTTCCCCGGGCCGACCACGATGTCGACCCGCGGGATGCTCTCCGTCCCGAGCGCGAGCGCGGCGATCGCCTGCGCGCCGGAGGCGCGGACGACCCGCGTCACGCCGGCGAGCTCCGCCGCCGCGAGCTTCAGGGGGTGCACCGACCCGTCGGCCCGCGCCGCCGTGGCGCCGACGAGCTCGCCGACGCCGGCGACGGCGGCCGGCACCGCCGTGTGCACGACCGAGGAGGGGAGCACCGCGGCGCTCCCCGCCATGTAGACGCCGGCGGAGGCGAGCGGCGTCACCCGCATCCCCAGCCCGTGCTGCGTGAAGGGGCGGGGGCCGTGATCGAGCTGCAGCTCGTGGAAGCGGCGCACGCGCTCGGTCATGAAGCGGAGCGCCTCCAGCAGCTCCGCCGGGACCTCGTCCAGGGCGGCGCGGATCTCGGCCGGGGTCACCTCGAGCGGCGCCTCCGCCGAGCCGTCGAAGGCGCGCGAGTAGCGCGCCACGGCGGAGTCGCCCTCGCGCTCGACGTCGGCGATGATGCGCGCCACCGCGGAGGCGGCGTCGAGCTCCTCGCCCAGCACCTCCCGGATGCGCTCGCGCACCGGCCCGGGCAGCTCGGGGCTCGCCAGCGGCCGCCTCCGGAGCACGCTCGCCCGCGCCGGCCCGGCGCCCTCCACGATCCGGAGCGCGCGCTCCGCCCGGGGCTCCGGCGCCGCGCCCCCCGGCCCGCTCACGCGATCGCTCCCCACGAGAAGTAGTCGGCGACGCG
>DAOULG010000031.1:0-31804 GCA_034420495.1 Dehalococcoidia bacterium
CATCCCCACGAGCGTCGCGCGCGGCGGCCGCTCCCGCAGGAAGATCCAGCCGCCGAGCGCGGCGAGCAGCGGCTGGAGGGCGACGAGCGCAACGCTCGTGATCACCGAGGTCCGGTCGATGGCCGCCACCCACGCCCAAAAGTGCGCGGCGAGCGCGGCGCCGGCGAGCGCGAGGAAGGCCGCGTCGCCGCGCGTCAGGGCGCCCCGCCCGAGCGTCGCCAGCTCGTCGCGCCGCCACAGGGAGGCCGCCGCCGCCATCGGCGGCGCTGAGAGGGCGACGCGCAGCGCGGCGATCACCAGCACCGGCGCCTCGGCCAGCCGGATCAGGGGGGCCGACCACGAGATGGCGATCACGGCCGCGAGGAGAACGACGATGTGCACGGCGGCAGCGTAGCGGCCGCTCCGCGGCCGGGGGAGGGCGGCGGTGCGTCCCGGGGTCCATCCGGTGTATAGAGTGCGTGGCCGGCGGGCGCGATGCGTCGCGGGTGCGGAGGCGGCTCGTTCAGCTCGGCGCGATCTTCCCGCAGTCCGAGATCGAGGGCGACGCCGGGGCGCTCCGGGACTTCGCGCGGGGCGTGGAGGACGCCGGCTACTCGCACCTGCTCGCCTTCGACCACGTCCTCGGGGCCGATCCCGACCGCCCCGGGGGGTGGAGCGGCCCCTACACCAACGAGACCCCCTTCCACGAGCCGCTCCTGCTCTTCGCCCACCTCGCGGCGTGCACCGAGCGGCTGGAGTTCGTGACCGACGTCCTGATCCTCCCGCAGCGCCAGACCGTGCTGGTGGCGCAGCAGGCCGCGACGCTCTCGCAGCTCGCCGGGGGGCGGCTGCGGCTCGGCGTCGGCGTCGGGTGGAACCCCGTCGAGTATGAGGCGCTCGGCGCCGACTTCGGTCTGCGCGGCCGCGTCATGGAGGAGCAGGTCGCCGTGCTGCGGGCGCTCTGGTCCCGGGAGGAGGTGGCGTTCGAGGGGCGCTATCACCGCCTCCACGGGCCGATGCGGCCCCGCCCGGCGAAGGGCACGATCCCGATCTGGATGGGGGGGACGGCGCCGCCCGTGCTCGCCCGCGTGGGACGGCTCGCCGAGGGGTGGTTCCCCCCGCACCCCGATCCCGGGGCGCTCGCACCCGATCTCGCACGGGTGCACGAGGCGGCCGAGGCGGCCGGGCGCGCGCCGGGCTCCATCGGGGTCGAGGCGCACCTGCCCCTCGTCCCGCGCGAGCGGCCCGGGGCGGCGATCGACTACGAGGGCGCGGCCGCCCGGGCGCACCGGTGGGAGGAGAGCGGGGTCAGCCACCTCGCCGTGAACACGATGGGCGCCGGCTGGAGCGCGCCCGGGCGGCACGCCGAGGCGCTCCGGCGCTTCCGCGACGCGCTCGAGGGGACGGGGTAGGAGAGGCGATGCCGCTCGGCGTGGTCTTCCCGCAGCTCGATCCGGCCGCCGAGCCGAACGCCGTCGCCGAGTGGGCGGTCGCCGCCGAAGAGTCCGGCTACGACTACGCCGTCGCCTTCGACCACGTCTTCGGCGCCGACCCCGACCACGCCGGCGTCGTGCGCGATCCCGCGGAGAGGACCCGGCACGAGCCGCTGGTCCTCTTCGCCTACATGGCGGCGGCGACGACCCGCCTTAATCTCCTGACGGGCGTCCTTGTCCTCCCCCCGCGCCAGGCCGCGCTCGCGGCGAAGCAGGCCGCGGAGCTCGCCGTGCTCTCGGAGGGCCGCCTCTGGCTCGGCGTCGGCGTCGGGTCGCAGCGCCCGCCGTTCGAGGCCCTCGGCGTCGACTACCGTACCCGCGGGAGGCGCATCGACGAGCAGCTCGTCCTCATGCGCTCGCTGTGGGAGAGCCCGTCGGTGAGCTACGAGGGCCGCTTCCACCGGGTGAGCGCGGCCGGCCTGAGCCCGCGCCCCCCCGGCGGGAGCGTGCCGCTGTGGATGGGCGGCGGCGCGCCCGCTGTCCTCGCGCGCATCGCCCGCCACGCCGACGGATGGCTGATCACGCCCCGCCTCCGCGCGGCGCCGGACGCGCTCGCGGGCCCGCTCGCACGGCTGCACCGCGAGGCGAGGCGCGCGGGGCGCTCCCCGGCCTCGATCGGCGTCGAGACCCGCGTGCAGGCCGCCGGCCGGAGCGTGGACAAGCAGGTCGCCTCGGCCCGCGCCTGGCGCGACGCGGGCGCCACCCACCTCACGCTCAACACGATGGGCGCGGGGCTCCGCGGCGCGGGCGCGCACATCGGAGCGATGGTCGCCTTCGCCGGCCGCTGCCGGGAGGCGGGGATCGCCGGATGAGCGCCCCGACCGTCGACTGGGAGGCGCTCACCGCCGAGGCGGTGGAGCTGCTCTCGGCCTACGTGCGCATCGACACGACGAACCCGCCCGGAGACGAGGGCCGCGCCTGCGACTGGCTCGCCGGGATCCTGGAGGCCGAGGGCATCCCGTCGCGCCGGCTCGAGCCGGAGCCCGTGGCGGGGGTCTCGCGCCCGAGCCTCGTCGCACGGCTCGCAGGCGACGGATCGCGCGGGGGCCCGCTCGTCCTCCTGCACCACACCGACGTCGTTCCCGCCGAGCGCGCCCACTGGTCGGTGGACCCCTTCCGGGGGGCGGTGAGCGACGGCCACGTGTGGGGGCGCGGCGCCGTCGACATGAAGGGGATGGGCGTCATGGAGCTGCTCGTGCTGCTGCTCCACCGGCGGCTCGACCTCCCGCTGGGGCGCGATCTCGTGCTGATGGCCGTCGCCGACGAGGAGGCGGGCGGCGGGCAGGGCATCGAGTTTCTCGACCGCGCGCACCCGGAGCTCCTCGACTGCGACTACGTCATCAACGAGGGCGGCATGGGCGCACGGGAGACCTTCGGCGTGCGGCGGCCGATCTTCACCATCGGCGTCTCCGAAAAGGGACCGCTGTGGCTCACGCTCCGAACGGGCGGCCAGGCCGGCCACGGATCCGTGCCCCACGCGGACGCCGCGATCGAGCGGCTGGTGCGCGCGCTCGCGCGGATCGAGGCCTGGCGGCGGCCGGCACGGCTCGTGCCGGAGGTCACCGCGTACCTCGAGGCGCTGCACCGCGCCGGGGTGCTCGGGGAGCCGCCGACGGTGGATGCCCTCTCCGGGCTCGCCTCGAGGGAGCCCCGGCTGCGCTCGCTGGAGCGCGCCTCGGTCGCCCTCACCGGGATCACGGCCGGCGTGAAGCACAACGTCATCCCCTCGGTCGCCGAGGCGACGCTCGACGTCCGCCTGCTCCCCGGCGACGACCCGCAGGACTTCCTCGCCGATCTCGCGCGCGTGATCGACGATCCGGCGGTCGAGGTCGAGACGGTGTTCTCCTCGTCGACCCGCTCCTCCCCCACCGACACCGAGCTCTACGGCGCGCTGGAGGATGCGGCGCTCGCGGTCGTTCGGGAGGCGGCGGTGGTCCCCGGAGTCTCCACCGGCTTCACCGACTCGCGCGTCTTCCGCCGGCGCGGCATCCCGGCCTACGGCTTCGTGCCGGTGCTGCTCTCGGAAGGAGAGAGCGGGCGGGCGCACGGGAACGACGAGCGGCTCTCGGTCGAGAATCTGCGGCTCGGCCTCGAGATCCTCTTGCGCGGTGTGCGGAGCGTGCTGGAGCCGGCCTGACAGGCCCGCGCCGTCAGCTCCCCTGGCCCGCCGGGAACCGGCTGCCGACCTCATCGAGGAGGGAGCGCAGCTGCCTCTCCGTCAGCGGGCCGAACTGCCGCAGATCGGCGTCGTCGGGCGGCGAGTCGGGCGGGACGACGGCGTACGCCGGATGCCGGCCCACGCCCAGCCACTTCGCCAGCTCGAGCTCGTCCTCCAGGGCGAAGTCGAGGATCACGAAGTTCACCCGGTCCTGGTACTCGTTCCGGAGCCCGTGCACGACGGGCCGCGCGATCGCGCAGGACGGTCACCAGATCGCATCGACGAAGACCAGGGTCGGCTTGCCGTTCGCCGGCAGGAAGGCGCCGGTGGAGTCGACCCGGTCGGTCGGCGGCTCGTAGCCGGCGACGACCATCACGGCGGGGCCCGTCGGGAAGCCGAGATCCGGCGGCGGCGCCGCGACGGCGGCGGTGGCGGCGGGCGTGCCGGCGGGCGTGCCGGCGGTGGTGCCGGCCGTGGCGGCAGCGGTGGCCGCGGCCGTGGCGGCGGTAGTGGCCGCGGCCGTGGCGGCGGTAGTGGCGGCCGGCTCGGCGGCGGCGGCCTGCTTGGCGGTCGCGGCCGGCTGGGCCGCCGCCGGCGTCGCCGGGGCCGGGCTTCCGGAGTCGACCGGCTGCCGGACGGCCGGGGCCTCCGGTGACGACGCCGTGCAGGCCGCCAGCACCGCCAGCAGCACGGCGGCGGGCCCGGCGAGCCACCGTGAAGCGCGCACCGCGGCCCCCCTCCTCGCGCCGCGCGGCGGGGCCGCCGCGCGGCCGCCCGCCCGCTCCGATCCTACTCGTCCTTCGAGTAGTCCCACGAGATCCACCGCCGCGGCGTGACCCGGATGTAGGCGCTCCCGGGCCGCGGCGCCGACGGGAGCTCGGCCTCGGGCGTCCCCCGGGCCCGGGCGCCCTCCCGGGCCAGCTCCAGGGCCTCCGCGCCCCCGGCGACCACCCGGGCGTCGCCCTCCACCAGCAGGCCGCGGAGCGTCTCGAGCGAGTTGCCGTCCTCGAGCGAGATCGAGACGCGGGGATCGCGCTCGACGTTGCGCAGCTTCTGCGTGCCGGCGCGGGCCCCCATCACGAGATCGGTGCCGACCCGGAAGTAGGAGAGCGGCACCGAGTGCGGGTAGCCGCGGGGACCGATCGAGGTGAAGACCAGGTAGCCGTCTCGGGGCTTCTCGTCGAGGAAGGCGATCCTCTCCTCGTGCGTCATCGACCCGGCCATCTCGCCTCCCCGCCGCGCTAGTAGCCGACCGCCGCGCCGTCCGCCCGCCCGTCCGAGCCCGCCCACAGCGCCCCGGATTCGCGATCCCGCGCGATCACCTGGCCGCGCCCCAGTTTACCGCTCGCGCGGTAGAGGCCGCCGACGCGCTCGACGGGGTGGCCGAGCGCGGCGAGCCCCCTGACGGCGGGGTCGGAGATGCCCTCCTCGAGCTGGACCCGCCCTCCCTCCTCCTCGGCGACGATGCGGAAGCGCGGCGCGTCGAGCGCGGACTGCGGATCCATCCCGTGGGTGAGCAGGTTCACCAGCACCTGCAGGTGGCCCTGCGGCTGCATGAAGGCCCCCATCACGCCGAAGCAGGCGTAGAGCTCGCCGTCGGCGTGGGTGGCCAGGCCCGGGAGGATGGTGTGGTAGGGCCGCTTG
The DNA here is from genome assembly GCA_034420495.1 of Dehalococcoidia bacterium. Classification (GTDB taxonomy): domain Bacteria; phylum Chloroflexota; class Dehalococcoidia; order UBA2979; family UBA2979; genus VYDC01. Next base: position 5,275 of record DAOULG010000031.1, read on the forward strand.
CCCGGGGCGACGGCGTTCGGGTGCGCCGGATCGAGCGAGAATCCGCGGCCGCGGTTCTGCAGCGTGAAGCCGCATCCCTCGGGCACGAGGCCGGTGCCGAAGCCGTTGTAGTTGCTGTTGATGAAGCTGCAGGCGTTGCCGGCCTCGTCGACCACGGCGAGGTAGACCGTGTCCGACGTCGTGGCGGGCGAGCCGGCCCGCGGGTCGACGGTCGCGCTCGCGGGATCGATGAGCGCGCGCCGGCCCGCGGCGTAGTCGGGATCGAGCAGCGCCGCGACGGGCACCTCCCCGAAGGCCGGATCGGCGACGTAGCGCCGGGCGTCGGCGAAGGCGAGCCGCATCGCCTCGATGAGCGCGTGCAGCACCCCGGCCGAGCGCGGATCCCTCCCCGCCAGCGGGAGCCCCTCGGCGATCTGGAGGGCGAGCAGCGCCGCGAGCCCCTGACCCGGAGGCGCGCACTCGTAGATCCAGTGATCCCCGTAGCGCGCCCGGATCGGCGGCTCGAAGGTCGAGCGGTGGGCGGCGAGGTCCGCCGTGTCGAGCACCCCGCCCAGCCCCTTAACGACCGCGCAGACCGCCTCGGCGATGCGGCCGGTGTAGAAGCTCTCGGCGCCGCCCGCCGCCACGGCGCGGAGCGTCCGCGCGAGCGTCGGGTTGCGCCAGATCTCGCCGGCCCGGGGCGGCCGGCCGCCGAGCAGCATCTCGCCGGCGTGCGGCCCCTGCCGGAGGTGCTCCTCCCCCTCCGCCCAGAGGTAGGCGACGAGCGGCGAGACGGGGACCCCCTCCTCGGCGAGCGCGATCGCCGGCGCCAGCACCTCGCCCACGGCGAGGCGGCCGTGGCGCTCCACCGTGTCGCACCACGCGGCCGCGGCGCCGGGCACCGTCACCGCGAGCGCGCTTCTCTGGGGCAGGACGCCCCGCACCCCGCGGCGCTGGAGCTCGGCGATGGTGAGCGCCGCCGGGGCGCGTCCGCTCCCGTTGACGGCGTGCACCTCCCGCGTCCTGGCGTCGAAGTAGAGGGCGAAGCAGTCTCCCCCGATCCCCGTCATGGTCGGCTCGACGACGTTGAGCGCGGCCGCCGTCGCGACGGCGGCGTCGGCGGCGTTGCCCCCGCCCCTCAGGACATCGAGGCCGACCTGGGCGGCGACGGGCTGGCTCGTCGCGACGGCGGCGCGCCGTGCGATGAGCGGCGAGCGCCGGGACTCGAAGCGCAGCTCTTCGTGGCGGTAGGTGAACATCCCGCGCCCGCTGGCTCAGCGCGCCGGCGGGCGGGCCGAGGTGGGGGGCGGCGCCTCCCCGCCGGCATCCGCCGCCGCGATGCCCTCCTCCAGGAGCTTCCCGAAGACCGGCCCGAGGACCTGCGAGCGCAGCACACCCCCGGCGTCGATGAAGAAGGTCGCGGGGAGGCCGGGCACCCCGTAGTGATCGGCGACCGAGCCGTCGGCGTCGAGGGCGACCGGGAAGGTCAGTCCGAAGTTCTCGACGAACCCCGCCACCCGGTCGGCGTCCTCTGCGACGTCGACCGCGAGCACGACGAGATCCCTCCCCTCGCCGCGCTCCTCCCACACCTCCTGCAGCTCGGGCATCTCGGCGCGGCAGGGAGGGCACCAGGTCGCCCAGAAGTTGAGGACGACCGTCTTCCCTCGGAAGTCCGAGAGCGCGACGCGCGCTCCCTCAGGGGAGCTCAGCGCGAAGTCCGGGGCGAGCTCGCCCTCGGCCGGCCGCTCCCCGTCGATGACGGCGGCTCCGTCGCCGCCGTCGGGGCCCAGCACCTCGCGCTGCAGGATGAGGCCCCCCAGCACGAGGACGATCGCCGCGACGGCCGCGGCGCGGAGCAGCAGCCTCGCGTCCCGGAGCCGCGCCATCTCCCGCCCCCCGTGTGCACGGCCCCCCGACGGAGCCCTACGAACAGCATAGAAGGCGCGCCCCGAATCCGCGCCGTCGCACCCCGTCTCGCCGGGCCGTTAGGATGAGGCGATGGGCGACCCAGACTCCCCGGCGTCCGGGCCGACGCGGGACGGCGGCATCGCGGCGGAGCTCGATCGCGCCGCCGGGATCCTCGCGCGGGCGCAGTACGTCGTGGCGCTGACCGGGGCCGGCGTCTCGAAGGAGTCGGGCATCCCCACCTTCCGCGGCGAGGGCGGGCTCTGGACGGTCAACGGCGAGCCGCCGATGAACGGCTTCCAGCTCTTCCTCGAGGACACCGCCGGATGGTGGCGGCAGCGGCTCGACCGCAGGCGGGCGGAGGAGTCCGACCCGGACAGCTTCGCGCGCGCCGTCGACGAGGCGCGGCCGAACCCGGCCCACGAGGCGCTCGCCGAGCTCGAGCGCCTCGGCGTCGTGAGGCACCTGATCACGCAGAACGTGGACGACCTGCACCGCCGCGCCGGACAGCGGGAGATCACCGAGATCCACGGCAACCGGCACTGGATGCGCTGCCTGGACTGCGGCGCGCGCTGGCCAGCGATCGAGTTCCCGGTCGACGAGGGGAGCCTCCCGCCTCGCTGCGCCCGGCCGGACTGCGAGGGCGTGGTCAAGGACGACACCGTGATGTTCGGGGAGCCGATCCCCGCCGAGGCCCTCTCGAGGTGCGACTCCGAGAGCCGGCGCGCCGACTGCTTCCTCGTCGTCGGCACGTCGGCCGTCGTGATGCCGGCCGCGGGCTTCCCGCTGCTCGCCTGGCAGCGCGGCGCGCCGCTCGTCGAGGTCAACCCGGAGCCGACTCCGCTCAGCGGGTACGCCGAGGTGAGCTGCCGCGGGGCCGCGGGCGACATCCTGCCGGAGCTGACGGCCACGGTGCGCGTCCGCCGTGCCGCGGGCGCCTGAGCGGGCGAGCCCGTGCCTCCCGCCCTCGGCGTGCTTCTCGGCGGCGCCCACGGGATCGGGCGGCTCATCCCGGGGGAGCCCCTCGGCGTCGAGCTCTCCCCCGACGACACGGGCGGCGCCCCCGTCACCTGCCTCGATGCCGCTCCCGACTCCGGCCGCGGGCTCCGCGGCCCCGGCGCGGCGGCGATCGCCGGATCGCCGGCGGGCGTCTGGGTCCGCCGGCGATCCGGCGAGTGGCGCCGCTCAGCCGACGGGCCGGCTCACTGCGTCCGGGTGGGGCCGGGCGGGCTGCTCCTCGCCGGCATCGAGCCGACGGGCGTCATCACCTCCGACGACGGCGGGGAGAGCTGGCAGCGGCGCCCGGGCCTCGGCGCCGCGCTGCGGCACGCTCCGACCCTCCTGCGAGCCTCCGGCGGGCCCCTCACGGTGAGCGGGCTCTGCTTCGCCGGCGACGGCTGGCTCGCCGGCGTCGACGGGGCGGGAGCGTGGCTCTCGCACGACGGCGGCTGGAGCTGGCTGCGCTCCGCCGAGGGCCTCCCCGCCGAGGTCTGCGGCGTCTGGGAGCATCCGGAGCAGCCCGAGCACGCCTACGCGGCGACCCGGGCCGGCTTCTTCCGCAGCCAGGACGGGGGTGCGAGCTGGGTGCAGTCCCTCGGGGGCCTCGACCGGACGCTCATCGGGGACGCCGCCGTCCTCCCCGGCGTGAGCGACGTGATCCTGCTCGCCGCCGCCCGACGGGTGCGCCCCTCGGGAGGCGGGTCGGAGGCCGCCCTCTTCCGCTCGGCCGACGGCGGGATCGGGTGGCGTCGCGTGACGCTGGGCGACACGGACTCCTGGCCGGCCCCGCCGGCCATCTGCTCGCTGCGCGGCGTCGCCGACACCGCGTTCGTCGCCGCCGGCTCCCGCCTCTGGGCCTCCCACGACCGCGGCGGACAGTGGCGCATGCTCGCCGACGGCATCCCCGAGTGCCGCGCCCTGGCCGCGGTGCTGTAGCGCCGCCTCCACCCGGGGCGGCTTGCACCGCGCAATGCTAGGATGGGACGCGTGGCCCGACGGGCCACCGAGAGGCAACAGAGCGACGCCGATCCCGCCCGTCGTTGCGCCGGGCACTCGCGCGCCACGCGCCGGTTCCCGGACAGATGCGGCCGCAGCGGGGCGGGCGACGCGCCATCGAAGGGATCCGCCCGCCCATGGCGAGCAGCAACAAGGCACGCGACGAGCTCGTCGAGGTCAACGGACTGCAGCTCCATTACCGCGAGTGGGGCGACCCCCGCTCCCGAAACGTCCTGCTGATGCTGCACGGCTACGCGGAGACCGCTTCGGTCTGGGACGACGTCTCGCAGGATCTCGCGCGGGAGTTCCGCGTGATCGCGCTCGACCAGCGCGGCCACGGCCAGAGCGCGCACGCCCCCGACTTCGACTACACCCGCGCCACCCAGGTCGAGGACGTCGAGGCGTTCGTGGAGACGCTGGGGCTCAAGGACCTCACGATCGTCGGCCACGCGATGGGCGGCGCGAACGCGCTCTGCTACGCGAGCGAGCACCCGGACATCGTCACGGCGCTGATCGTCGTGGAGGCGGCGCCGGAGGTGCTGCGCGGCGGCGTGGAGCGGCTGCGCCGCATGGTCGGCAGCGCCGATGAGTTCGGGAGCCTCGACGAGGCCGTGGAGTCGATGCGCCCCCTCTTCCCCTACGCGACCACCGAGCAGCTCGAGCGCCGCGCGCGCAGCGCGCTGGTCGAGGAGCAGGAGGGGGTGTGGGTCTGGCACTTCGACCCGGCGCTCCGCGACGCCTCCCTGCGGCCGCCGGAGCCCGATCCCGGGCAGCGCCGGCTCGCCGATCTCTGGGAGTGCGCCGACCGCGTGCAGTGCCCGGTGATGATCGTGCGGGGCGCCGAGACCGACATGCTCACGCCCGAGGCGATCCAGCGGCTGCACCGGCGGATCGTCGGCTCGCGCGTCTCGCTCATCGAGGAGGCCGGCCACCCGGTCCCCTCCGATCAGCCGGCACACCTCGCGCTGAACATCCGCGAGTTCCTCCAGAACCTCCAAGCGAACGCGGTATGACCCCGAGGCCGCGCGCCCTGCCCCGCGTGGTCATCACCGGTCTCGGAGCCATCACGCCGGTCGGCGTCGACACCGACTCGTACTGGGCGGGGCTGCTGGCGGGGAGGAACGGCGTCGGACGCGTGCGCTGCTTCGATCCCGCGGGCTATCCCGTGCAGATCGCCGGCGAGGTGCACGACTTCGACCCCGAGCGCTACCTCGACCGGCGGACGGCGCGCCGCACCGGCCGCTTCGCGCAGATGGCCGTCGGAGCCGCCGTCCAGGCGCTCGGGGACGCCGGCCTGCTGGCAGACGGCGCCGCCGAGCGCGGCATCCGGGACGATCTCGGCGTGGTGATGGCGAGCTCGGGCGACGCCTTCAACATGGGCGAGGAGTGGAAGGTGACGGAGGAGCGCGGTCCCGGCCGCGCCGATCCCTTCATCATCACCCGGCGCGGGCAGCACATGGCCGCGGCGCGCGTGGCGCGGCTCGTGGGCGCGCGCGGTCCGAACACCACCATCAACACCGCCTGCGCATCCGGCACCGACGCCCTCGGACACGCGCTCTCGCTGCTGCGCCTGGGACGGGCCCGCGCCGTGCTCGCCGGCGGCTCCGACGCGATGGTGACGCCGCTCGCGCTCGCGTCGATGGGCCGGCTCGGCGCCCTCTCGAAGAACAACGACGACCCCGATCACGCCTCGCGGCCCTTCGACGCCCGGCGCGACGGCTTCGTGCTCAGCGAGGGGTCGGGCGTGCTCCTCCTGGAGACGGAGGACGGGGCGCGGGCGCGGGGGGCGCCGATCTACGCCGAACTCGCCGGCGTCGGCTGGTCCTTCGACGCCACGGACGACACGGCGCCGGACGCGGAGGGGCAGTCCCTCGCCATGCTCCGCGCGATGGAGGACGCCGGCGTCGGTCCGGCCGATATCGACTACATCAACGCCCACGGCACGAGCACGCCCCTGAACGACCGCACCGAGACCGCCGCCATCAAGCTCGCGCTCGGCGAGGAGCGCGCCCGCGCGATCCCGATCTCGTCGACGAAGTCGATGACGGGGCACCTCGTCTCGGGGGCGGGCGGCATCGAGGCGATCGCCTCCGTGCTCGCGATCACGCGGGAGTGCATCCCGCCGACGATCAACCACGAGGTGCCCGACCCGGAGTGCGATCTCGACATCGTCCCCAACGAGGCGCGGCGCGCTCCGGGGCTCGGCGCCGTCCTCTCCAACTCCTTCGGACTGGGCGGCCAGAACGCGAGCGCCGTCTTCCGCCGCTACGCCCAGGGATAGCAGCCCGCCGCTACGCGAGCCCGCCCCCCGGGGCGTTCACCTCCCCGAGCCACTCGGCGGCCGCGACCTCGAAGCGGCAGGGCAGCCGCCCGTGCTCCCGGCCGGCGCCGCCCAGCGCCTCCCACTCGCCGACGACTCCGTCCACCAGGTAGAGGCACTCGATCCGCAGGTCGCCGGACTCCGGGTCGACCGCCAGCGTCCCCGACTCCAGCAGCGCGTAGAGCTCGCGGGCGGCGCCGGCAGGCGAGTCGTCCTCCAGCGTGAGCTCGCCCTCGCCGAGCGCGAGCTCACCCTCGCCGGCGAGCCGCCACGAGAAGGTCGCGGAGAGGCGCAGCGGGCCCGACACGCCCTCGAGCACCAGGTGGACGGTGCCGTCCAGCAGCTCCTGCCGTTCGACGACCTCGCCGCGGATCCGGCCGGCCCCGCTCGCCATGGCGCAATCGTAGCCGACGCGGCCGCCGTCCCGGGCCGGCGGCGACGGGCGCGCGGTCCCGCCGCGCACCGATAGAATGCACCGACCGGGGCGGCGGCGGGGCGGGAGTGCTGACACGGGCGACGAGCGGCTGACGCCGGAGCAGGAGGCCGAGATCGAAGCGCTGCGCGAGCAGCGCCAGGGGACCCGGCGGGTCACGGTGCCGGCACTCGAGGAGATCCTCTACTCCGCCTTCCCCGTCCTCGACCACGGCTTCGTGCGCGTCGTCGACTACATGGGCGACGACGGGGCCATCGTCCAGGCCGCGCGCGTCTCCTACGGGCGCGGCACCCGCCGCGTCTCCCAGGACCGCGGTCTCATCCGCTACCTGATGCGCCAGCGGCACACCACGCCGTTCGAGATGTGCGAGATCAAGCTCCACGTGAAGCTGCCGATCTTCGTGGCGCGGCAGTGGATCCGGCACCGGACCGCGAACGTCAACGAGTACTCGGCGCGCTACTCGATCCTCGACCGCGAGTTCTACCTCCCGGAGGAGGCGCAGGTCGCCGCGCAGTCGACGAGCAACCGCCAGGGCCGCGGCGAGCCGCTGGAGCGCGCCGAGGCGGCGCGCGTGCTCTCCCTGCTGCGCGAGGATGCGGAGCGCGCCTACGGCCGCTACGAGGAGTTCCTGAACGAGAGCCCCGACGGCGACGCGCGCGATCCCGACCGCTCCGGCCTCGCGCGCGAGCTCGCCCGCATGAGCATCTCCCTCAACTTCTACACGCAGTGGTACTGGAAGATCGATCTGCACAACCTGCTGCACTTCCTCTCGCTCCGCGCGGATGCGCACGCGCAGTACGAGATCCGCGTCTACGCCGAGACGATCCTGGACGAGGTGGTGAGGCGCTGGGTCCCCGCCGCCCACGAGGCCTTCTGCGACTACCGGCTCGGGGGAGCGCACCTCTCACGGGGAGCGCTGGAGGTGGTGCGGACGCTGCTCGACGGCCGCGGCGAGGAGGCGGAGGCGCTGCGCGCCGGCTCGGGGCTCGCCCCCCGCGAGTGGCGGGAGCTCGTCGAGACGCTCGGCCTCGGTGGCGGGGAGCCCCCGGGGCCGGCGTAGGGGCCGCGCCCGCCCCGCCTCCGGCCGGCGCCGCGCCCCCCTCCGCCCCGGACCGGCGGCAGCCGGACGTCCGGCGCGCCCATCCCGGCGCCGTCGCCGCCTCGTTGACGGCCCACACGGCCGCCAACAGAATGGGCGGCGCCTGCACCCGGTGCGCACGCGGCCCGGCAGTCGCCGGAGCCGCACAGGGAGGCCCGCATGATTCGGGGGGATGACGCACGCTCCCGGGGGCGATCGTGAGCGGCGCTCTCGCCGACGTGCGGGTGCTCGACATCACCGGACCGATCGGACACTACGCGGGCCGGCTCCTCGCCGACCTCGGGGCCGACGTGATCAAGGTGGAGCCGCCCGGCGGCGACCCCGCCCGCCTCTACCGGCCCTCCCTTCCGGGTGTCGAGGCCCCGGAGGCCGGTCTCCAGTTCCTGCTGCTCAACGCGAACAAGCGGGGCGCGGTGCTCGACCTCGAGGAGGCCAGGGGACGTGCGGCGCTCCTCCGCCTCGTGGCCGGCGCCGACGTCGTTCTCGAGTCGTGGCGGCCCCATGAGGCGCGGGCGCTGCGGCTGACCGACGCCGACCTGCGCGAGGCGAACCCGCGCCTCGTCCACGCCTCGGTCACCGGCTTCGGCCTGAGCGGCCCCCACGCCGAGTGGGCCTACGCCGACATCGTCGGCGTCGCGAGCTCGGGGGTGATGAACCTCGCGGGCTTCCCCGGCGGCCCGCCGGAGTCGCTGCCCGATCACCAGGGCTACCACTGCGCCTCTCTGGATGCCGCGGCCGGGACGCTGACGGCGCTGCTCCACCGCGATCTCGGCGGACCCGGGCAGCTCGTCGAGGTCTCGATGCAGGAGGCGCTGAGCATCGCCCAGGAGACCGCCCTGCAGAACTACGACATCCGCGACACCGTGCTCGAGCGCCTCGGAGAGGCGAGCCAGGTCAACCCGATGAACCTCCCCGGGTTCGGGCTCTACGAGTGCGCGGAGGGGATGGTCTACATCATGACGACCGGCACGGCGGGCGCCGGCTTCGCCGGCCTGGTCGAGATGATGGATGAGCACGGGCAGGCCGGCGACCTGAAGGGGGAGCCGCACTGGAGCTTCATCCAGACGCAGATGGACGGCGCCAACCTCCGGCGGCTGCTGACCGACGAGGAGAGCCGCGAGGAGACGCAGCGCTTCCTCGACCACCTGGAGGAGCTGGTCACCGCCTTCATGCGCGCCCACCCCGCGCGCTACATCTACGAGGAGGGGCAGCGGCGGCGCGTGCTGGTGGGACTGATCGCGACACCGACCGACATCTCGTCCGACCCGCACCTCGCCGCGCGCGAGTGGTTCCTGGAGATCGAGGACGCCGCGCGGGGGAGGAGCCTCCGCTACCCCGGCTTCCCCTTCCGCCTGCAGGCGACGCCGGCCACGCTCCGGCGCCCGGCCCCGCTGCTCGGCGAGCACACCGGGGAGGTCCTCGCCGAGGCGGGACTCGAGCCCGACGAGATCGCAGCCCTGGAGGTGACGGCATGACGGCTCCGCCCGCGGCGAAACCGCTCGCCGGCGTCAAGGTTCTCGATCTCTCGTGGTTCGGCGCCGGCCCCATCGCCGGGCGGGCGCTCGCCGCCGCGGGAGCCGACGTGATCAAGGTCGAGACCGTCAAGCGCATCGACGGGCTGCGCGCCATGGCGCCGCGTCCCCGCGGCGCCCGCGGCTACAACCTCTCCGGCTACTTCAACAACTACAACGCGAACAAGCGCTCCGTGACGATCGACCTCACGACCGAGCGCGGCCACGAGCTGGGGCTGATCCTCGTGCGCTGGGCCGACGTGATGCTCACCAACATGACGAACCGCGCCGTCACGCAGGTCGGCATGGGATGGGAGACCGTCTCGCGCGAGAACCCGCGCCTCGTCGCGGTCTACATGCCGATGATGGGCACGACCGGCCCCCACAGGGACTTCCAGGGCTTCGGCGCGATGCTCACCGCGATCTGCGGGATGAACTACCTCGCCGGCTTCGCCGAGAACCGGCCGGTGGGGGTCGGGACCAACTACCCGGACTACGTCGTCAACCCGATGCACGCCTACATCGCCACGCTCGCCGCGCTCCGCCACGCGCGCGCGACCGGCGAGGGACAGATGATCGACGTCTCGCAGGACGAGTCCTCCGTCGCCGCGATGTCGATGCCGCTCTTCGTGCACGACAACGGGGGCGGGGCGTACGTGCGCGCGGGAAACCGCGTCCCCTACGCCGCGCCGCACGGCGCCTACCGCACCCGCGACACCACCGATCGATCGGACCGCTGGGTGGCGCTCGCCTGCCTCGACGAGGGGCAGTGGCGGACCCTCGCCGCCGAGATCTGCGGCCACCCCGAGTGGACGGAGGATGCGCGCTTCCTGACGGTCGCCGACCGCCTCTCCAGCCAGGACGAGCTCGATCCCCTGATCGCGGCCTGGGCCGCCGGACAGGAGGGGGAGGAGCTGGTCCGCCGGCTCCAGGGCGCCGGCATCCCGGCGGGGCTGGTGCAGAACGCGCGCGAGGTGCTCGAGGACCGGCACCTGCGCGAGCGGGGCTACTTCGTGCAGCTCGAGCACGCCGAGGCCGGCCTGCGCTGGTACGACGGGCCGGGCTGGCGGATGTCGGAGAGCCCGGTCGGGCTCGACCGCGCCGCGCCCATGCTCGGCGAGCACACATTCGAGGTGGCCCTCGACCTGCTCGACCTCTCGGCCGACGAGATCGCCGATCTCGTCGCCGAGGGGGTCCTGCAGTAGCCGCGGGCGGCGCGATGCCCCCGCAGCCGGGAGCGGGAGAGGCCGGCGCGCTGCCCCCGCGCATCGCCGAGGAAGGCGCCAACTGGATCGCCGAGCAGGTCTCCGAGGAGCTCGGCGGCTTCGTGCCCGCCGAGCTGGTCGACCTGATGATGGAGCTCGAACGGGCGGTCCGCTACGAGCTCGGCGACCCCGAGATGGATCACGCCTCGATGTCGCTGCACCTCGTCGAGCGCTTCGAGGCGGAGGGCATCCCGGTGAAGACCGGGGCCCTCACGCGGGAGATCCTGGTGGAGCTCCTCCACTGGGAGGACGAGTTCCTGAGCCTCGCCGGCTACGCCCGGCGGGTCCGCCCGTCGGCGTAGGGCGCCGCCCCTAGAGGAGCGCCCGCAGGCGGCGGACGTTCTCCAGGTCGGGGCCGTCGGCCTTCCCTCCCCCCTCGGGGGGGATCCCGGGCACCTCCAGGATGAAGGCGCGATCGCAGAAGGCCGGGTGCGCCATCAGGGCGCGGAATCCGTCGAGCCCGATGTGGCCGTCGCCGATGTTCTCGTGGCGGTCCCGGCCGCTTCCCAGCTCCATCATGGCGTCGTTGGCGTGGACGACGGCGAGCCTCTCGAGTCCCACCTCCCGCGCGACCTCCTCCACGGTGGCATCGAGCCCCTCGGGACGGGCGACGTCGTAGCCGGCGGCGAATGCGTGGCAGGTGTCGAAGCAGAGCGCGAGCCGCTCCGAACCGACGGCGCGGAGGAGCACTCCGACCTCCTCGAACCGCGCGCCGATCGTGCCGCCCTGCCCGGCCGTGTTCTCGAGCACCAGCAGGGCCTCCCCGGGCGCCGCTTCGAGAGTCCGCTCGAGCGCATCGACGACCTGCTCGACCACGGCGTCGAAGCCGCGGCCGCGATGCGAGCCGGTGTGCAGGACGACGCCGTCGGCCCCGATCGCCTCGGCGACCCGCAGCGCGTTCGCGACCGAGTCGACGGACTTCTCGAGCTGGTCCGGATTCTCGGCCGCGAGATTGGCGAGGTAGATGTTGTGGAGCCACACCTGGGCGATGCCGTGCTGCTCGCGCAGCTCCCGGAAGCGGGCGACGGCCTCCGGCCTGTGCCGGGTGGGCCGCCACATCTGCGGCGCGCTGGGGAAGATCTGGATCGCCTCCGCCTCGATCGCCACGGCGCGCTCCACCGCCGTGTAGATGCCGCCCGAACTGGAGACGTGCGCGCCGATGGTGACCGCCACCCGTCGCCCCTTCCGCGCCCGAATGCTACCAGCGCCGCGCGGCGGGGCGGCCGCCCGCGCCACCCGCCGCCGTTCTTGCTGGCGGTACCCGCCGATGCTAGCCTGACCGCATCCCGGAGGGGATCGCCCGCGCCGCAGGGGGGCCCGTGGCCTACACCATCATCGAGACCTGCATCGGCTGCACGGCGTGCACCCTGAAGTGCCCCGTCGAGGCGATCACCGGCCTCAGGGATGAGCTCCACGTCATCGATCCCGAGCTCTGCATCGACTGCGGCGCGTGCGGGGCCGTCTGCCCGCCGGAGTCGATCCTCGACGAGGTCGGCGACGTCTGCCGCACCTTCCCCCGGCGCGAGCTCCCCCTGGCGAAGGTCGTGGAGGAGAACTGCATCGGCTCCGGGTGCGAGCTCTGCATCAACATCTGCCCCTTCGACGCCCTCTCGCTCTCCGACGCGCCCAACAGCCACGACTTCTACGGGGTCACGATCGTCGACGCGAAGAAGTGCGTCGGCTGCCGCCTGTGCGAGGAGGCGTGCGGCTGGGCGGCGATCTACATCGACCCCCCGCGCGAGATGCTGAAGAAGGCGATCTACCCCCTCGAGGTGCTGACCCCGAAGAAGGGGAAGGGCATCGCCCGCGCCCGCGAGCGCCAGTCCACCTAGAGCCCCCGCCGCGGCTCCTGCGGCCCCGCCCCGGCGTTCGCACGCCGTCGATGGTCTGTGGGCAGCGGGCAGCCCGGAGGGCCGGCGCGTCCGCTACGGTTCACGGCGATGACCACCACCGGGCGCAGCAGCAGCCGCGAGACGGGCGCGAGGGCACCCGGGGGGGAGCCCCGCGCCGGGGTTCCGAGCTGCGAGGTCGTGCTGCTGCGGCCGGGCGCCCGCCTCCCCGAGCGCCAGAGCCCGCTGGCGTCGGGCTACGACGTGCACGCCTGCCTCGACGGCGCCTCGCTGCGGCTCCGCCAGTCGCCCACCCTGGTCCCCACCGGGATCGCCGTCGCCGCCCCCGCCGGGGTGGACGTGCAGCTGCGACCCCGCTCCGGGCTCTCGCTGCTCGGCGTGATGGCGACCCTCGGGACGCTCGACGCGGACTACCGGGGCGAGCTCTTCGTGACGATGTACTGCCTCCCCGGCGCCGAGGGCCACGTGCTCCGGGACGGCGATCGCATCGCGCAGCTCGTGGTCTCCCGCCTGGAGCCCGTCGGCTGGAGGGTCGTCCCCGAGCTCGACGCGACGGCGCGGGGGGCCGGGGGACACGGCTCGACCGGTCGCTAGGCCGCTCTCCCCCGCTCGGAGCCGCGCCTCCGGCCCGGCGGCCGGGGCTCCCGGAGGAAGCGAGAGCGGGCCACAGGGGCCCGCTCTCTGACCAGACATCTGCCGCGCGGCGGGGGTATTGGGTGGGGCAGATGCTGGTGTCTGTGGGTGGGCTCGCAGCCCACCGCGCACTCACGCGGCGGCGGCGGCCTCTTCCTCCTCCCCGGGCATGAAGACGTAGTGGTAGATGAGCGCGCCGGCCACGGCGCCGATCAGCGGTCCGATCCAGTAGACGAGGTGGCTGTCCCAGGAGAGCTGCGCCAGCGCGGGACCGAAGGCCCGAGCCGGGTTCATCGCCGCCCCCGTCAGGGGTCCGCCGAAGAAGATGTCGAGCGTGATCGTGAGCCCGATCGCGAAGCCGCCGACCCTCGGACCGCGTCCGTCGAGCGCCGTGCCGAAGACGACGAGCATCAGGATGAGCGTCATCACCGCCTCGAGGCCGACGCCCTGCGCGAAGCTCGTCGCCGGGCCCAGCTCGGGCACGCCGAGGTTCGCCGCCTCGCGCTGCGCCTCGGGGAAGAGCAGCAGCAGGCCCCAGGCGGCGACGGCGGCCCCCGCGAGCTGGGCGAGCACGAAGCCCGCCGTCGTCAGCGTGCCGAGCCGCCGCGTCACCCAGAGGCCGACGGTGAGCGCCGGGTTGAAGAGCCCCCCGGAGATGTGGCCCAGAGTCGAGACCATCACGGCGATCGCGAGGCCGTGCGCGAGCGCGATCACCACCACCCCGGCCGCGTTGCCGCTGAAGACGATGATCGAGCCGGCGCCGGCGAAGACGAGGACGAAGGCGCCGATGAACTCGGCGGCGAGCGGGCGCATCTCCAGATCGGCGAGCGGCCCCATCGAGATCACCCCCGCGGCGGCGACGCCCCGCAACGCCCGGGCGTCCGCACCGGGATACAAGCACGGATCCGCGAAGAAGTCAACTCACCTTGACAATTCCGGCACCCCGCCCCCGCCGCGCGCCGGGCGGGGCCGGCCGGGGGCTCCGGCTAGCCGCCCGCGCCGGGCGCGGCGCGCCGCGGGTAGCTCGCCAGCGCCACCGCGGCGGCGGCGACGAGGAAGAGCAGCGCGAAGAGCGCGAAGGGCGCCGCGTAGGAGCCGGTGCGGTCGAACCAGAGGCCCGCCACGAAGGGGCCGGCGGCATTCATGGCGAGCTGCACCGGCTGGAAGGCCCCCCGGATGAGCCCGAGCGAGCGCCGCCCGAAGTAGTCGGCGTAGATGGCCTGCACGAGCGTGAAGTTCGATCCGAAGAAGAAGCCGTAGATCACCGCGTAGGCGAGCGCCTCGGCGAGGTTCCCGACGGTGAGCAGCAGCAGCATGCCGCCCGCCATCCCGACCAGGGAGAGCGCCATCGTCCACCGCATGCGCAGCCGCTGGGAGAGCAGGCCGCCCGCGAGGCCCCCCAGCGCGCCGATCGCCGAGAAGACGGAGACGACGAGCGCCGCGTGGGTGCGCGAGAGACCCTGATCCTCCAGATACGGGATCTGGTGGAAGTTCACCGATCCCTGGGCGAACATCGCGAAGGCGAGAGCCATCCCTATCAGCCAGAAGGCGCGGGTGCCGAGCGCCCGCCTCAGGTCGTAGTCGAGCGCGAGGTCGACCTCGGCCGCGGCGGAGCCGCCGTCCCCGCCGCCCGGCTCGGCGTCGCCGTCGGGGCGCAGCCCCATGTCCTCCGGCCGCCGGCGCATCAGGAGCAGCGAGGGGAGGACGCCGATCGCGGCGGCGACGCCGGCGAGGGCGAGCCACCCGACCCGCCACGAGCCGGTCCCGGCGATGACGACGGCGACCAGCAGCGGCAGCACCGCCATCCCGGCGCGGGAGCCCGCCGCGACTATCCCGACGGCGAGGCCGCGGCGCCGGAAGAACCAGTTCGAGACCGCCACATAGGCGGCGCTCGCCAGCGCCGCGAAGGAGATCGCGCGGCCGGTGGAGTAGAGCGCGTAGAGCTGCCAGAGCTCGCTCATCTCGGCGAGGAGCACCAGGCAGAGCACGAGCACGGCGGAACCGCCCGCGATCACCCAGCGCCCGCCCCAGCGGTCGACGGCCCAGCCGGCGAGCGGACCGCCCAGGCCCGCGGCGACGCTGCCGATCGTGATCGCGAGCGCGAGCTCCGCGCGACTCCACCCGAACTCGGCGTGCAGCTCGGAGACGAAGACTCCCAGGATCGGGTTGAAGAAGACGACGGCCGAGAAGGCCGACGCCGTCCCGGCCCCGACGACGACCCAGCCGTAGAAGAGCCCGCGCGGGGCGCCCCCCGTCGCCGAGAATCTGCGCAGCCGACACTCCGATCGCACCCCGGGGTCGCCGCGCGGCTCCGAGCTGCGAGGAGCGCCCTGGACGGGGGACAGGCACCGGTCTCCCGCAGCGGCCCCGGAGGCGCAGGCGGGCCGCCGGCGCGGGGTCGTGACACCGGCCGCCGGGCAGCATAGCGCACCGCGGGGAAGCGGACAGGGCCGGCCGGGCGCGCGGGCGGCCCGCCCCGCTCGGGGCCGTTGACCCGCGCGACGCGCTCGCCTACGGTGCGCTCGGCCCGCCGGCGGCCGCATCGCGCCGCCTCAGCCCGATGGAGTTGCGCCCGTGCTCAGGTGGCTCTGGTCGACGCTGTGGATCGTGCTCGCCGCCGTCGCCGGGGCGCTGCTGGGCCGGCTCGCGGCCGAGCTGCGCCGCCGGGCCGAGCACGGCGAGGACGCGGCGGGCGCCCTCGACGAGGTCTCGCTCGATCCGCGCTCCCTCACGCCCCGGGAGGTCATCCCCGGCCTCGTCGCGGCCGTCCGCGTCCGCGACGTCCCCTGGTCCTACCTGCATCTCCCCCGCTGGCTCGCGGCGCTCTGCGTGAACTGCGGTGTCGCCGTGCTCGCGCGCGAGCTCTCGCAGTTCGAGGAGCTGATGGAGGTGCGCCCGCGGCCGGCCCGCGAGTCCCCGGACCCGGATCCGGCCCCGGAGGAGGCGAGCGGGCACGGAGCCGACCCGGCGTAGCCGGCCGCCGCCGGCGGCGATGTTGTCCTGAGTGACGGCGCCTCCGTATGATCGCCGGGCGGGAGGCACTCGTGACGCTCGCCGTCGTCGTCGTCGTCGCCTATCTGCTCGGCTCCTTCCCGACGTCCTACCTGCTCGTGCACCGGCTCACCGGGCAGGACATCCGCACGATCGGATCCGGCAATCCCGGCGCGATGAACGTGCTCGACAGCATCGGGCGGCGCGCGGGCATGGTCGTGGTGATCATCGACATCGCCAAGGGGTCGGCGGCGGTCGGCATCGCCTACCTCGCGGGGGTGGGGGACGTCGGCGCCGTCACCGCCGGACTCGCCGCGGTGGCCGGCCACGACTACTCGCCCTTCCTGCGCTTCCACGGCGGGAACGGCACCGCGCCGGCGACCGGCGCGCTCTACGCGCTCTCGCCGCTCACCGGGCTCATCGCGACGTCGGGCGCGCTCGGCCTCAAGCTGCTGCTCCACTCGCGGCGCGCCGGCGGGATGGTGGCGCTGCTGGCCTTCGCGCCCATCGCCTACGCCCTCGGCGAGCCCCACGTCCGCGTCGCCGGCGCCATCCTCCTGGTGCTCGTCACGATGCTCAAGATCGGGATCTCCGAGGGATTCTCCCTCTCGCGCCCGCGGGCCGAGGACCGCACACCGATGGAGCGGGGCCGGTGAGCGGCGCGGGCGGCGGGGAGGCGGCGCGGGACGCCTGCGCCCTCTTCCGGACGGCCACGGAGGGCCCCCCCGACGAGGTGCCCCTCGCGCGCGGCGCCCTGCTCATCGCGCTCTCCGAGCGCCCGGGCCTCGACGTCTCCGACTACGAGCAGCGCATCGCGCGCATCGCCGAGGAGGCGCGGCGCCGCCTGGCGTCGACCGCGGGCGATCCGCTTCCGGCACGCGCCGCGCCGCTCCACGAGCTGCTCTTCGACGAACTCGGATTCTGCGGCGACGAGCAGCACGCCGGATCGGTCGAGGCGCTGCTGCTCCCGGACGTCCTCGACGAGCGCCGCGGCATGCCGATCACCCTCGCCGTGCTCTACGCGGAGGTGGGCCGCCGCGCCGGGCTGCCCACCGACATCGTGGGACTGCCCGGCCACGTCATCGCGCGCCTCGGCGCGCCGCCCCGGCCCGGCGGAGATCCGCCGGAGGCGGGCGGCGACGGGGACGGGGCGGCCGGCGCGACGACCCTGGTGGACGTCTTCGCCGGGGGGCGGCTGCTCTCCGTCGCGGACTGCCGCCGGATGGTGCGGAGCATCTACGGGGGGCGCACCCTCGCGGCGCCCCACGTGCTCGAGGCGATCACGGCGCGCCAGGTGCTGCAGCGGATGATCCTGACGCTCAAGGCGCTGGCGATCGAGGACGGCGACGAGGAGCGCCGGGGCCGCGCCCTCGAGCTGCAACTCGCCCTCTTCCCCTGGGACCTCGACGGGATCCGGGAGCGCGGGCTGCTGCACGAGCGCTCGGAGCGCTACGCCGAGGCGATCCCCGACCTCGAGGCCTACGTCCGCCACCGCCCCGCGGCCCCCGACGCGCACACGGTCGCGGAGGCCCTCCGCGCGGCGCGCGCCCACGAGCGCGAGCGTGCGCGCTCCGCCGGCAGGTAGGGCGCGGCGGCCCGCCGGGCTCGCCGCGCCCGGGCGCTGATCCCGTCGGCCCGTGAGCGACGCGGCCGCCCCGGGGTCGCCGGCCGAAGACGGCGGGGCGGGATCGCGGGAGCCGCCCACACCCGCCGCGCTCGCGATCGCGGAGGCGATCGCCGAGGCCGGCGGCTCCATCCCCTTCGCCCGCTTCATGGAGATCGCGCTCGGCCATCCCGAGCACGGCTACTACGCCCGCGCCGGCCTGGGCTGGGGCGCCGGCGGCGACTACGAGAGCTCGCCGGAGGTCCATCCCCTCTTCGGCCTGCTCTGGGCGCGCCAGGTAGCGGAGTGCTGGGAGCTGCTCGGACGCCCCGGGCGCTTCGAGCTGGTGGAGGTGGGGGCCGGCTCCGCCGCGCTCGCGATCTCGATTCTCCACGCGCTCCGCCGGCACCACGCGGACTGCTTCGCGGCCGCGCGCCCGCTGCTGCTCGACGGCTTCCGCCGCCGGGTGGAGGAGCAGCGCGCCGCGCTCTCCGGGCTCGGCCTGGAGGCGCGCCACGCGCTGCTCGCGGAGTGGACGCGGGAGCCGGGGGCCGTGACGGGCGTGATCTACTCCAACGAGTTCTTCGACGCCCTCCCCGTGCACCTGGTCGGCCGGCCGGCGGGCGACGAGGGCGACCCGGACGCGCTCGTCGAGTGGCACGTGCGGCGCGGCCCCGGGGGCGGCCTCTCGCTCGAGCCGGGACCGCCGTCGACCGACGCGCTCGCGCGCCACTTCGCCCGGATCGGCGTGCAGCCCGCGGCGGGATGCCGCCAGGAGGCCTCGCTCGCCGCGCCGGGCGTCGCGGGCGCCCTCGCCCGGCGGCTCGGACGCGGCTACCTCCTCACTCTCGACTACGGCTACAAGAGCGCCCATCTCTACGCCCCCTGGCGGCGCGAGGGGACCCTCGTGGCGATCCGCAACCACGCGTACCAGGCGGATCCGCTCACGAGACCCGGCCTGGCGGATCTGACCGCCCACGTCGACCTCGGGGCGCTCGCGCGCGCCTTCGCGGACGAGGGTCTCGCGGTCGCCCCGACCGTCACGCAGGCGGAGGCGCTCATGGCCCTCGGCATCGGCGAAGAGGTGGTTGCCGCCCGGAGCGAGATGGCCGGAGACGTCGCCGAGTTCGCGCGCCTGAGGCGCGCCGCCGAGGTCCTCGTCGACCCCGCCGGCCTCGGACGCGTGCGCGCGCTCGTCGCGGCGCGGCAGGCGCCCCTCGGATCCCTGCGCTGCCTCGCCGCGGCGCCGGAGGCGCCGTCGTGAGCGCGGCGCCCGGAGGCGGAGGCGCGGCGCCCCGCGCGGCGCGTGCGACAATGGCGCCCGTGGACGCCGAGCACTACAGCGCGACGCTGATCGACCACTTCGAGCACCCCCGCAACGCCGGCGAGATGCCCGACGCCGACGCCGACGCCCACGTCGTCAACCCCGTCTGCGGCGACTCCCTGAGGCTCTTCCTCCGCATCGAGGACGGCCGCATCGCCGGCGCCTCCTTCCTCGCCTCCGGCTGCCCGGCCACCATCGGGACCTCCTCCGCGGCGACCGAGATGCTCCCCGGGCGCACCGTCGAGGAGGCGGAGGCGCTGGCGCGCGAGGACTACGCCGCCGCCGTGGGCGGCCTGCCCCGCTCCAAGCTCCACTGCTCGGTGCTCGCGGCGGCCGCCGTCCGCAACGCCGTGGCCGGCTGGCGTGCCCGAACCGAGCGGGGAGGGGCGGACGCGGAGTAGACTGGCGCGCGGCGGTGACCCGCGAGCACTGCACGACCGGGGGAGCGCCATGCGGCATTTCGACTATGCGCGGCCGGCGACGCTCGCCGAGGCCGTGGCGTCGCTGCGCCAGCTCGGCGAGGGCGCGCGACCGCTCGGCGGCGGGACCGACCTGCTGGTGCAGGTGAAGGAGGGCCACCTCCGGCCCGCCGCGCTCGTCTCGCTCGCCGCCATCCCCGAGCTCGGGGGCATCCGCGTCCTTCCGGACGGATCGCTCCGCGTCGGCGCCCGCGCGACGATGCAGGAGATCGCCGATCACGAGGCCGTCCGGGAGCGCTTCCCGGGCCTCGCCGACGGCGCCGCCGTGGTCGGCTCCTACCAGACCCGGAACGCGGCGACGATCGGCGGCAACGTCTGCAACGCGGCGCCCTCCGCCGACACCTCGCCGCCGCTCGTCGCCCTCGGCGCCCGCGCGCAGATCGCCGGACCGGGCGGCGAGTCCGAGGTCGCCATCGACGAGCTCTGGGCCGGTCCCGGGCAGACCACCCTGGAGCCCGGCGAGATCGTGACCGCCTTCGTCGTGCCGGCGCCGCCCGCGGGAGCCGGATCGCACTACGAGCGCCACACGCCCCGCAAGGTGATGGACATCGCGGTCGTGGGCGTGGCGAGCTATCTCGAGCTCGCCGGGGGCGTCGTCGCGAAGGCGCGCATCGCGCTCGGCGCGGTGGCGCCGACCGTCATCCGCGCCGAGCGCGCCGAGCGCGCGCTCGTGGGTCGCGAGCTCACCGAGTCCTCCGCCGCCGAGGCCGGACGGTTGGCCGCGACCGAGGCGACGCCTATCGACGACGTGCGCGGATCGGTCGCCTTCCGCCGCTACCTGGTGGAGACGATGACGAGCGCGAGCGTGCGGCGCTCCGCCGAGCGGGCGCGCGGCTAGCCCGCCGGCCCGGGAGAGGATCGCGATGACGAGGCAGACGCACCGGCTCAGCGTGAACGGGCGCCGGCACGAGATCCACGCCGAGCCCAACCGCACGCTGCTCGAGGTGGTCCGCGACGAGCTGCACCTCACGGGGGCGAAGGAGGGATGCGGCACCGGCGACTGCGGCGCCTGCACGATGCTGGTGGACGGCCGCATCGTCACCTCCTGCCTGATGCTGTGGCCGGAGGCGGAGGGCCTCGAGGTCCGCACCATCGAGGGGCTCGCCGACGGCAGCGAGCTGCACCCGCTTCAGCGCGCCTTCGTCGAGCACGGGGCCGTGCAGTGCGGCTTCTGCATCCCCGGCATGATCCTCGCGGGCGTCGCCACGCTGGAGCGCGTGCCCGGAGCGACGCGCGCCGAGATCCGGGACGGCATCGCCGGCAACCTCTGCCGCTGCACGGGCTACCAGAAGATCGTGGACGCCATCGAGAGCGTCGCTCAGGCGCCGGCGGCCGGGGCCTGAGCGTGAGGGGGATCGCGGCCCGGGGGCCCGATCGGAGGAGGGGATCATGACGACCATCGAGCGCCCGCGCTACAACGCGGTCGGCGAGCGGGAGCCGCGCCTCGAGGGCCTCCACAAGGTGACGGGCCGCAGCGTCTACGCCGCGGACGTCCAGCTCCCGGGGATGCTCCACGCGCGCCTGGTGCTCTCCCCGCACCCGCATGCGCGCATCACCGCCCTGGACACGGCGGCCGCGCTGGCGCACCCGGGCGTGGTCGCCGTCGTCACCGCCGACGACCTCGCGCGCGCCAGCCGCGACGGGAGCAACCCCGCGCGCGGCGCCTCCAACCGCGCCGATGCGCTCTTCGCCGACCGCGAGGCCGTCTTCGCGGGGCAGCCCGTCGCCGCCGTGCTCGCCGAGAGCTACTCCTCCGCCGAGGAGGGCGCGGAGCTCGTGCGCGTCGACTACGAGGTGCTCCCCGCCGTCCTCGACATGGAGGCGGCGATGGAGCCCGATTCCCCGCTGGCGCGGTCCCCGGTCTCCGACATCGACCACACGGAGGAGGACGCGCACGTCACCATCGACGTGAGATCGGAGGAGGCCGAGGGCCGCGCGACCAACATCGCCTCGCACCTCTCGTTCGAGCGCGGCGACCTCGACGAGGGCTTCGCGCGCGCCGACTTCGTGGTCGAGCGCCGCTACCGCGCGGCCCTGGTCCACCAGGGCTACATCGAGCCCCACGCCACGGTCGCCTCCTACGACCCCGCCACCGGCGAGGTCTCCGTCTGGACCTCGACGCAGGGGCAGTTCCACGTGCGCGACACGCTGATGCGCCTCTTCAAGCTCCCCGAGACGAAGCTCCGCGTCGTCGGGTGCGAGCTCGGCGGCGGCTTCGGCGGGAAGATGATCCAGAGCGCGACGATCGCCACGGCCTGCACGCTCGTCGCCGGGCGCCCCGTCAAGCTCGTCTTCACGAGGCGCGAGGACCTGCTCGCGGCGACGCCCACGCCCGGCTCGGTGGTGCGGCTCCGGAGCGGCATCACCAGGGAGGGCGAGTTCACCGCCCTCGAGGCGCGGGTGATCTACGACGCGGGGGCCTTCCCCGGGGCGCCCGTCGCCGCCGGCGCGCTGCTGATCTCCTCCTTCTACCGCTGGCCGCACCTGCGCACCGACGGCTACGAGGTGCTGACCAACCACGTCTCGGTCGGCGCCATCCGCGCCCCCGGCATCCACAACATCACCCACGCCATGGAGCAGCAGGTGGACGCGATGGCGCTCGGGGTCGGGCTCGACCCGGCCGAGGTCCGGCTCCGCAACGCCGTCCACACGGGCGACGAGATGGCCTCCGGGAAGCCCTTCCCGGCGATCGGCATGGTCGAGACGATCGAGGCGGCCGCCCGGCATCCGATCTGGACGGGGCGCGAGGCGGCGCGCGCGCGGTCGACCGGGACGACGAAGGTGGGCGTCGGCCTGGCGGTCTCGGGCTGGCTCGGCGGACTGCAGCCGGCCTCCTGCGAGCTGATGCTCAACTCGGACGGCACGGTCAACGCCGTCGTCGGCGTGAACGACATCTCCGGCGTCAACACGAGCTTCGCGCAGATCGTCGCCGAGGAGCTCGCGATCCCGGTCGAGCGGATCTCCGTCAACACCGGCGACACCCGGACGGCCCCGTACGCCGGTATCGCGGCCGGCTCCAAGACGACGATCACGATGGGGCGGGCGGTGCGCGAGGCCGCCATCGACCTCCGGGAGCAGATGTTCTCGATCGCCGCCGACCAGCTTGAGGCGAACCCGGCCGACATGGTGCTCGGTGAGGGCGAGGTGCAGGTCGCCGGATCCCCCGACCGGGCGCTCACCTTCCGCCGCCTCGCCGCGATCACGACGGGGTTCGGCTCGCTCTACACCCCGATCGTCGGCAAGGGGGCGATCTCCGCGCGCGTGCAGGCGCCCGGCTTCACCGCGCAGCTTGCCGAGCTCGAGGTGGACACGGTGAGCGGCACCGTCACGCTCACCGGCTGGGCGACCGTGCAGGACGCCGGCTACGCCATCAACCCGCTCTCCGTGGAGGGCCAGATGGAGGGCGGGACGGGGATGGGGATCGGCATCGGCCTCTCCGAGGAGTACCTCTACGACGCGGAGGGCCGCCTGCGGAACGCCGGGCTGCTCGACTACCGGATGCCGACGGCCGCCGACACGCCGGACATCGATTCGGTCATCGTCGAGGTCCCCTCCGAGGAGGGGCCGTACGGCGCGCGCGGCGTCGGCGAGCCCTCGATCACGGCCGGGGGCGCGGCGATCGCCAACGCCATCCACGACGCGCTCGGCGTGCGCGTGACGGAGATGCCGGCGACCCCCGAGCGCGTGCTGCGCGCGCTCGGGCGCCTCGCCGACTAGGGGCGGTCGGGCGGTGACGATCGCGGCGCTCCTGCTCGCAGCCGGAGCCTCCCGACGCATGGGAGAGCCGAAGCCGCTGCTCCGCTGGGGCGATCGCACGCTGATCGAGTGGGAGCTCGACGAGCTCGATCGCTCCGTGGTCGACGACATCGTGGTGGTGACCGGCGCCCGCGCGGAGGAGGTGCGCCGATCGCTCGGCGAGCGCGGACGCTACTGCGTCTTCCACCCGGAGTGGCCGCAGGGGCGCGCCACCTCCCTCGCGGCTGGCGCGCGCGCTCTCGGAGCCCCGGGGCGCGAGCCGCCGGAGGCGATCGTCGTGCAGAACGTCGACCAGCCCACGCGGGCGGCGATCGTCGACCGGCTCGTCGGGGAGCTCCGCTCCTCGGGGGCCGCCATCGTGCAGCCGAGCTTCGAGGGCCGCGCCGGGCACCCGCTCGTGCTCGCGGGAGAGCTCCTGGGCGAGCTCGCCGCGGTGACGGAGGAGACGCAGGGGATCCGCGGGCTCCGGGAGCGCCACGCGCCGGCCCTGGTGGCGATGGACGATGAGCCGGTCGTGAGGATCGATCTCGACACGCCGGAGACGGTCGGCGCCGGGCGCCGGCTGCTCGGGGTGGAGTAGGCGGCCGCGATCCCGCCTCTTCGCCTGGACTGCCTGGGATCGGGCCACGCCTTCTCGCACGGTCGCTACTGGTCGGGCTTCCTGCTGGAGGGTCGCCTCCTCCTCGACTGCCCGCCGCAGACGCTGGCGCACCTCTACCGGCTGGGCGGGCATCCGGACGACATCGACCTGGTGCTGCTCTCGCACGCGCACTCCGACCACATCGGGGGCATCGACCTGCTGCTGCTCGGCGTCGTGACGGAGCACGGCGAGCGGCTCCACGAGCGCCCGCTCGCCATCGCCGGCCCGCCCGGGATCCGGGCGCGGATCGGCGAGCTCGTGGGACCCTCGCCGCGGCTGCCCGGCCCGGACGACCCGCGCCTGCGCTGGTTCGAGCGCGCGGGCGGCGACTCCTTCGCCTGGGGGGACGTGCAGGTCGAGTGCATCGCTGTGGAGCACGCCCCCCCGCTCCCCGCCCTGGGCTACCGCATCCGTGCGGGCGGCCGCACCCTCGCCTACACGGGCGACGCCCGCCTCACGCCGGCCATCGACGACCTCGCGCGCGGCTCGAACCTCCTCATCGTCGAGTGCGGCGGCGCCCGGGAGCGCGGCCACTTCGAGTGGGACGACGTGCGCGAGCTGCGCGGGCGGCTGCCCGGCACGACGCGCGTGCTCGTCACTCACTACGACCACGCCTCCGCTCCCGAGCCCTCCTCGCTCCCGGGCATCGAGCTGGCTGAGGATCTGGCGCGCTACGAGGTCTAGGGGGCGCGGGGCCGCGCCCACAGTGATCCTCACGTGAACTAGACATGCTATGCCGCTCTGTTATATTTGCGCCGGGACGCGCCGAGAAGCGGCGCCGCGAGGGGAAGGTTGCGCAATGGAACGGCTGTGGGTGGATCGCATCTCGAGGCGCTCCCTGCTGCGCGGTGCGGCGCTGGGCGGCGTCGGTCTCGCAACGGCCGCCGTCATCGGGTGCGGCGACGACGACGACGACGAGGGGGCCGCCGCCCCTGCCGCGACCCCCGCGGCGACGACGGCCGCCGCACCCGCGACGCCGGCCCGCAAGACCGGGAGCTTCACGGTCGGCATCTCGTCGCGCTCGGTGCCGAACCTCGACCCGAACTCCACGGTGAACACCGGGCCGATGTACACGGGCGTCTTCGACCAGCTGGTGCGCCTGGACGAGAACGCCGGGCTTCAGCCCGGCCTCGCCACGAGCTGGGAGCTCGACTCCGCCAACCCGAGGCGGTGGGTCTACACCCTGCGCGAGGCCGAGTGGTCGGACGGCGTCGCGTTCAGCGCGGCGGACGTGCAGTTCGCCCAGACATATATTAAGAACCCGGACAACAAATCGAACCTCGTCGCACGCGTCTCGACCGAGGAGTCGGCGGAGATCATCGACGACCGCACCATCGCGATCATCACGGCGGACACCGACCCGGAGCTCCCGCGGCGCACGACGCTGCAGCAGCAGTTCGCGAAGCACATCTTCGAGGATCCCGCCAAGGGACCGGAGTGGGCGGCCGTCAACGCCGTCGGCACCGGCTCGTACGTGATCGAGAGCTACATCCGCGACCAGACGACCGTGCTCCGGGAGAGCCCCACCTCCTGGCGGGGTACCGAGGGGATGACCGAAGTCCGGCTCGAGGAGATCACCGAGACGACGACGCGACTCGCCGCCTACGAGGTCGGCGATCTCGATGTCGCGTTCCGGATCCCGATCGCGGAGCAGGTGCGGCTCGGGGGGCTCCCGAACAGCACCATCGTGCAGGTCCCGCCGACGACCTCGTGGAGCTGGGACATGAGCCCGTTCAAGGCGCCGACCTCCGACCTGCGGGTGCGGTTCGCCATCATCCACGCCATCGACTACGACACGATCAACGAGACGATCATGGCGAACAGCTCGGAGGTGATGCAGGGCCAGATCCTGCACATGGCGACCCCGGGCCACAACCCGAACCTCAAGCCGTGGGGCTACGACCCGGACACGTCGCGGCAGTACCTGAAGGACGCGGGCTTCGAGAACGGGCTCGACGGCCTCGTCGCGACGACGCTCTTCGAGCAGACCCCGGAGCAGAAGCCCTGGGCGGAGGCGTGCGCCGGGATGTGGGACGACGTCGGCATCAACATCCAGCTCAACCCCGTCGAGACCAACCTCTGGCGGGAGCAGCTCTACGGCCGCGCGGAGCACGACCACCTGCTGTGGAGCACGTTCTCCTCGCAGGCGATCCGCGAGCCGGCGACGCAGCTGCAGTGGTACCTCTCGGATCACCCGAGCGGCTACTACGACAACCAGGACTTCGACGCCGCGCTCAAGGCCGCCCGCGCCACGCTCGACCCGGAGCAGCGCAGCATGGCCTACTGGCCGGTGGTCGAGATCATGCACAACGACCCCCCCGCGGGGTACTTCATCAGCCGCGGATCCGCGAACTCGTACTACGAGAACAAGTTCGGGGCGCCGCTGCGCGTCGGCGGGAACAGCAGCATCTACCTCGACGAGGCCGTCCCGGCCTAGCGGCGAGGCCCACCCCGGCGTCCGGCGCAGGCCGGGCGGCGGACACGGAGGGGGGAGAGGCCGTGGGGCCTCTCCCCCCTCTGCGATCGTCGGTCCCAGGAGCGCCGGGCCGCCCCGGCCGCGCGGCGGCGCTCCGCGCTCCGGCCCCGACCGCGGCGTCGCGCCGGGGCGGGAAGAGGGGGCCCGGAGCCGGCGCGAGAGCCCTCGTGCCGGCGCGTCGCGGCCGCGCCGGTGTGCCCAACGTGCGGCGTCCGCTATCCTCGGCGCGGGCGGGGAGCCGGGGCCGGTCCGGCCGCGCCGCGCGAAGGGA
>DAOULG010000032.1:0-3731 GCA_034420495.1 Dehalococcoidia bacterium
CGGAGCGCGCGGAGCCGCCCCCGGCGAGCCGCGAGCCCGGGCCCGCTCGGGCGCCCGCGGCTCCGGGTGCCGCGGCGCCCCCGCCCCCGGCCCCCTCCGGCCCGCCCCAGGCCGGGGAGCCGGTCTTCGCGGCGCCGTCGGTGCGCACCTTCGCGCGCGAGATCGGCGTCGACATCCGCGAGGTCGCCGGAAGCGGGCCCGGCGGGCGCATCTCCCAGGACGACGTGAAGCGCCATGCGCGCAGCCGGCCGCGCGGCCCCGCCGCCGGGTCCGGCGAGGCCGGGGCCGGCCCGCCCGTCGACTTCGGGCGGTGGGGCGAGGTGGAGCGGCTGCCGATGAGCCGCGTGCGCCGCACGACGGCGGAGACGATCGCCCGCTCGTGGCAGAGCCCGCACGTGACGCTCTTCCAGAAGGCCGATGTCACCGAGCTCGAGGCGCTGCGCCGGCGCTACCGCGAGCGCGTCTCGCGGGCGGGCGGCGGCAACCTGACGATGGTGGCGATCCTGCTCGCGGTCTGCGCGTCGGCGCTCAGGCAGCATCCCCGCCTGAACGCGAGCGTGGATCCGCCGGCGCAGGAGATCGTCTACAAGCGGCACGTGCACATCGGCGTCGCCGTCGACACCGACCGCGGCCTGCTCGTGCCGGTGATCCGCGACGCCGACCGGAAGAACGTCACGGAGCTCTCCTCGGAGCTCGGCGCGCTCGCGGCGAAGGCGCGCGACGGCAAGCTCGGCCTCGACGAGATGCGCGGCGGGAGCTTCACCATCTCCAACCTCGGCGGGATGGGCACCGGCTTCTTCACGCCGATCCTCAACCCGCCCGAGGTCGGGATCCTCGGCGTGGGACGGGCGGCGAGGGAGGCCGTCTGGGACGACGACGAGGAGGCCTTCGCGCCGCGGCTGCTGCTGCCGCTCTCGCTCTCCTTCGATCACCGCATCGTGGACGGCGCCGACGGCGCGCGTTTCCTCTCCTGGGTCGTCGAGGCGCTGGAGCAGCCCCTGCTGCTCGCGCTGGAGGGGTGAGGATGGCTGCCGGGGCCGGCTCCGGGAACGGCGGCGAGCGCTCGGGCGCGCCGCGGGTCGTCGTGATCGGCGCGGGGCCCGGCGGCTACCCGGCGGCGTTCCACGCCGCGCACCTGGGCATGGACGTCACGCTCGTCGATCCGGAGCCGAACCCGGGCGGGGTCTGCCTCTACCGCGGCTGCATCCCGTCGAAGGCGCTCCTCCACATCGCCGGGCTGCTGCGCGAGACGGAGGCCGCCGCGGACTGGGGGCTGCGCTACGAGCGGCCGGAGATCGACCTCGACGCCGTGCGGGAGTGGAAGGGCGGCGTCGTCGGGAAGATGACCGGCGGTCTCGGCATCCTGACCCGGCAGCGCCGCGTCCGCTACGTGCAGGGCCGGGCGCGCCTCGCGGGGCCGCAGATGGCCGTGGTCGAGCTCTCCGAGGGCGGCGACCAGACCCTGAACTTCGACTACGCGGTGCTGGCCACCGGCTCGCGGCCGGCGGTCATCCCCTCGCTGCTCCCCGGATCGCCCCTGGTGATGGACTCGACCGACGCGCTCGAGCTCGCCGAGGTCCCGGCGACGCTGCTCGTCGTGGGGGGCGGCTACATCGGCCTCGAGCTCGGGAGCGTCTACGCGGCGCTCGGCTCGCGCGTCACCGTGGTGGAGATGACCCCCGGGCTCCTCCCCGGCGCCGACCGCGATCTGGTCGAGCCCCTGAAGCGGAGGCTCGAGGGCGAGTTCGAGGAGATCCTGCTCGAGACGCGCGTCGAGTCGATGCGCGAGCAGGACGGCGGCATCGAGGTGGTGCTCGCGGCGGCGAACGTCGAGAGCCCCGTCCGGCGCTTCGACCGCGCCCTCGTCTCGGTCGGCCGCCGCCCGAACTCGGAGGGGCTTGGGCTCGAGAGCACCCGCGTGCGCCTCACGGACGCGGGCTTCGTCGAGGTGGACGGACAGCGCCGCACCGCGGAGCCGACGATCTTCGCGGTCGGCGATCTCGCCGGCGAACCGATGCTGGCGCACAAGGCGACGCACGAGGGCCGCGTCGCGGCGGAGGCGATCGCCGGCCGCCCGGTCGCCTTCGACCCGTCGGCGATCCCCGCGGTCGTCTTCACCGACCCCGAGATCGCCTGGACGGGGCTGACCGAGTCGCAGGCGCGCGAGCGCGGCATCGACGTCGACGTGCTCCGCTTCCCCTGGGCCGCCTCCGGCCGCGCGACCACCCTCGGCCGCGCCAACGAGGGGCTGACGAAGCTGCTGGTGGACGCCCGCTCGCAGCGCGTGCTCGGCGTCGGCATGGTCGGGGCCGACGCCGGCGAGCTCGTCGCCGAGGCGACGCTCGCCATCGAGATGGGGGCGCGCGTCGACGACCTGCGCGGGACGATCCACGCGCACCCGACGCTCTCCGAGACGCTGATGGAGGCGGCCGACCTCTTCACCAACGCGAGCCCGCACTACGTCGACCGCCGCCGCGAGCGCGCCCTCCGCGCCCGCTCCGGCGGGTAGCGGGCCGGCCTAGGACGTGGGTCGCTCCCGCTCGTGGGGCGGCCGCTCCACCCCCGCGCGCGCGCAGAGCTCGTCGACGAGCTCGGGGAGCCGGTCGATCCCGCTCTCGAGCGAGAGGTGCTCGCCCCCGCGCGGGTAGAGGCGCCAGCGCACGTCGTCGTAGTCGACGGGGCGCACCGACTCGATCTCCTCCCACCGCAGGCGGCGCAGCTCGCGGCCGGAGTGGAGTGCGACGAGCATCTCCTCGGTGAGCACGACGGACGTCGGCGTGCGCCGCCAGGTCATGGCGACGATGGGCGAGATGAGCGCCGTCGTCGCGAGCATGAAGAGCCCGAAGCCCGTCGCCTCGGCGATGCCGGCGAGGAGCCCCACCGCGAGCGAGAGGACGGCCGCGAGGAAGGGGAGGGCGAAGGAGGCGTTGTTCCACCAGTGGACGGGGTGGGCGTGCGCGGCCACGACCCCCTCCAGCGCCGCGGCGGCGGCGGCATCCGCCCGGCGGAGGAGGGGGCCGTGCCCCGTCGCCTCCCGCGGGGACCCGGCTACGTCCACGTCGAGGTGTCGACGACGTGGCGGTCGCGCTCCTCGATGCGCGCCGCGAAGCTCTCCATCTCCACCCCGAGCCCCTGCGACATCCGGTTCATGTGGTTGAAGAGCGCCGTCTCGTGGACGATGTCGACGATCTCCTCGTCGCTCCACCCGGCGTCGCGCAGGCCCTGGACGTGGCTCTCGCGCACCTCGTGCGGCCGCCGCGTGAGCAGGTCGGCGAACTCCAGGGCCGCCATCATCCTGGGCGGGAGGTCCGCCGTCCGGAAGTCGGCCTTCAGCTGCTGTGTCAGCTCCACGGCGCCCCCGGCGCCGCGCGCCCCCTCGGCGTGGCCGACCGCTCAGTAGCGGCAGCGGTTGGCGGCCGAGACGACGGTGTCGATCATGTCGTGCTCCGCCTTGGGGAGGCCCGAGTCCTCGTTGCGGAAGCTCACGGTGTGGGCGAGCTCCCAGAGGGCGGCCATCTGGCGCGGCCGGATCGACATCGCCACGAAGTTCTTGCGGATGCGGCGGCGGATCTCGGCGGGCTCCGACTCGCCGGTCATCTGCCGGTAGGCGTCGAGGATCTCGCCCTCCGCCTCGTGCGGCTCGACCGTGCGGACCCAGGCGATTCCCATCGCGACCTCCCTGCTCTCGCCGGCCTCCGGGCCGGTACCTCGCTGTGTTCTCAGCCGAGGAA
>DAOULG010000033.1:0-7565 GCA_034420495.1 Dehalococcoidia bacterium
CGACGTCCTCGGCGGTGAGCTCGTTGCCGGCGTGGCTCCTCACGCCCGCGCGCACGCGGACGGTCCACGTGCGGTCGCCGTCCGAGGACTCCCAGCTCTCGGCGAGCCGCCCCTGCAGCTCGCTCGACACGGGGTAGCGGGTGCCGTCGTCGTCGAAGGCGATCTTCGGCGTGGTCAGCGGGTCGTAGGGGAGGTGGATCGTGTGATAGGGCCCCGGCTGCGGGGATCCCGCGAGGTGCGGCTGGTCGGGATCCCACCCGCCCTGCATCGCCCTCTGCTCCACGGGCCACACGAGGTTCTTCGGAGACGGACCGCTCGCCATTTCTATGCCCTCCCAGGCTGCCGCCGCATCATACGGAACGGCGCCGCGCCGGTGCATCCGGAGGGCGCGGGCCCGGGGCCCCGGGCGCCGTTGGCCCGGATCGCCCCCCGCGCCGTACGCTTCGGGGAGCGGCCCCCGCCGGGCGGGGGCCGGGCGCGGCGGTCGGGGGCGACGTGGCCGAACGGACGCGCCGGCGCCTGCTCGAGACGCCGCACGGCTACATGGAGTGCCGGGAGGCCGGAAGCGGCGCCCCGCTCATCCTGCTGCACGCGACCCCCACCTCCTCGGCGATGTACCAGGAGCTCCTTCCCCTGCTCGCACGGGGCCCCGCGGAGGGCGCGGGAGGCGTGCACGCCATGGCGTTCAGCACCATGGGCTACGGCTCCTCCGACCGGCCGCCCGCGCCCTACCGGACGGTGCGCGAGTTCGCGCAGGCGGTCGTGTGGGGGATGGATGCTCTCGGCGTCGGGCGCGCCGACATCTTCGCCACGCATACCGGGGCCGTGGTGGGCGTCGAGCTCGCGGCGACCTGGCCGGAGCGCGTCTCCTCGCTCATCCTCGAGGAGATCAACGACTACAACAACGACGAGGGGCGCGCCTACCACGAGAGCCGCCACTTCTTCCGGGAGCCCCGCCCGGACGGCGCCCACCTGCTGGAGCTCTGGTCGGACCTCGCCGTGCTCGGCCCGAGCCCCGGCCTGCGGGTCTCGAGCGAGCGCTACCTCGACACGCTGCGCGTCAACGCGGCGGCGCCGGGAGACGCCTACCTCCACATGGGGTGGCGGGGGGCCGGCCCGTACACGATCTGCCGCTACGCGCTCTGGGAGCGGCTGCCGCTGGTCCTCGCCCCCGCGCTCGTGATCCACGGCGTCAACAGCCGCATCCGCCCGCTGCACGAGCGCGTCGTCGAGGCGCTGCCCGATGCGCGCGGCGTGCTCGTTCCGAGCCGCGCCGTCTTCACGCCGAACGAGAATCCCGGGCTCCTGGCCGAGATCACGCTCGCCTTCCTCGGCGAGCACGGGCTGGCGTCCCGGGAGGGATCGGGGAGGAAGGACGGGTGATGGACGAGCGACTGACGGCGATCCGCGATTTCATCTCGTCGCGCGATCCGGGAGTGACGAGCTTTCTCACGACGGTGAATCGCCACGGGGACGCCTACGTGCGGCAGGTGAGCTGCCTGGTCGAGGACTTCGAGACGGGGCTCCGGCTCGGGACGATCGGGCGCGTCCGCGAGGGCGACCTCAAGGCGCGGCACCTCGCGGACGCCGCCCGCGTGACGATGCACTGGGTGCAGACGGCCGGGGAGGGGATCGGTCCGAGCGGGCGCGCCGCGCGCAACGTGACGGTGCAGGCCGACGTCGACGTCGTGCGCGACGACCGGGGGATCCGGGATTTCCTAGAGCGGCGCGCGCGGGCGTGGGGGCAGGCCACCAACTTCGATGTCGACTACGAGCGCTACGTGATGGCGATGACGCCGCGCCGCCTCCGCGCGGAGGGCTTCAGCGAGGTCTTCGAGGAGATCGTGATCCTCACCGACTTCGCCCGCCCGGAGAGCTACCGCGTGGTCAACTACCGCGAGGGCATCGGCCCCTCGCGGGGCGCCTGATCGCCCCGCGAGGGAGGCGCCTCAGCGGATCGCCGGCAGCACGTAGCGCGCCGCCGACCAGATAAGGCTCGAGAGCGGCAGGTAGGCCGGGCTGAGGAACCAGGGATGGATCCCCTCCCGGAGGGCGACCACGTAGCTGTGCCCGGCGAGCGGGACCAGCGCGGCGTCCGCGAGCAGGCGCTCCTGCAGCCGCCGGTACATCTCCGGCTGCCGCGCCGGGGAGGCGCGCCGGATCGCACGCATCTCGGAGCTCAGCCGCACCGACTCGAAGAGCCGGCCGGGCATCCCGCGCGGGGCGGCGAAGTCGATGCCGAGATCGTAGTGGCGGTCGGCGATGCCGTGGCTGCAGTCGCCGCGCAGGTACATCTCCGGGACCTCGCCCGGCTCGAGCTCCCCGGTCGCGACGACGCGCACCGCGAGGCCGGCGGCCTCGAGCGCCCCGGCGACGATCGCGCCGATGCGCCCGCCCTCGGCCGAGCCGGGGACGCAGAAGGTGACGGCGGCCCCGTCGTGGCCGGAGCCGGCGATCAGGCGGCGGGCGCGGGCGGGATCGGTCTCGTAGGTCCAGCCCGCCTCGTCGTAGCCCGGCGTGTTGGGCTGGTAGATCCCGCGCTGCACCTCGGCGAGGCCGAGGTAGCCCTCCTCGACGATGCGCCGGTAGGGGATGGAGCGCAGGACGGCCTCGCGGACCGCGCGCTCGCGGAAGGGGGCGCGGGAGCGGTCCAGCTCGATCGTGGCGTGGTTGGTGCGGCCGAGCAGGAGCCGCACGCCGTCCAGGCGCTCGACGCGGCGCGCCTCGTCCGGGTAGAGGCCGGCGAGGACGTTCACCTCGCCGGCCTCGAAGAGCTCCAGGCCCCGCTCCCTGGTCGGCGCGGCGACGTAGGCGACGCCGTCGACGGGAGGGGCCCCGCTCCAGAACTCGGCCCGCGGCGCGAGCTCGAGCCGCTCGGGGTCGCGCCGCGTCACGGTGAAGCCGCCGAAGCCGCAGGGGGTCCCCTCGAGGTACGCGGCGGCCCAGGGATCGTCCGCGGTGGCGTGGCGGCGCGCCTCGGTGGCGTCGACGATGGCGGCCGTCGCGTAGCTGAGGAAGCGCGGGAAGCCGGGGTTGTGGCCCTCGATCCGGAACTCGACGCGGTGGCGATCGAGGGGGCGGACGCCCCCCTCGCGGGCGAGGCCCGCGACGGTGGAGGCGCGCCACATCCCGATCCCCCGCAGCGCCATCACCCGCTCGTAGCTCCAGGCGACGTCCTCCGCCGTCAGCTCGTTCCCGGCGTGGCTCCTCACGCCCTCCCGCAGGGCGACCACCCATCGGCTCGCCTCGTCGCGGGGCTCGAAGGAGCGGGCGAGGCGGCCGTCCATGCGGGAGTAGTCGGCGTAGAGGCGGCCGTCGGGGAGGGTGTCCCGCCGCGGCGCGGCGAGCGCGTCGAAGACGTGGTAGGCGAGGTGGTAGGGGCGCGCGGGGCCGCGTCCGACGGAGCCGCTGGGCGGGTCGCAGTCGAGCGCCGCCTCGGTGGACTCCAGCGCGATGCGGAGCGTGCGGCCGTCCGGGGGCGCCTGCGCCACTCTGCGCACCTCCGCCGGCGCTGCCGGTCCCTACTCCTCGTCGAAGTCGAGCGAGAGCGAGTTGATGCAGTAGCGCTCGCCGGTGGGCTGCGGCCCGTCGGGGAAGACGTGGCCCAGGTGCGAGCCGCAGCGCCCGCACGAGACCTCGGTGCGGATCATCCCGTAGCTGAGATCGGTCTCCGTCTCGACGGCATCCTCGCTCGCC
Source organism: Dehalococcoidia bacterium (assembly GCA_034420495.1). Lineage (GTDB taxonomy): Bacteria > Chloroflexota > Dehalococcoidia > UBA2979 > UBA2979 > VYDC01. The sequence continues at coordinate 3,697 of DAOULG010000033.1, forward strand.
GGCTCCCAGAAGCTGGGCCAGCCGGTGCCGGAGTCGTACTTCGTGGTGGAGCGGAAGAGATCGACGCCGCAGGCGGCGCAGCGGTAGGTGCCGTCCCCCTTCTCGTCGACGTAGCGGCCGCTGAAGGGCGGCTCGGTGCCGCGCTCGCGCAGCACGCGGAACTGCTGGGGCGTCAGCCTCTGCCGCCACTCCTGCTCGTCGCGCGCGATGCTCTTCTCCATGGCGCCTCCCGCCGCGCGTCGTGTCCCGACCGCGGCAGAGCGTACCAGCAGGGCGGAAGCGCCCGCCGGGGCGGCGCCGCCCGGGGCGCGCCGCCGCCGGGCCCGCCGGGCGTACACTGCCCCCCGTGAGCGGTCTGCGCGTCTGCGTGCTGGGGGCGGGCTTCGGCGCCGCCGTACATGTCCCGGCCTTCCTCTCGGAGGGCTGGGAGGTCGCGGCGCTCTGGGGGCGTTCGCCGGACCGAACGCGCGAGGCCGCCGGGAGGGCCGGCGTCCCGGCGTGGGGAGGGCACTGGCGCGACCTCGTCGAGCGCGAGGACGTGGATGCGGTCGCGATCGCCACGCCCCCGGCTCCCCACCGGGAGATGGTGCTCGCGGCGGCCGCCAGCGGGAAGCACCTGCTCTGCGAGAAGCCCTTCGCCCTCGACGCCTCGGAGGGGGCCCAGATGGTCGAGGCGGCGGAGAGCGCGCGCCTCACCGCGATGGTCGCCCACGAGTTCCGGCACGCTCCGCAGCGGGCGCACGTCGCGCGCCTGCTGGAGCAGGGCTACATCGGCGAGCCGCTCGTCGCCTCCGTCGAGCTCCTGATCGGGCGGCTGTCGGGGGCCGCTCCCCCTCCCCTCACCTGGATGGGGCGCGCCGCCGAGGGCGGAGGCCTGCTCGGGGCGCTCGGCTCGCACTACATCGACGGCCTCCGGCACTGGTTCGGCGAGGTGGGCGAGGTGAGCGGCCGCCTCGCGGCGCTGCGCCCCGAACGCCGCGATCCCGCCACCGGCGACCGGGTGCTGGCCGACGCCGACGACACCTTCAGCTTCCACCTGCGCTTCCGCTCGGGCGTCGTCGCCACGATGACCGCGACCTGGACGGCCTCGCCCGCCACGGGCGCGCGCATCCACGTCGTCGGCTCGGAGGGGGTGCTCGAGGCGACGCAGCCGGGGCCGAACCCCCAGCCGGACGGCGTCGTCCTGGGGGGCCGCGCCGGCGAGGACGGCCTGCGGGAGCTGCCGACGCCCCCCGATCTCGTTCCCTTCCGCGACGACCGCGACCACCGCCTGATGGCGTTCCGCCTGCTCGTGCGCGACTTCGAGCGGGGCATCCGCGCGGGGAGCTCCCCCGCTCCCTCGTTCGCCGACGGGGCGCAGGCCCAGGTGGTGATCGACGCCGTGCGCGGTTCGATGGAGAGGGGCTCCGTCGTCGCTCTCGCCTAGGGCAGCGGGCGCCGCGCCCGCAGCCTCCCGGCGGCGCGAAGGGGGCCGGCCCCGGCGGGAAGGGGATGGTGATGGCGCTGAGCCTCGGTGAGGCGGAGCGCGCGCTGGGCGCGGCGGTGGCGCGGGCGCGCGAGCTCGGCGTGCGCGTGGGGATCTCGGTCGTCGACGAGCGCGGCTACACCGTCGCCGCGGCGCGTATGGACGGGACGCGCCCCTTCGCGGTGGACGTCGCGGCGGGGAAGGCGCGCGCCGCCGCGCTCTTCGGGCTCCCGAGCGCCGACATCGAGGTCTCCGAGCCGGTCTTCCTGGCGGCGGCGGAGCTGCACGGGGGCCGGCTGGTGCGCTCCCGCGGCGGCGTCCCGATCCGTCTCCGGGGGGAGCTCTCCGGCGGCATCGGCGCCGGCGGCGCCTCCGCCCCGGAGGACGAGCTCATCGCCGCGGCCGGCGCCGACGCCCTCGCCGGCTCCTGACGGCGGCCGCTACCCCCTCGCGCCCGACTCGATCACGGAGAGCAGGCCGTAGAGCACGAGGATCGCGATCATCGGCGTGATGTCGACCATTCCGACGCGGGGTATGAGCCGGCGCAGGGGCTCCAGGACGGGCTCGGTGACGGCGTCGAGCCCGCGCACCAGCGTCCCGCCGCGGTCGATCGGGAACCAGCTGAGGATGGCGCGGAGGAAGATCGCGAAGATCAGTCCCTGGATCATGACGCGGATGAGCTCGACCAGCACCGCCACGCGTTACTCCCCGAGCTCCTGGGCGCGCGAGTAGGCGGCCTCGATGGCGTCGTCGAAGGCCGCGCGCACCCCTGCGGCCTCGAGCTCCGCGAGCGCGGCGGCGGTCGTGCCGCCGGGCGAGGTCACGGCGTAGCGTAGCTCGGCGGGGGCCGTCTCGCTCAGGAGCGCGTAGCGCGCGGCGCCGGCGACCGTGGCCAGCACCAGGCGCTGCGCCTCCGGGCGCTTCATCCCCAGGCGGACGCCGGACTCGATCATCGATTCGACCATCATGTAGACGTAGGCGGGCCCCGATCCGTGGACGGCCGTGGCGAGATCGATCGCATCGTCGCCGTCCACCTCCACCACCACCGCCGAGACGGCGGCGAGGACGCTCTCGACGGTCTCCCGCTGGGCCGTGGAGAGATCGGAGGCGGCGTAGTAGACGGTGGCTCCCTCGCCGATGGCGGCGGGGAGGTTCGGCATCACGCGCACGCTCGCGCGGTGGCGCGAGAGGCGCTGCACGTCGGCGAGCCGGATGCCGGCCGCGATGGAGAGCAGCACGGCCGAGGCCGGGATCGCGCCCGCCAGCACCTGCGCCGCCCCCTCGAAGTCCTGCGGCTTCACCGCGACCAGCACGACGTCGGCGCCGATGGAGGCGCTCTCCGCGTCGTCGGTGATGCGCACGCCGTGCTCGCTCAGCGCCGTGCGGCGCGCCTCCGCGATCTCGGCGACAGCGATCTCCGACGGGTCGGCGGCGCCGGCGCGCAGCAGGCCGCGCAGGAAGGCCTCGCCCATGAAGCCGCCGCCGATGATCCCGACCCGCACTAGCCTGCTCCCGTCGCCCGCTCGCCGAGGAGGGCGCGCCCGACCCGGATCAGGGTCGCCCCCTCCTCGACGGCGACGCGGTAGTCGCCGGTCATCCCCATCGAGAGCCCGGCCAGGCCGTGCTCCCGCGCCAGCCGCGCGAGCGCCCGGAAGTGCGGCCTCGCCGACTCCGGATCCCCCTCGGGCGCGACCGTCATCAGCCCGCTCACGGTCACCGCCTCGCTCGCGAGCGCCGCCTCGAGCAGGGGCGCCAGCGCCGCGGGCGCGACGCCGTGCTTGGCGGGATCGCCCGCCACGTTGACCTGAAGGTAGCAGGGGAGGGGGGATGCGGCACCCTCGCCGCCCGCCCGGATCCGCGCCTGCTCGCGCTCGAGAGCCCGGAGAAGCCGCGTCGAGTCGAGCGAGTGCAGGCACGATATGAGGGGCAGCACCTCGCGCACCTTGTTGCGCTGCAGGTGCCCGATGAAGTGCCAGCGCGGGGACGGCCCGGGCGGCGCGGGCGCGGCGGCGAGGGCGCGCGCCTTCGGTGCGAGCTCCTGCGCCCGGCTCTCGCCGAGGTCGGCGAGCCCGGCCGCGAGCGCGTCGCGCGCGCGCGCGACGGGATGGCCCTTCGTCACCGCCACCACCGTCACCGCGTCGGCCGGGCGCCCGGCCGACGCACAGGCCTCGGCGAGCTCGCAGCGGAGCGCGGCGAGCGCCGGCCCGACGTCGAGCGCGGGCGGAGCCGCCGTCATCGGGCGCCCCCCCTGCCGCGGTGGCGTGGCCACGCCGTCAGGGCGCCGGGCGCCCGCGCCTGCGGTCGCGCAGCGAGATCGCGATCAGGGCGGCGACGCCGACCGCCAGGTAGGCGAGGCCGGCGAGCGGGTGCAGCTGGAAGAGGATGAAGGCGAGCGCGAGCAGCG
>DAOULG010000034.1:0-7696 GCA_034420495.1 Dehalococcoidia bacterium
GTACTCGTGGGAGAGCGTCTCGGAGACCTGCGCCCGCATCAGCCGCGTGTAGCGCGCGAGCGGGTAGCCCATCAGGGTCGCGATCGGGAGGACGAAGTGCTCGGGGCCCCCGCTCCCGAAGACGGGGAGCCATCCCAGCGTGACGCCGAAGAGGAAGATGTAGAGCACCCCCAGGAAGAAGGAGGGGACCGACTGGAAGATCACGGCCATCAGCATCGCGAGCGCGCCGACGGCGCCGCGCTTGACGGCGGCGAGCGCCCCCAGCGGCACGGCGACGAGTATCACCAGCAGGAAGGCGGGGAGGACGAGCTGGAGGCTGACCTGGATCCGGTCGAGGACGAGCCCGGTCGCGGGCTGAAAGGTGCGCACCGAGTCCCCGAAGTCGCCGCGCGCGACCTCTGTGAGGAAGCGCGCGTACTGGACCAGGATCGGGTCGTTGAAGCCGTGCATCTCCCGCAGGATGGCGAGATCGTCGGGATCCACCGTGCCGTCGGTGAGCATGACGATGGGGTCGCCCGACATGCGCGAGACGAAGAAGAGCGTCGAGAGCAGGAGGAAGAGGACGACCGCCGACTGCAGCGCTCGACGGGCAATCACCGGACCGATCATCGCTGGCTCCTCTCGCCGCTTCCCGCGCGGGCCTCTCCCCGCGGGGGTGCGCGGCCTCCGTGGCGGGGGCCGCCTTGCCCGCGTATACGCGTCCTGGCGGCGGATCGTTCCCGGCCGCGCGGCGGAGCCCGCAGGGAGGGCCGGCGTCGCGGCCGGGCGCGGGGGAGCCGCGCGCCGGGGGCCGGCCGTCAGGGGAGGGGGCGCAGCTCCGGGTGCTTGAGGCCGGTGCCGGTGTTGAAGAGCACGATCCGCTCGTCGGGGCGGATCGCCCCTCCCGCCAGCAGCAGCTCGAGGCCGACCAGGGTGGCGGCGCCCTCCGGGCAGGCGTCGATCCCCTCCAGGCGCGCGAGGCGGAGCATCGCGGGCACGATCGCGGCGTCGGGGACGGCGACCGCGCCGCCGCCGCTTCCGCGCAGCGCCTCGAGGATCAGATCGTCGGCGAAGGGGACGGGGACGCGTATCCCGGGAGCGACCGTCGCCGCCTCCGCCCACCTCTCGCAGCGCTCGGCGCCGCTCTCCCAGGCGCGCACGACCGGGGCGCAGCCGTCGGACTGCACGGCGTAGAGCCGCGGCCGGGCGGCCCGGGAGAGCCCCATCGCCTCGAGCTCGGAGAAGGCCTTCCACATGCCGACGAGCCCCGTCCCGCCGCCGGTCGGGTAGAGCACGGCGTCGGGGAGATTCCCCCCGAGCTGCTCCCAGAGCTCGTACCCCATCGTCTTCTTCCCCTCGGCGCGGTACGGCTCGCGGAGCGTCGAAAGGTCGAACCAGCCGTGCTCGCGGCAGAGAGCCGAGATGAGCCGCCCCGCGTCGTCGATGAGCCCGTCGACGAGGTGCAGGTCGGCGCCGAGGGCGAGCACCTCCCGGACGATCGCCCCGGGGGTGTCGCGGGGCATCGCGACGTGGGCCCGGATCCCGCTGCGCGCGGCGTAGGCGGCGGCGGCCGAGCCGGCGTTGCCGGCGCTCGGCAGCGCGACGTCGCTCACGCCGAGCCGCAGCGCCATCGCCGTCGCCGCGGCGAGCCCGCGCGCCTTGAACGAGCCGGTCGGGTTGCCGCTCTCGTCCTTGACCAGCAGCCCGCCGAGGCCGAGCTCCGCCCCGAGACGCGGCGCCGCGAGGAGCGGGGTCATCCCCTCGCCGAGCGAGACCGCGCCCGAGAGCTCGCTCGCCGGCAGCACCTCGGCGTAGCGCCACATCGAGCGCGCCCGCCCGCCGAGGGCGCCCGGGGTGAGCGTCCGCCCCGCCGCGGCGAGGTCGTAGCGGGCGAGGAGCACGCGCCCGCAGCTCGCGCAGACGCCCTGCGGCTCGCCGCAGTCGTGGCGCTCCCCGCACGCCGAGCACTCCAGGTGAGTGAGCGTGGAGGGGGGGAGCGTGGGCACGTCGTCGCCCTCCCGCCGTGAGGCGCCGCCCCGGTGACGGGGGGGCCGCCGCTCAGGCTAGCGGGTCGGAGACGACCGCTGCGAGCCGCCGGCCGCACCTGCGCTGGAGAGCGGTGCGGCGCGTGGGGGTAGACTTCCCGCGAGGGCCGCCCGACACCCCGCGGCGGCCCCCGGCGCCGCACCCGGCGAGCGCGCGCATGCCGGAGCGGGGACGACCGATGAGGAGCCCCGCCCGTGGCTGACGCCCCCGCGAACCCCGACGTCCGTTACGAGCCCGACGAGCGCCCCTCCCTCGCTCTCACCGCGGGGAGCGGCGCGCAGGCGGCGCTCGTGATCGTCGCCCCCGTCGTGATCACGGTCGCGATCGTCGCCCGCATCGCCGAGCAGCCGGACGCCTACATCGCCTTCGGCGCCTTCGCGGCGCTCCTCATCAGCGGGGCGACGACGATGCTCCAGGCGCTCCGCGTCGGGCGCGTCGGGGCGGGGCACGTCCTGATCATGGGCACCTCCGGCGCCTTCATCGCGGTCTGCGTGGCGGCTCTCGACGAGGGAGGCCCGCCGCTCATGGCGAGCCTCATCGTGATCTCGTCGCTCGTCCAGTTCGCGCTCGCCGCGCGCCTCTCGCTCCTGCGGCGCATCTTCACGCCGGTCGTCTCCGGCACGGTGATCATGCTCATCGCCGCGACGGTGCTCCCCATCGTCTTCGAGACGCTCGAGGAGGTCCCGGAGGATGCGCCGGAGGGGGCCGCGGCGCTCGTCGCGCTGACGACGCTCGCGGTGGTGGCGGCGATCGTGCTCGTCGGCTCGCCGGGCTGGCGGCTCTGGGCGCCGGTCGTCGGCATCGTCGCGGGATGCGCCGTGGCCGTGCCCTTCGGCCTCTTCGACGGCGAGCCCGTGGCGGAGGCGGCGTGGCTGGGCGCGCCGCTGGGGGAGTGGCCCGGAATCGACGTCACGCCGGGGAGGGGCTTCTGGACGCTCCTCCCCGCCTTCGTGGTCGTCACCATCGTCGGGGCGGTCGAGACGGTCGGCGACGGCATCGCCATCCAGCGCGTCTCCCGCCGCCGGCCGCGGGCCACCGACTTCCGCACGGTCCAGGGGGCGCTCAACGCCGACGGCGTCGGCAACCTCCTCTCCGGGCTGCTCGGGACGCTCCCCAACACCACCTACTCCTCGAGCATCGCGATCGCCGAGGTGACCGGGGTGGCGGCGCGGCGGGTCGGCGTCGCGATCGGCGCGGTGCTGCTCGCGCTCGCCTTCCTGCCGAAGCTGACGGCGATCCTGATCGCGATCCCGGCGCCGGTGGCGGCCGCCTACATCACCGTGCTCGTCGGGCTGCTCTTCGTCCAGGGGATGCGGCTCGTCGTGCGCGGCGGCCTCGACCACCGCACCGCGGCCGTGGTCGGCGTCTCCTTCTGGCTCGGCACGGGCTTCCAGAACGGCTGGATCTTCCCGGATCTCATCGAGGGAGGCTTCGCGGAGGTCCTCCTCGGCAACGGGATGGCCGCGGGGACGCTCGTCGCGGTGCTCATGACGGTCTTCATCGAGACGGCGGGGCCTCGCAGGCGGCGGATGCGGGTGCCACTGGACGCCGACGCGCTCGCCCGCCTGAACGAGTTCCTCGGAGCCTTCGCCGAGCGCGAGCGCTGGGATCCGGCCTCGGCCGCCCGGCTCTCGGCGGCGGGGGAGGAGGCGCTCGCGATCCTCGAGCAGCACGGCGGCCCCGGCCGGCAGCTCGCCGTGGGGGCGCGCGCCGAGGACCGCTCGGCGGAGGTGGAGTTCGCGACGGTGCTCGCCGGCGAGAACATCGAGGACCGGCTTGCCTACCTGGGCGAGCTCCCCCCGGTCCCCGAGGAGGAGGAGATCTCGTTCCGCCTGCTGCGCCACCACGCCTCGGCCGTCCGCCACCAGCAGTACCACGGCGCCGACGTCATCACGGTCACGGTCGAGCGCGGCGGGGACGGGGGAGACGGGCGGTGACCCGGAGGCCGGCGGAGCGCGAGGCGCCCGGCCGGCACCGCCCCGCCGGCGCGGAGATCCGCGATCTCCACCCCGCCGACGAGGCGGCCATCGAGCAGGTCGCGCGCATCGTCGTCGAGGCCTTCCGGGGCCATACGCCCTCGTGGCCGGACCTCGACAGCGCCCGGGCCGAGGTGCACGAGTCCTTCGCGCGGGGCCGACTCAGCCGCATCGCCCGCGAGGGTGACGTGGTGCTGGGCTGGATCGGGGGCATCCGCCGCTACGGCGGCCACAGCTGGGAGCTCCATCCCCTCGCCGTCGACCCGGCCCGCCAGGGCGAGGGCGTCGGTCGCGCTCTCGTCGCCGACCTCGAGCAGCTGGTCGCCGCGCGCGGTGCGACGACCCTCTACCTCGGTACCGACGATGAGGATGGGCGCACCTCCCTCAGCGGCGCCGACCTCTATCCCGATCCCCTCAAGCACCTCGCCGCCGTCACCAACCCGGGGCGCCACCCCTACGGCTTCTACCTCGCGTGCGGCTTCGCGCTCGCGGGGGTCATACCCGACGCCAACGGTCCGGGCCGGCCCGACATCCTCATGGCCAAGCGCGTCGCCCCGCTCTAGGGCGTCTCCCCGGATGCTCGTGCCCGGCGCCCGGCGGCGTCGGCCGCGGCCTTAAGACTCAGCTCCCCCGGTAGCGCCGGAGCCTACCCGGCGGCGCGTTCATGATGGCACCGTGGGGTCCCCGCGGAGCGGGCCGTGAGTGAGGCGAGGAGGTGGATTGCCATGCTGGTCGCGCCGAGCCAGGAGAGGCTGGACCGATTCGAGCGGGCGATGGAGCCACCGCTGCTCCTGCTCGCGCTGGCGATGATCCCGGTGCTGCTCGCGCCGCGGGTGTGGGATCTCCCCGGCGGAGCGGGGGCGGCCCTCGACGGGGCGAGCTGGGCGATATGGGCCGTGTTCGCCTCGGAGTTCCTGGTCCGCATCTACCTCGTCCCCTCCGGGAGGGCGCGCTACATCGCCCGGCACTGGGTCGACGTGCTCATCGTCGTCCTGCCGTTTCTGCGCCCGCTGCGCCTCCTCCCCCTCCTCCAGGTCGTGGCCTTCGCCCTCCGGGCGGGGATCGTCACGCGCACCGTCCTCGCCCGGCGCGGGATCCAGGGGAGCCTCGTCGCCGCCATCCTCGCGCCGCCGGCGGCGGCGGTCGCGGTCTACTACGTCGAGCGGGCGGAGAACGCGGAGATCACCTCCTACGGCGACGCCCTGTGGTGGGCGCTCGCCACGATCACCACGGTGGGCTACGGCGACGTGGCGCCCGACACCGGGCACGGGCGCGTCGTCGCGGCGCTGCTCATGGTCGTGGGCATCGCGGTCTTCGGGATCGTGACCGCGAACATCGCGGCCTACTTCGTCTCCCGCGAGTCGCAGGACGAGACGCAGCAAAAGCTCGACCTGGCGCTCGAGGAGCTGCGCGTGATCCGCGCCCGGCTCGATGCCGGGGAATAGGGTCCGTGCACGGATGCACGGGGGCGGAGCCTCACCCCCCGCTCGCCGTCCGTGCTCATTCGGCCCTGCGGGCGCCGGGCTCGGGTCCCCGGGAGCGCGGAGTCGATGACGGGAGGGGCTCGTGAAGCTGGCCGCCTTTGATCTCGACGGCACGCTGCTGCGCGGGCAGACCGCCTGCGAAGCCATCGCCGAGGGCATCGGCCGCCTCGAGCGGATGACCGAGCTGGAAGCGATGCGGGCGGATCAGGTACGCGAGGTGATCGCGGCCAGGGAGGAGATGGCCGGATGGTATTCGGCCTTCACGCGTGACGAGCTGCGGCGGCATCTCGCCGCGCTGCGGGTCGCGCCCGGCGTCGATGAGGGCTTCAGGCTGCTCCGGGACCACGGCTTCCGACTGGCCATCGTCTCGATCACGTGGGACTTCGCCGTCGAGTGGTTCGCGGCGCGGTGGGCGGCGGACTACTGGGTCGGGACCGGGCTCTCACCCGACGGAGCCATCACACACTTCTGGCCGCAGGACAAGGCGACGTGGCTGGAGAGCCTGGCGCGCGATCTGGGTGTCGAGATGCGCCAGGTGGCCGCGGTCGGGGACTCGAGAGCGGACATCCCGATGCTCCGGTCGGCAGGAGTGCCGTTCTGGGTGGGAGAGTCGCTTCCCGCCGAACTGCGCGGCGTGGCGACGCACGTTCCGGACGGAGACATGCGCATGGTGGCTGACGGCATCGTCACGGGACTGGGGTCGGCACGCGTCGGGTCGTAGCCCGTCGCCCACGGCGCTGGCTGGCTCTGCGGCGCGCCGCTCCGCCGGTTGAGCCTACCGGTGCCGCATCCGCTCCGGGCCTCCTCCTCGCTCTCGGAGCGGGATGGTATATTCTGATCTAATGAGTCATTATGGTCTTCATTAAGGAGGGCCCATGCCCGCGACGCACATCAGCGTTGCCCACGCGAAGGCGAGGTTCTCTGCGCTACTGGAGGGCGTGTTCCACCGAGGCGAGCACTACGTCATCGAGCGGCACGGGAGGGAGGTGGCGGCGCTTGTGAGCCCTTCTGAGCTTCGACGGCTGAACCAGGAGGCGCCGCTCGCTGAGCAACCGGCTGGCGCGATGGCTCTGGTCGGACTCTGGCATGACGTGTCCGATGAGGAGATCGATGCAATGCTCGCCCGGCTCCGCCGGGCGCGTGATCGAGACACTGCCCGGCACGTCGGACTGAGTGAGTGAGGTATCTCCTCGATACGGACACGCTGAGCGCGCTCATGAAGCACGCACCCTCCCCGTCGCTGCTTAGGCAGCTGGCGACGGTGCCGCCGGATCAGCAGGCGACGACGAGCATTTCGCTCGGTGAGCTCCTGTACGGGGCACGCCGGGTGCCGGATCGTTCGCAGGACTTGCTGACCAGGATCGAGGCGACGGTGACCGCCAACCTCCCCGTGCTCCCGTTCGACGCCGCCGCCGCCGCGGAGTACGGGTCACTCCGCGCGCGGCTGGAGGGACAGGGGACGCCCATCGGCAACGCGGACATGCAGATCGCGTCCATCGCTCTGGCGCACGATCTGGTCGTAGTCACCGGTAATGTGCGGCACTTCGAGCGCGTGCCCTCGCTCGCCGTCGCGAACTGGCTGGCCTGACTCGCAGTACCTACAGAGACCGATAAGCACGCGCCACCCCGAGCGGGTCTGACGCGCCGGGCCGGGTCCGACACGGCTGCGCCGTCGAGTGCGTCGAGCGGCTGCGCGCGGCTGAGGGTCCTCAGCCGGCCGACGGGCTCCGACCACGACGACGACGGGCGAGCAGCGAGGCGCCGTGTGGGAGTCGAATCCTGGACACTCGGGCCCGATCGATCACGCTGCGCTCTCCTCTTCGATCACATGAAGGCGCGTCGTCCGACGAGGACGGCGACCACGATGATCACCAGCCAGATCCGTCGCCTTCGGTGGTCGGTGCCGACTCTCTCAAACTCGCGGCGCACCGCGGCGATCAGCCCGCCCAGGGAGAGCCCGCTCACGACCGCGGTCCCCGGACGCGCGGCAAAGATGTGCGAGGCCTGCGCATAGGACCGTCAGTATGCCAATCCCGATGCGATCCACGCGACCGTCGACGTCGTCATCACGTCGTGACCCGGCGCGTCGCGGCTGCTCACGCAGGCGCTGGGGGTCGCGGAGGGGGCGCGAATGACGCGCGTCTTCGCGGGAGCGTGGCTGCCATAGCTTTCCTTCTGTTCGCGATCGACGAGTCTCCGGTGCCTGACCCC
>DAOULG010000035.1:0-3336 GCA_034420495.1 Dehalococcoidia bacterium
CCTGGCGCTCGCGGGCGCGCGCGAGGGCCGAGGTGACCAGCGAGGCGCGGCCGCGCTGCGAGACCTGCGTGTAGACCTGCGTGGTGTCGGGCGAGGAGTGCCCGAGCAGGTGCTGGACGACGCGCAGGTCCGCCGCGTTGTCGAGCATGTGGGTGGCGAAGGTGTGGCGCAGGAGGTGCGGGTGCACGCCCCCCGGGAGCCCGGCATCGAGCCCGGCGCGGCGCACGATGCGCTGCACGGAGCGGATCGAGAGCCGCCGCCCCGAGCGCGAGAGGAAGAGGGCCGGCTCGGCGCCGGCGGCCAGGCGGGGCCGCCCCCTCTCCAGGTAGTCGGCGAGCGCGGCCCGCGCGGGAGCGCCGTAGAGCGCGATGCGGGGGCGCTCCCCCTTGCCGGTCACGCCGACGTGCTGCTGCCCCAGGTCGAGATCGGAGACGTCGCACCCCACCGCCTCCGCGACGCGCAGCCCGGCCCCGTAGAGCAGCTCCAGGAGCGCGCGGTCGCGGAGCGCCTCCGGGTCCTCTCCTGCGCCGCCCCCGGCCCCCGGGCCCCGGCTCCGGCCCGACGGGGCGGCCGCGAGCAGCGAGGCGGCCTCCTCCTCCGTCAGGAAGCGCGGGAGCCGGGCCGGGGCCTTCGGGTGGCGGAGGCGGAGGATCGAGTCCCCGCGGCGGGCGCCGAGCGGCACGCCGTGGGTGTCGAGCCAGCCGTAGAAGCCGCGGATCGTCGAGGCGCAGCGCTTGACGGAGCCGGGGGCGATGTCGCGCTCCCTGAGCAGCGCCAGGTAGCCGCGCCCGTGGGTGCGCCCGGCGTCGAGGAAGAAGACCCCCCCGTCCTCCAGGTAGGCGAGGAAGCCCCGGAGGTCGGAGCGGTAGTTGCGCAGCGTATGCGCGGAGCGCCGGCGCACGCGGCGCAGGTCATCGAGGTAGCGCTTGAGCGCCTGCTCGGGATCGCGGAGATCGGATCGGGCGGCGGACGGCATGAGCGAGAACCCCGGCGCCACCACCCCGCCGCACCCAGCCTACCATCGAGGCCCCGGCGCCGCGCCCCCGGCGGGCCGGTGCCGCCCTAGCCGCTCCTCCTCCGGCCCGCGCCGCGGCGGCCCCCCGGGCCGCGCGGCCGGCGGGCGGGGGCGCCGCGCTGCGCGCGGGCGGCAAGCAGCGCCAGGGCCGTCTCGAGGTCGACCGAGGAGGGATCGGTGCCGCGCGGCAGCGAGGCGTTGACGGTGCCGTCGGTGACGTAGGGTCCGAAGCGGCCGTCGCGCAGCACGACCGGATCGCCGCTCTCGGGGTGCGCGCCGAGCTCGGCGAGCGGCGCCGGGCGGCCGCGCCGGCCGCCCGCGCGCGGCTGGCCCAGGATGGCGAGGGCCTCCTCCAGCGTGACCTCGCGCAGGTGATCGTGGTCGCGCAGGCTGCGGCTCTCGTCGCCCGAGCGGAGGTAGGGGCCCCGCGGCCCGTCCTGCGCCGTCACCGGCTCGCCGCTCTCCGGGTGCCGGCCGAGCGTCTTCGGGAAGGAGAGGAGCTCCAGCGCCTCGGCGAGCGTCACGCTCTCCGGGCTCATCCCCGCCCAGAGGCTCGCGCGGCGCGGCCTCGGGGCGGCGCGGCGGATCCTCCCCTTCTCGTCCCGCTCGGGATCCTCGCCCAGCTGGACGTAGGGCCCGTAGCGCCCGCTCCGGAGGTAGACGGGCTCGCCGCTGTCGGGATCGACCCCGAGGGCGGCCGCCGAGGCGGGGCGGGCGGCGAGCAGCTCGCCCGCCTTCTCGATTGTGAGCTCGTCGGGGGCGAGATCCTCCGGGACGTCGGCCCGGCCTCCCTCGGCGCCCGCCTCGACGAAGGGGCCGTAGCGCCCGACGCGGACCGCGACCGGCCGGCCCTCCGGGTCCTCGCCGAGCGGGATCGTCGAGACGGCGCGCGCGTCGATGGCCTCAAGCCCCCGCTCGATCGCCTCCTTGAGGCCGATCGCGCGGAACGAGGTCTCGCCGGCCTCGCCGGCCTCCGGGCCGCCCTCCGCCGCGGGGCCGCCGAAGTAGAGGGAGCGGAGCCAGGGGGCGCTGTCGAGCCTCCCCTCGGCGACGGCGTCGAGATCGTCCTCCATGCGCGCCGTGAACTCGAGATCGACCAGCTCGGCGAAGTGGCGTTCGAGCAGCTGCACGACCGCGAAGGCCGTGAAGGTCGGGACGAGCTGCGTCCCCCGCCTGCGGACGTAGCCGCGCTCCCCGATGGTCTGCAGGATCGAGGCGTAGGTGGAGGGCCGCCCGATGCCCCGCTCCTCGAGCTCGCGGACCAGGCTCGCCTCGGTGTAGCGGGCGGGCGGCTGCGTCTCGTGCCCGCTCGCCTCCGCCTCCACCACGTCGAGCAGCTGGCCCTCCGCGAGGGGCGGGAGCAGGCGCTCCTGGTCGCCGAGATCGGCGTCCGGGTCGTCGGAGCCCTCCACGTAGGCGCGCAGGAAGCCCGCGAAGCGGATCACCTTCCCCGAGGCGGCGAAGACCAGCCTCTCGGTGGCGCCGCCCGGCGCCGGCGCCTCCCCCTCGAGGCGCACCTGCGTCCTGACGCCGTGGGCGTCCCGCATCTGCGAGGCGACTGCGCGCTTCCAGACCAGGTCGTAGAGGGGGCGCGCGTCGCGGCCGAGCCGCTCGAGCTCCGCCGCGAGGCTCTCCGGGGTGCGCAGGATCTCGCCGGCGGGGCGGATCGCCTCGTGCGCCTCCTGCGCGCGGCGGCCGCCGGCGCGGTAGCGCCGGGGGCGGTCGGGGAGGTACTCCGCCCCGTAGAGCTGGTCGATCTGGCGCCTGAGCGCCGCGGTCGCCTCCTCCGAGAGCTGCGTCGAGTCGGTGCGCATGTAGGTGATGTAGCCGTTCTCGTAGAGCTGCTGCGCCGCCTGCATCGTGCGCTGGGCGGTGAAGCGCAGCTTGCGCGAGGCCTCCTGCTGCAGCGTCGCGGTGACGAAGGGCGCGGGCGGGCGCTGCGTGTAGGGACGCTCGGTCACGGAGGCGACCCGGAGCGCGGCGCCCCGGCGCGGGCTCGCCGGATCGACGACGCGCAGGCGGGGCTCCCCGGAGCCCGCGGCGCCGCTCCCCTCGCGGAGCCAGGCGGCGAGCCCGGCGGCGCGCTGCTCGTCCAGGAGCGCCGCCGGCGAGCCAGAGGCGAGCCGGCCGGTCGCCGCGTCGAAGTCGCGGCCCGTGGCGACGCGGCGCCCGTCTATCTCCGCGAGCCGCGCCGGGACCGCCCCCGGCCGCCCCTCCTCCCTGGGTGCGAGCGTCGCCTGGACGCTCCAGTAGCCGCCCGCGACGAAGCGCATCCGCTCCCGCTCGCGGTCGACGACGATCCGCGTCGCGACCGACTGGAC
>DAOULG010000036.1:0-4240 GCA_034420495.1 Dehalococcoidia bacterium
CGCATCGAGGAGCGGCAGTTCGACGACTGCCCGATATCGCTTCGCGATCTCCGCGTCGCCTCCGACTCCTTCGTCTCGGCGCTTGCGGCGGTCTTTCACCCGCGTGTGGAGTACCCCGAGCCGACCGAGCGCGAGCGCGCCGACCGCCTTCCCGCCGACGGGGACGGGGGCCGCGGGTCGCCCGCGCAGCCCGGCGGCGCCGGCGAACCGCCTCGTCGGTAGGCCCCGGCTCGCCCGGACCGCCTCGCTCTCACGGGTCTCCGTCCACGCCGCAGGGCGACGCGCGGGGCGACGCGCGGGGCGGCTCGCGGGCATCGTCGGCCGGGGCGCGCTGCTAGGAGCGTCCCCCGATATGATCCGCTCCGAGGTGCTCCCGGCGGCCGCTCCCCGCGGCCGGGCGGCCCTGGGCGGGAGTCATCGTGCGAGCGGCCGTCGTGGTCTTCCCCGGGACGTGGAGCGACCGCGACTGCGTCCACGCCCTCGGTACGGTCGGCATCGAGTCCCGTCGCCTCTGGCACCGGGAGACGCGCATCGAGCCGGACGAGCTCGTGGTGCTCCCCGGTGGCTTCTCCTACGGCGACTATCTGCGCTGCGGGGCGATCGCGCGCTTCTCGCCGGTGATGGCGGCGGTTCGCCGCCACGCCGACGCGGGAGGCCTGGTCATCGGGATCTGCAACGGCTTCCAGGTGCTCTGCGATGCCGGGATGCTGCCCGGGGCGCTGATGCGCAACGACTCGCTGCTCTTCCGCTGCCAGCAGATCCACCTCCGGCCGGCGAGCGCGGGCTCGCCCTTCACCCGGGAGCTGGACGCCGAGCGGCCGCTGCGCATGCCGATCTCCCACGGCGAGGGCAACTACTACGCCGACCGGGAGACGCTCGATCGGCTGGAGGCGGAGGAGCGGGTCGCCTTCCGCTACGTCGACGCCGGCGGGCGCGGGACGGCCGAGGCGAACCCGAACGGCTCGCTCCGCAACATCGCCGGGGTCCTCAGCGAGGGTGGCAACGTGCTCGGGATGATGCCCCACCCGGAGCGCGCCTGCGAGGCGCTGCTGGGCGGCGACGACGGGAACGCGATCTGGCGATCGCTGCTGGGTTCTCCAGCCGGTCGCGCGGCCGGGGCGGGCGCGCCGTGACGGTGCGTGCCGGCGGCCGCGTGCGACCGGGAACGGACGGGGACGGTCGATGAGCGAGAAGGACTCGCTCGACGCGGTCCCGGGCGATGTGAGCAGCGAGACGCTCCGGCGCATCGCGATGTCGCGCGGCGAGTACGAGCGGCTCCGGGAGCTGCTCGACCGCGCCCCCTCTCCGGTCGAGCTGGGGATGGCCGCAGCGCTCTGGTCGGAGCACTGCGGCTACAAGCACTCGCGCCCGCTCTTCCACCACTTCCCGACCGAGGGGCCGCGGGTGCTCACGCGCACGGGCGAGGAGAACGCCGGCGCTGTCGATCTCGGCGAGGGCTGGGTCGCCGTCTTCAAGATGGAGTCCCATAACCACCCCTCGGCGATCGAGCCCTACCAGGGCGCGGCCACCGGGGTCGGCGGCATCCTCCGCGACATCTTCGCGATGGGGATGCGTCCCGTCGCCCTGCTCGACTCGCTCCGCTTCGGGGAGCTCGACGACGCGCACAACCGCCACCTCTTCCAGGGCGTGGTCGCCGGTGTCGGCGGCTACGGCAACTGCGTCGGCGTGCCGACCGTCGGGGGAGAGGTGCAGTTCGATCCCGGCTACGACGGGAACCCCCTGGTCAACGTCATGTGCGTGGGCGTCGGCCGCCGGGATCAGCTGCTCTCGGCCTCGGCGAGCGGCGTCGGGAACCCGCTCCTTCTCGTCGGCGCCGACACCGGGCGCGACGGGATCCACGGCGCGACCTTCGCCTCGGTCGAGCTCGACGAGGACGCGGGCGCCCAGCGGCCGGCCGTCCAGGTCGGCAACCCCTTCATGGAGAAGCTCCTGATGGAGGCCTGCGTCGAGCTGGCCGAGCGGCACGCCGGGTGGGTCGAGGGGCTGCAGGATCTCGGAGCCGCCGGCCTCACCTCCAGCACCGTCGAGGCCGCCGCGCGCGCGGGGACCGGCGTCGTCATCGATGTCGGACGGGTCCCCCGGCGCGAGCGCGGCATGAGCGCGTACGAGGTGATGCTCTCGGAGTCGCAGGAGCGGATGCTCGTCATCCCGAAGCGCGAGCATCTCGACGACGTGATCGCGCTGATGCGCCGCTGGGAGCTGCGCGCCGACGTCGTCGGCGAGGTGACCGCGGACGGGCGTGCGACGGTGTACGGCGAGGGCGGCGCGGAGGCGCGCATTCCCGTCTCCGTGCTGACGGATCCCCCGCTCTACCCGCCCGAGGCGCGCCGCCCCGCCGAGTTGGATCGGCTGTGGGCCGAGGACCTCGCGGCGCTCCCCGATCTCGCGCCGTCCGGCGAGGAGGGCGCGGACGCGTGGCTACTCGCGCTCCTCGCCGCGCCGAACATCGCGAGTCGAGGCTGGATCTACCGGCAGTACGACCACCAGGTGCTCAACGGTACGGTCGTGCTGCCCGGCGGCGACGCCGCGGTGATCCGCGTCCCGGGGATGCGCGCCGGGCTCGCCGTGGCGACCGACTGCAACGCGCGCTTCGTGGCGCTCGATCCGCGCACCGGCGCCCAGATGGCCGTCGCCGAGGCGGCGCGCAACGTCGTCGCCACGGGTGCCGAGCCCGTCGCCCTCACCGACTGCCTGAACTTCGGCAACCCGGAGCGGGCGGAGGTGGCGTACCAGCTCGAGCAATCGGTGATCGGGCTCTCGGAGGCGGCGCGCGTGCTCGGGACGCCGGTCGTCTCCGGCAACGCCTCGCTCTACAACGAGACACCCGAAGGCGGCGTTCCTCCGACGCCGACCATCGGGATGCTCGGCCTGCTCGCCGACGTCGAGCGCCACCTCACCGTCGACCCCGGCCCCGGCGATCTGCTTGTGGTGCTCGGAGCGCTGCCGCCGCAGGAGGCGGCGACGCTCGCCGGGAGCGAGTATCTCGTGCGGGCGCATGGCCGCCTCGCGGGGCGACCGCGACTGGATCTCGCGCGCGAGCGGGACGTCCAGCGCCTGGTGCTCGACGCGCACCGGCGCGGCCTCCTCACCGCCGCGCACGATCTCTCCGAGGGCGGGCTCGCCGTTGCGCTCGCCGAGTGCCTGCTCGCCGCGGGCGAGCGCAGCGGCTCGCCGGGAGCGGGATTCGCGTCCGATCCCGGCCTCGATCTCGGCTTCCGGCTCGATGCCGCGCTCTTCGGGGAGGCGCCCTCGCGCTTCCTGGTCGGCGTGGCGGACGAGGAGGCCCGCCAAGCGCTGCTGGCTCTGGCACAGGAGGCCGGCGTCCCGGCCGCAGCTCTCGGCGCGGTCATCGTCGAGGAGGAGCCTCGCCTCCGGCTCGGCCCGCTGGACGTTGCGTGCACCTCGCTCCGCGACGCCTACGAGGGCGGGCTGCCGCGCGCGCTCGGCGTGGAGCCGCCTGGGGCGCCGGCACCCTAGGCACACCATGAGGCCGGGCTGCCGCGCGCGCTCGGCGCGGCGGGTCCCGAGGCCGCCCGCCCCGCGCCGGGCCGTGCCGGTCGCTGCACTTGATTGTTCCGAACACCCGTTCTATTATGCGTGCACGTTGGTCACGGTCGGAGAGGAGGCGATGCACGCCGGCGCGCGGCGGATTGCCCGGGCAGCGGCCCGGGGATACGCTGATCGCCATTCCAACAGCCATCCACGCCGGTCACGATGCGGGCCGACCCACGCGCCCGCCGAATGTGGACACGGCGGTGGATAAGAAGGCTGTTCGGCGTCGGACTCCCGCCTACCGTGGGCGGCGTCCCGGCTCCGATACGCTGAGAGGGTGAGTCGAGGTGAAGGTCGTTTTTCTGGAGACCGTGGAGGGGTCCGGCACCATGGGCGAGGTCAAAAACGTCGCCAATGGCTATGCCCGGAACTTCCTGTTGCCGCGCGGCCTGGCCGCACCGGCGACCGTCTCCCTCCTGGAGCGGGCTGAAGGGCTCGCTCGCGAGGAGGAGAGGCGCCAGCAGGCCCAGGACGAGAGTGCTGAGGAGCTGGCTAGCCGGCTCAGGGGGCACGCGCTCGTAATGGCCGTTCGCGTCGGCGAGCAGGGGCGCCTGTACGGATCGGTTACCAGTGCCGACCTCGCCGAGAAGGCTGGGGAGATTCTCGGCGAGGAACTGGACCGCCGTCGCGTCCTTCTGCCCGAGGTGATTCGGAGCGTGGGGGTGTA
>DAOULG010000037.1:0-13140 GCA_034420495.1 Dehalococcoidia bacterium
GCCTGCGGCCCCGGCCGCGTCCCCGCAGGCCCCGGCGGACCGGGCCGCCATCCCGACCGAGCCGCCCGGCGTCGCGGTGGAGCCCGGCGTCGTCGGCAACGGCGAGGCGATACTCGTCACCGTCGAGGCACCCGGGGCGGCGTTCGCGACGCTGCGACACCGCCGCGAGTCCGTGCCGCTGGTCGCGGAGTCCGGTCGATTCTGGGGCGTCGTGGCCGTCCCGGTCTCCGCCGAGCCGGGCCCGGCCCTGCTCGCCGTCGAGACGCGGACCGCCTCCGGCAGGCTCATGCACCTGGTCGAGCGCCGCTACGAGATCGTCCTCCGGGATCGACCCGTCGACTACCTGCGATTGCCCGAGGAGGTGATAGGCGCGCTGCTCTCCGCGGAGGCGATCGAGGAGGAGGCGCGGCTGCGCGCGCGGCAGTTCTCCACCTACGACCCCTCCCCGCGCTGGGAGGGATCGTTCCGCCTCCCTGCGGCGGGCGTGGTCACGACCGAGTTCGGAGCGGCGCGCTCCATCAACGACGGGCCGGTCGGCGGCCCGCACACCGGGACGGATATCGCGAACTCCCGCGGGACGCCGGTGATCGCGTCGGCGCCGGGTCGGGTCAGCTGGGTGGGCGAGATGCCGATCCGGGGACGCTCGGTGATCATCGATCACGGGGCCGGCGTGATGAGCGGCTACCACCATCTGGACTCCGACGAGGTGGCGGTGGGGCAGGCCGTCGAGGAGGGGCAGGTGATCGGCACCATGGGCTCCACCGGCCTCTCCACGGGGCCGCACCTCCACTGGGAGATCTCGGTGTGGGGCGTCAACGTCGACCCGCGCCTCTGGACGCAGCGCCCGCACCGACCCTAGCGGGCGCCCGCCCCTTCACGTCGGCGCGCCGGGCGCGGATAGTGGGACGGCCGTCGGCCCTTCCCGCGGGGGCGCGGACGGCGTGGAGTCCGCGATGCATCTCTCGCAGCTCTCCCTCCTCAACGTCCGCTCGTTTCGCCGGCTCGAGCTCGCTCTGGAGCCGGGTTCCTACGTCGTCGTCGGCGAGAACGCCGAGGGGAAGAGCAACCTGCTGGAGGCGATCGCTCTGCTCGCGACGACTCGCACCCAGCGCCCGGGGACCGACGCCGAGCTCATCTCGTGGACGGCTCTCCGTGAGGAGCCCCTCCCCGCCGCCCGCTTCGCAGGCCGCGTCGAGAGCGAGCGGGGAAGCGACACGGTGGAGATGACGATCGCCGCGCGGTCGCTCTCCGCGCCGGAGGGGAGCGCGCAGGACCGCGCCGCTCGGGCGGACGAGACCGCGCCGCCCCCGCCGCCGACCGGCCGGCGCTTCCGGCTCAACGGGGTGGCGCGGAGGGCCTCCGACCTGGTGGGCACGCTGCGGGCGGTGCTCTTCTCCGCCGCCGATCTCGGCGTCGTGGCCGGGGCCCCCGCGGCCCGCAGGCGCTATCTCGATCTCACCCTCTCTCAGCTCGACGGGCGCTACGTCCGCGCGGCGCAGCGCTACGCGCGCGTTCTCCAGCAGCGCAACAGCCTCCTGCGACGGCTCGCCGAGCGACGGGGACGCCCCGACGAGCTCGACTTCTGGGACGAGGAGCTCGCGCAGGCCGGTGCCGTGCTGCTGGCCGAGCGCGCCCGCTCGCTCGCGCAGCTCGCCGGCGACGCGGCCCGGCGCTACGCCGAGCTGGCCCCGGGCGACGCGCCGCTGCGACCGTGTTACCGCCCGGCCCTCCCGGGCCCGCTCGCCCGCGAGCTGCTGGCCCGGGGAGACTCCGGCGCGGGGGAGTGGCTCTCCGGCGCGTTCCGCGAGGCCCTCGCCGAGCGACGCCGGGAGGACGTGGCGGCCGGCGTGACGCGGATCGGCCCGCACCGCGACGACGTCGCCTTCCTGCTCGGCGGGCGCGAGCTGGCGGCCACCGCCTCGCGCGGCCAGCAGCGCGGCGCGGCCCTCGCCCTGCGGCTCGCCGAGGTCGAGCTCTGCCGGACCCGCACCGGGGAGCCGCCGGTGCTCCTGCTCGACGATGTGCTCTCGGAGCTCGACGCCGGGCGGCGCGAGCGCGTCATCGAGGTCGCGTACGGCGTCGATCAGCTGGTCGTGACGACCCCCGATCCGGCCCGCCCTCCGCCGGGCGCCGTCGTCGGGGAGCGCCGGCTGCGCCTCGCCGGCGGCGAGCTGCACGAGCTCGACTGAGCGTCGGCGGGAGCGGGGCCCGCGCCGAGGAGCGGCGTCGGGCGCCTGGGCAGCACGGCGCGGAGCGCGCCGGGGAGCGCGCGCAGCACGAGCTCCTCGCCCGGATTCACGGCGCCCAGGGGCTCGCCGTCGGCCTGCACCTCCAGCGGCTCCGGCGACGCGGCGTCGAGGGCGATCGCGAGTGCCTCCCGGCGCAGGTAGTCGATCCCCGGCGCGCGGCGGCGGTGGAGGGCGCCCCGGAGAGCGCGGGCGACGAGCGCGGCCTGCCTCCGGCGCCCCCCGCCGGAGAGCATCAGCAGGTCGAGAGCGCCGTCGTCGGCCTGCGCACCGGCCGTCAGCTCCAGGAGGCCCGCGTAGCGCCGCGTGTTCCCGCAGACCGCCAGCCACAGCTCGCGATGCAGCTCCCCGCGGCCGGCCGAGATGCGGACGGGGAGCGGCCGCGCGCGGAGCGCGGCGGCGGCGATCGCGGGCCCGAATGCCGCCCGGCCGCCGAGGCGCTTGGCGGTGCGCCTCCCGTGCATCGCGCGCACGACGGAGCCGTCGAGGCCGGCCCCGACCATCAGGAGGAAGCGTCGCGCCCCGCGGCCGCCCGAGAGGGAGGCCTCGCCGAGGTCGAGGCGGGCGCGCCACCCGCTCGCCACGAGGGCGAGCGCCCGCTCCGGGGTCTCGGGGAGCGCCACCTCGCCAGCCCACACGTTCGCCGTGCCGCACGGGATCACGGCGAGCGCGCCCGAGCCTCCCGCGAGGGCGTTGACGACCTCGTGGATCGTTCCGTCGCCCCCCGCCGCGACGACCGTCGAGGCGCCGGCGGCGAGGGCCTCGGCGGCGAGGGACTCCGCATCGCCCGGGGCTGCGGTGCTGCGGATCTCGATCTGCCAGCCGCGCCGCCGCAGGGGCTCGGCGGCGGCGTGCAGGCGGCTCTCGGAGGGCGCCCTGCGAGAGCCGGGGTTGCGGACGATCCATGCGAGCCGCGCGTCTCCGGGGCCCGCCTCGTCGGTGCTCATCGTCCGATCGTAGCGGCGCGGCCACGCGCGTGGCGGCGAGGCCTCGATCCCGATGCGGCGTCCGGGTGACGCCGGGGCCCCTCGCGAGGCGCCGGGCCTCGCGGGATTCCCACGGCGCGCCCCGGCGGGCCTACGACGACCGCGCCGAGAGCCGCTGGCGCTTCCCCTGCAGGTAGTCGACCAGGATGTACTCGCCGAGGCGGTCGGGCGTGGTGTAGAAGACGCGGCCGCCGTTGATCTTGGCGAGCTGGTTCACGAAGTCCTTCAGGTAGTAGTTGCGATCGAGCATGAACGTGTTGATGGTGATGTCGTGGCGCGAGACGCGCATGACCGCCTTCAGCGTCTCGCGGATGGTCGCCGGGCTCGGCGGGTAGGCGAACCGCGAGCGTCCGCGCTCCAGGTGCGCCGTGGGCTCCCCGTCGGTGATCATCAGGATCTGCCGGGTGCCGCCCCGGTGCCGGGCCAGGAGCCTCTCGGCGAGCATGAGCGCGTGATGCATGTTGGTGCCGAGCACCGACTCGTCCCAGCGCACGTAGGGGAGTTCGTCGGGCCGGAGCTCCCGGGCATAGGCCGAGAAGCCGACGAGGTAGAGGCTGTCGCGGGGGTACTGCGACCGGATCAGGTTGTGGAGGGCGAGCGCCACCTTCTTGGCCGCCTGGAAGGAGCCCCGCAGCGCCATCGACCACGAGAGGTCGACCATCATCACCGTCGCGGTCTGGGTCAGCTGCTCCGAGCGGTAGATCGCGAAGTCCTCGGGGGAGAGCCGGACCGGCGTGCTCGGGCCGGAGCGCTCGAGCGCGTTCATCACCGTCTGCTCGATGTGGAGGTGGAAGGGGTCGCCGAACTCGTAGGGCTTCGTCTCGTCGGTGCGATCGCCGTAGCGGCCCGACTCGAGAAGGGCGTGGTCGCCGAATCCGTAGCGACGGAGCTGCTGGTAGATCTCGACCAGCGCCTTCTGCCCGATCCGGCGCGTCCCCCGCGGCGTGAGCTCCCACTCGTCGCCGTCGCGGCGGAGGTAGCCGGCCTGCTCCAGCATCTCGATCAGCTCCTGCAGGCGGTCGAGCTCCTCGACGGCGACGTCGCCGAGCAGATCGCGCAGCGCCTCCCGGTCGACCTCGTCGAGGTCGCCCCCGTACTGGGCGCGCTCGAGGCTGCGCTCGAGCGCGTCGATCTCGTGCATCTCGTCCATCAGGGCGAGGGCGGCGTGCAGGTCGAGTCCCTCGTCGCCCCGGAAGGGATAGGCGCCCGGCTGGCGCTCCCCGGACGGGGAGAGGAACTCCAGGTTCTGGGCGAGCTCGAAGAGCTCGGCGCGCAGCTCCTCGTCCGCGAGCTTCTCGGAGAGCAGCTCCTCGAGCTGCTGCCGGTGCCCCGGGGGGAGCGACTCCATCAGCGACCGGAGGGCGCGCGCCTGCTCCTGCAGCTGCTCTATCAGCTCGTCGAGGTTACGGGGCGGGTTCTCGCCGAACATGTCGCCGTAGCGCTCGAGGAAGGAGTCGAAGTCGGGCTCCTCGCCGCGCATGCGCTGGGTCAGCATGTCGTTGAGGTCGCGCACCATCTGTTTCATCCGCTCGGCGTCGCCGTCGGACATCCCGTCGACCATCTTCGAGACGTCCCCGAGGACGGACTCGGCCATCCCCTGGCGGAGCTGGCGGAGCAGCTCCTGGAAGCGGTCCTGCGCCTCGGGGTTCAGGAACTCGTAGTCGCGGAGCGAGCCGATCCGGCCCGGGGCATCGGGCGGGAGCTCGTCGAGGAAGCGCTGCTTGCGCTCGACGACGCGGCGCAGCATGCGGGCGAGATCGGCGTCGTGACCGCCCGGCCCCTCGCCCGGCGCCCCCGCATCCCGCTCCCCCGCGTCCCCCTCCCCGCGGGGCGTCCCGCTCCCCGCGCCGTCCTCACCGCCCGCGTCGGGGCCCGCGTCGGGGCTCGCGTCGGGGCCCGCGCCCTCCGGCGGGCCCGGGCGGTCGGCGGGAGCGTCGGCTCCGGACGGCGCGGCGCCGGCCTCGGCGAGGCGCCGCTCGATAGTCTCGCGTTCCAGGGAGAGGAGCTCATCGAGCTCGCGTCGCACGTTCTCCATCACGCCGCCCATGTCGAAGCGATCGAGCCGCTCCCGGCGCTGCGAGCGCAGGCGCTGGAGCAGGTCGCGCAGGCCCGCCATGCGGCCGCCGGGCGCTCCCCGGATCCCGCGCTGCAGCATGTTGCGCAGCGCGTGCTGGAGATCGCCCAGGTTCAGGAGGTCGTCGGAGAGCGCCTCGAGCACCTGCTCGGCGTCGAGCGGGGGCAGCTCCTGGGATCCGTCCCACTCGCTGTAGCGGTAGCGCGTCGCCACGACGCTATCCCCGGTACCGCGTCCGGCCGGCCAGCGCCTCCTTGTTGAGGCGCTTGTTGAGGTGCAGGCCCTCGAGGAGGAACTCGACCGCGGAGGCCCGGGCGGCGGGCGCCGCGCCCGGCGCCAGGGCATCGACCGCCTCCGGGAGCCCCGGCACGCGCGTGAGCAACTCCTCGTAGGCCTCGCTCGGCAGGTTCTCGCCGGTCTCGACTGACTCGCCCTCGGTGAAGGCGTCGATGACGTCGGCGAGGTCGGAGACGGAGCAGCGGCGGTTGAAGACGGCGACCACCGCCCCCTGCAGCAGCCGCTCGATCACCTGCTCGTCGCGGCCCTCCTCGACCGTCTCGAGCTCCACCTTCCCCTGCAGCGCGGGCAGCACGAACGGGAGGTCGGAGACCCGCGGCACGACGGTGCGCTCGCCGAGCCGGATCGCGCGCCGGAGCGCGTTCGCGAGCAGCGCCTCGTAGTTGGCGACCGATGCGCGCACCGAGACTCCCGAGCGCTGGTTCACGTCCGGCGAGCGGCGGGCGAGCCGCGTGATCTCCGCGACGATCTCCTTCATGTGCTCGGGGACGAGGACCTCGAACTCGTCGGAGCGATAGCTCCGCCCCTCCGCCTCCATGATCGCGATCTCGTCCTCGATGGCCTGCGGGTAGTGCGTGCGGATCTGCGAGCCGTAGCGATCCTTGAGCGGGGTGATGATGCGGCCCCGGTTCGTGTAGTCCTCCGGGTTGGCGGTGGCCACGATGAGGACGTCGAGATCGAGGCGCACCTTGTGACCCCGGATCTGGATGTCCCGCTCCTCCATCACGTTGAGCAGGCCGACCTGGATGCGCTCGGCGAGGTCGGGCAGCTCGTTGATGGCGAAGATGCCGCGGTTCGTGTGGGGGATGAGGCCGTAGTGCATCGTCAGCTCGTCGGAGAGGTAGCGACCCTCGGCGACCTTGATCGGATCGACCTCGCCGATGAGGTCGGCGATGGTGATGTCGGGCGTCGCGAGCTTCTCGGCGTAGCGCTCGGCGCGGTGCATCCACCGGATCGGGGCGTTCTCGCCGAGCTCGTCGACGAGGCGCCGCCCCGGCGCGCTGATGGGGGCGTAGGGGTTCTCGGGGATCTCGACGCCGTCGAGGACGGGCGTCCATTCGTCGAGGAGCGCGGTGAGCCCGCGGATGATGCGGGTCTTCGCCTGGCCGCGCTCGCCGAGCAGGATGATGTCCTGCGCGGAGAGGATCGCGTTCTGGAGGCGCGGCAGGACCGTCTCGTCGTACCCGACGATCCCGGGGAAGAGGTCGCGCTCGGCGCGCAGCCCCGCGATCAGGTTGAGCCGCATCTCCTCGCGCACCGGCAGCGGCTCGTAGCCGGCCTCCCGCAGCCCCCGGACGGTTGTGGCTCTGGGCTCAACCACGGGCCGCACCTCCCCGCGCGCATGCGATGAGCCGCGCGCCCCGGGCGAGGGCACGCGTTCCGGGCGTGGGCGCCGTGCTCTACGCCGCCAGAGTATACGCAGGCGCCGCCGCCGCACGGCGGCGCGCTCCCGCGCACAGCCGTACCCGGCGCGGCGCGCCGGGTCGGGCGCGTGCGGGCCCTCGGGGCGGTGTCTAGGAGGCGGCCGCCGCCGTCTCGCCTCCGGTGACGGCGGAGACGAGGTCCGGGCGCCTGGTGAGCGTGTCGATGGCGGAGCCGAGTCTCGAGTCCCGCACGACGATCACGTCGGGGGTCGCGATCAGATCGCCCACCGGGACGTCGAGCGCCGCCGAGAGGCTGAGCAGGGTGGAGAGCGGGAGATCGCGCTTCCCGGTCTCGTAGTTGGAGAGCGATGCCTGCGTGATGGCGGCGGCGCGCGCGACCGTCGACTGCGAGAGCGCGCGGCGCTGGCGCCACTCGCGAATTCGCTGCCCGGTGGCCCGCCGCCGTGCGCTCTCGGCGTGCATCGTCCCCTTCATTCCCGCCCCCTTCGTCCGTCCCGGGGCGATCGCCCGCCCCGGATATTGTGCGATCCGGCACAATCAATTATGCACGTGGCGGCGGCGGCGGCAAGCGCCCCGCCGGCGCGGCCGGCGGCCGGCTAGCCGAGAAGCCCGTCGGCGCCGAGGTCGGCGACCGAGCGGCGGAAGGCCTCGAGCGTGCGGTCGATCTCGGCGTCGCCGTGCGCCGAGGAGATCATGCCGCCCGTCCCCATCAGGTCGACGCCGTGGCTTGCGAGAGCGCACTTCAGGGGCTGCCGGAGCTCGGGACGCACGCCCGGCGGGCCGGAGGGTGCGTCCCACTCGACGTCGGCGGGGCGGTGGACGGGGCCGCCGTCCGGGGCACCGAGATTGAGGTGCCACATCGACGAGAGGCCCCACGCCGACGCCGGGGCGTCGAGCTCGGCGAAGAGCGCGTTCAGCCCGCGCACGAGGCGCGCGCAGGTCTCGTCGGCGCGGCGCGTCTCCTCGCCCCCCTCGATCAGGCGCAGCGCCGCCGTGCCGGCGGCGGCGGAGACCGGGTTGGCATTGAAGGTGCCGGGGTGGTGGACGCGGAGGCGCCGGTTCCACTCCGCGTCGCCGTCGCGCATCTCGAGCATCGAGAGGATCTCCGACCGGCCGGCGACGCAGCCGCCGGGGAGGCCGCCGGCGAGGATCTTGGCGTGCGTGGAGAGATCGGGGACGACCCCGAAGCGCTCCTGGGCCCCGCCGGGCGCGACCCGGAAGCCGGTGATCACCTCGTCGAGGACGAGCAGCGAGCCGCTCCCCTCGGTCGCCTCCCGCGCCGCGTGCAGGTAGGAGGCCGGGAGGGGCTCCGCGCCCCAGTGCGCGCCGGTCGGCTCGAGGATCACGGCGGCGACGTCGCGTTCGGCGAGCCGCTCGCGGAGCGCCGCCTCGTCGCCCGACGGGAGCACGGTCAGGGAGTCGAAGAACCCCTCCGGGACGCCGGGCGCCTCGGGCCGCGGATCGTCGGGCGTGGTGCGGCCCGTGACGAGGTCGTGCCAGCCGTGGAAGTGCTCGGCGAGCTTCACCACGTGCTCCCGGCCCGTGTAGGCGCGGGCGAGCCTCAGCGCCATCATCGTCGCCTCGGTGCCGGAGCTCGTGAACCGCACGCGATCGGCGCACGGCACCATGGCGAGTACCTGCTCGGCCCACTCGACCTCGCGTCGGTGAGAGGAGCCGAAGTGCGTCCCCTCCGCGAGCGCCTCCCGGACCGCCTCCATCACCTCGGGCCTGTTGTGACCGAGCAGCAGCGCGCCGTGCCCGCCGATGTAGTCGACGAGCTCGTTCCCGTCGACGTCCCACTTGCGCGCCCCCTCGGCGCGCGCGACGTAGAGCGGGAACGGCGAGAAGGCGCGGAGATCGTGCGTGACGCCGGTGGGGAAGAGCCCTCCGGCCCGCGCCGCGAGGCGCTTCGAGCCGGGATGCAGCTCCTCGTAGCGCTCGAGAATCGACGCCACGGCGCCTCCCCGCAGCAGCGGCCGGCTCCCTCCCGCCGCCGTCGTCGCGGGGGTCGCCTCTGCGCTATCTTCGCACGGCGGCGGCGGGCCGGCCGTCCGCGGGAGCGGGGGAGGCGCCGTGGCGACCCTGGGAGATGACGAGATCGCGCGGCGGCTCGCCGCGCTCCCCGGGTGGCGTCGCGAGGGCGACGCGGTGGTGCGCGAGTACGAGCTCGAGGACTTCGTCGAGGCGCTGGGGCTGATGGCGCAGGTCGGCGCGCTCGCCGAGCGGGCGAATCACCACCCGGCGCTCTCCAACACGTACAACCGGCTGCGCATCGAGCTCTCGACCCACGATGCCGGCGGGATCACCGAGCGCGACTTCGCGCTCGCTCGCGCCATCGAGGAGCGCGCCGGCCGGCTCGGCTCCCACTAGCTCCCGGCGGCCGCGTCGCAGCCGCCCTCGACGCCGTCGATGAAGTCCAGAACCGCCCGGTTCCAGGCATCGGGCCGCTCGAAGTAGGCGGAGTGCCCCGCGCCCGCGACCTCGACGAAACGCGATCCGGGCGTGAGTTCGTGCGAGATGCGGATGAGCTCGGGCGCGACGACCCGGTCCTCCTCGCCGACGATCCACAGCAGCGGCAGGCCGCTCTCGGTGAGGCGCGCGGCCGTCGAGCCGCGGTAGGTGCGCAGCCGGGGATCCGGGGCGAGGAAGTCGCGGGGGCGCGGAGGATTGAGGGCGCGCAGCTGCCGGTAGAGGAAGGCATGCTGCGGCTTCCGCCCGGTGAAGTCCTCCGCCAGCGCCCGCCCCAGCAGCGGGCCGCGGAGCACGCCGGCGGCCTCGAGCTCCGCCTTGCGCGCCCGGTAGCGGTCGTCGACGCATCCCCCGGAGGTGCCGGAGAAGACGATGGAGGCGAATCGCTCCCGGACCAGGCGCAGGAGGCCGATCGCGGTGCGCCCCCCCATCGACTGCGCCACCAGGTGCATCCGCTCCACCCCGAGGTGATCGAGCAGCGCGCGCGCGTCCTCGGCGAAGGCGCGCCGCCCCGGTCCGCCCTCGATGTCGGGCGAGCGCCCGAAGGCGCGGTGGTCGAAGGTGATCGCGCGGTAGCGCGTGCGGAAGGCGGGGACCTGCTGCCACCACGAGAGCCCGTTGCCGCCGGCGCCGTGCGCGAAGAGCACGGCCGTTCCCTCGCCGTGGGCCTCGTAGTAGAGCCGGAATCCACCCTCGCGTTCGAGATGGGGCACGGCGCCTCCTCCGCGCGCGGTCCGGGGCAGGGTCCCGGCGTTCTCCGCCGGGGGCATGGTATGCCCGCGCGACCCTCCCGGCCGTCGCGCGCCCTCCCTAGCGCGGGCCCCGCGCTCTCGGCGCCGCGCGCTCCACCGGCTCCGTGCTCCAGGGCTCTCCGGTGGCGGCGGCGACGACGTCGAGCATGTCCTCGATGTCGCCGAGCAGCGCGTCGTCGGGCTCGAGCGCCCGCGCGTGCAGCAGGGCGTCGCGCGCCAGGCCGTAGAGCTCCGACGCATCCGACGCCGGGGCCTGGCCGCGCCCGCGCCCGCGCCCGCGCATCATCGCGTGCGCGGCGTACTCGCGGCACCAGCCCAGCGTGTACCAGGTCGTCGCGTCCCCGGGAGCGAGCTCCGTCGCCCGCTCGAGCGCGGCGAGGCCGTCGGCGAAGCGGCGGCGGCGCGTGACCAGCGTGTTGCCCAGGTAGGCGTGCGCGGCGGCGAGCGTCGGGCAGAGCGCGACCGCGTCGGCGGCGAGGCCGAGCGCGGCGTCGATCGCGCCGCGGGCGTGGGCCGCCATCGCCTCGGAGAGGCGCGCCCGGGCCGCGCGCTCGGCATCGCCCGGGCTCGACGTCCCGCCCCCCGCCGGCACCTCAGCGGCCGCTCCACCGGGGAGGGCGCTTCTCCGCGAAGGCGCGCCGGCCCTCCTCCTGGTCGGCGGAGCTGCTGTTGCGCTCGATGCCGTGGTAGCGGCGCCGGATGGCGGCGGGGAGCGGGACGTCGAGCCCGGCGAACGTCGCCTCCTTGGCGCCGCGCACGGCGAGCGGCGCCGCCTCCACGATCCACCCGGCCCAGCGCAGGGCGG
Organism: Dehalococcoidia bacterium; assembly: GCA_034420495.1. Taxonomy (GTDB): domain Bacteria; phylum Chloroflexota; class Dehalococcoidia; order UBA2979; family UBA2979; genus VYDC01. The sequence continues at coordinate 11,015 of DAOULG010000037.1, forward strand.
CGGGCAGCAGCTGATCGGCGGGGACCACCTCGTTGACGAGCCCGATGCGGTGCGCCTCCCGGGCGTCGATCGGGCGACCGGTCAGGATCATCGCGAGCGCGACCTTCTGGGGGATCTGTCGGGGGAGCCGGTGGATGCCGCCCGAGTTCGAACCGACCGTTCCGACCCGCACCTCCGGGAGTCCGAGCTGCGCGTGCTCGGCGGCGATGATCAGATCGCAGGCGAGCGCGATCTCGAGCCCTCCGCCCATCGCCCAGCCGTTGACGGCGGCGATGATCGGCTTCGAGAGATCGAACCGCGTCAGGAGCCCGCCCCAGCCCGACTCCGGCCGGTCGGGGTCCCCCTCGCCCCGGCGCCACTTGAGGTCCATCCCCGCCGAGAAGGCGCGATCGCCGGCGCCGGTGAGGATCGCGACCCAGAGCTCCGGGTCGGCCGCGAAGTCGTCCCAGATCGCGGCCATCTCCTGCGAGGCGGGGTTGTGGAGGGCGTTCATCGACTCGGGCCGGTTCATCGTGACGATCGCGACGTGCTCGGCCGGCCGGCGCTCGTAGCTGGCGTACTCGTAGGCCACGTGGCCCCCTCTCCCGCGCCCGCGCCCTGAGCCGGTGCAGTGTACGGTGCCGGCGGGCGCGCCGCGTTCGGGCGGCCCCGGGAGGGAGCGGCCGATCCGCGGGCGCGTCGTCACCTTTCGCTACGAGGGCCCCGATCGCTCACCGGCCGCGCTCGCCGTCCGGCTCTGCGCGAACGCCGCGGGCCTCGTCGCGGCCGGCGCGTGGGTGCCCGGGGTCGCGGTCGCCGACTGGCAGTCGGTGGTCGCGGGGGCCGCGCTGCTGGCGCTGGTCGACGCGCTGCTCAAGCCGCTCGCCGCCGCCGCCTCGTGCTGCCTCATCGTGCTCTCGTTCGGCCTCTTCCTCGTCGTCGTGAACGCGGCGATGCTCGCCGTCACCGCCTGGATCTCCGGCCAGCTCGGTCTCAATCTCCGCGTGGACGGCATCTGGCCGGCCGTGGGCGGGGCGGTCGTGATCTCGCTCGCCTCGCTCGCCGGGCGGCTCCTGCTCTCCCGGATCGCCGCTCGGGCTGAGGGGGGCTAGTCCGCCCGGACCGCGCTCCCGTGCACCCCCGGCACCACCTCGATGCGCTGCGGGAGCCGCTCGGCGATCTCGGGGACGTGCGAGACGACGCCGATCATGCGCTCCCCGCCGGCGAGCGCCTCGAGCCCCTGCACCGCGAGGTCGAGCGACTCCGAGTCGAGCGCGCCGAAGCCCTCGTCGAGGAACAGCGACTCCAGCGAGACGGCGGCTCCCGTCCCGGCGAGTTCGGGGAGGCGCTCGGCGAGCGCGAGCGCGAGCGCGAGGCTCGCGAGGAAGGTCTCGCCCCCGGAGAGCGTGCGCACCGACCGCTCCTCGTCGCCGTTGTGGTGATCGACGATCGTGAACTCGTCCCCCGTGGAGACGAGGCGGTAGCGCCCGGAGGTGAGCTGTTCGAGCCTGGCGCCGGCGTCGCGCGCGAGCGCCGCCATCGCCTCGCGCTGCACGTAGGCGATGAAGCGATTGCCTCGCAGCTCCTGCTCGAGCGCGCCGGCGAGCCGGGCGCGCTCCCGGTGGGCCGACACCTCCTCCTCGAGCCGCGCGGCCTCGGCCGCCTCCCGTCGCGCCTGCTCCCGCTGCATCTCGGCCTCCGCGAGCTCGCGGGCCGCCTGCTCGCGCGCCCGGGACTCGGCCTCGAGCAGCGCCGCGACCGCGGAGGCATCGACCGAGGCCGCCGCCTCGCCGTCGAAGAGGGTGCGCCCGAGCTCGACCATCGCTCGCTCCGCCCGCGCTGCCTCCTCGGCGCCCGCGCGCGCCTCGGCGCGGGCGCGGTCGGCCTGCTGGCGGAGGCTCGCCTCCGCGGCGACCCGCTCCCCCTCCAGCGCGGCCTGCGCGGCGGCGGCGCTGGCGGCCTCGCGCGCGGCGCGCTCCAGCTCGGCCGTTCGCCGCTCCGACTCCTCGAGCTCCGCGATCCGGGACCGGAGCGCCCCGACGTCGCCGTCGGCACCCGGATCGTCGCTCTCCGTGAGGGCGGCGAGGCGCCCCTCCGCATCGCCCACCCCCTGCTCGAGCTGCTCGCGGAGTTCGGAGCGCGCGCTC
>DAOULG010000038.1:0-3721 GCA_034420495.1 Dehalococcoidia bacterium
GGCCTCGGCGTGCTGCGCGGGATGCTGGTCACGCTCCGTCACCTCGGGCGCCCGCCGATCACCGTCGACTACCCGGGCACCACGCGCGACGTGCCGGTGCGCGCCCGCACCAACCTGCTCTGGTTCGAGGAGCGCTGCACCGGCTGCTCCACCTGCGCGCAGGCCTGCCCCGACGGCTGCATCCTGGTGCAGACGACGCCCCGCGAGGACGGCTCGCTCCAGGTCGAGCGCTACGAGATCGACTTCCGCATCTGCATGTACTGCGGCCTCTGCACGGAGGCCTGCCCCTACCAGGCGATCCAGGCGGGCGGGCGCTACAACGACGCCGTCCACATCTTCGAGGACATGTACCGCGACAAGGAGGCGCTGACCCGGGAGGCGAAGAGCTACCTGGAGGGCACCGGCGGGCGCTACCCGAACGGGCAGACCCAGGAGGGCAGCGACCCGCTCCGCACCGCGATCCCCACCGCCCGCTCGCGCGTCCCCGCAGCCGGGGCCCGCGGGCCGCACGGTCCCCAGCACCTTCCCGGGAAGCCCGATCGCCGCGCCCCGCGCGGCGACTAGGAGGCGATGGCCAGTGGCGACGATCACGCTCAACGACCGCCAGATCGAGGTGGAGGACGGGCGCCCGCTGCTCGAGGTCATCAAGGAGCAGGGCATCGCCATCACCAACCTCTGCTACATCGACGGTCTCGAGCCCTACGCCGGCTGCCGCACCTGCCTGGTCGAGATCGAGGGGGGGCGACCGACGGCGATGCAGCTCTCCTGCACCGCCGTCGTCGCGGACGGGATGGTCGTGCGCACCGAGACGGCGAAGGTGAAGGAGGCCCGGCAGTCGGTGATGTCGCTGATCCTGGCCAACCACCCGGACCGCTGCCTCACCTGCCACCGTCGGGTGCACTGCATGCCCGGCGACATCTGCCTGCGCGACGACGTCGTGACGCACCGCTGCCTCACCTGCTCGAAGAACTACCGCTGCGAGCTCCAGACCTCGTGCGAGCTGATCGACATGGGCGAGTGGGAGGAGCCCTGGGTCGGCGAGGCCCGCTCCTACTACGAGACGCCGCCCCCCGAGCCGGACCGCGCCAACCCCTACCTCGAGTTCGACCCGCAGATGTGCATCATCTGCACGCGCTGCGTGCGCGCCTGCGCCGACATCCGCCACACCGGCGCGATCTCGCTCGCCGGCAAGGGCTTCGAGACCCAGATCGCCTTCGGCACCGGAGGCCCGGTGGACGAGTCCGACTGCGACTTCTGCGGCGCCTGCATCGACGTCTGCCCCACCGCGACGCTGATGGAGAAGCCGAACAAGTGGGTGGGCCTCGCCGAGGACTGGACCAACTCCGCCTGCAACGGCTGCTCGGTGGGCTGCACCATCTCCTACGGCGTCTCCGGCGACCGGCCGGTGATCGTGCGCCCCGACCGCGTCAACCCGGTGTCGCGCGACCAGATCTGCGTGCGCGGACGCTTCGGCTACGCCGCCGTCCCCGATCGCGATCGCCTGACCCGCTCGCTGGCGCGGCGCGGCGAAGGGCTGCTGCCCGTCTCCGCCGAGGAGGCGCTTCGCGAGGCGGCGGAGTCCCTCGCGCGCATCGGGGACGAGCACGGCGCGGGAGCGATCGCGGCGCTCGGATCCCCCCACGCCACGAACGAGGAGGCGCGCGCGCTGGTGCGCCTGGCGCGCGAGGCGATCGGGACGCCCCACGTCGACTTCGCGCACGGCGCCGTGCACCGCGCGGTGGCGGGGGCCTTCGCCTCGGCCTTCGGCGACGAGCGGCTCCCCTCGAGCCTCACCGATCTCGAGAGCGCCGCCGCCATCGTCGCCGTCGCCGGCGATCTCGAGGAGTCGCACCAGGTCGCGGCCCTCCGCGTCAAGGACGCCGTCGTGAAGCGGCAGGCGGCGCTGGTCGCCGTGACACCGCGGTGGGGCGAGCTCGTGCCGTTCGCCCAGGCGTGGGTGCGGCCGGCCCCGGGCCGCGAGGCGGCGGTCGTGACCGCGCTCGCAGGCGCCGCCTCCGGCGAGCTGTCCGCCGCGGACGCGGTCGCCCGACTCGCCGACGCCGCCCCGGAGTCCGAGGGCGCGCAGCTCGAGCGCGCCGTCGAGATCGTGCGCGCCGCGGCAGGCGACGCGGAGGAGCCCCGGGGCGGGTTCTCCGTGCTCTTCGCGCCGACGGCCGTCTCCGTGCACGGCGCGCCGCGACAGGCCGGCGCCGGGGCGGCGGCCTGCGCCAGCCTCGCCATCGCCGTGCGCGGCGCGGAGGCGCGCTCCTCGCTGCACTACCTGCCGACCGAGGCGAACGTGATCGGGATCGCCGACATGGGGATGAACCCCGGGGAGGGCGGGCACGATCTCCGGGGGATGGTGGAGGCGATCGAGCGCGACGAGATCCGCGCGCTCCTCATCCACGCGGAGGATCCCCTGCTCGCCGTCGCCGGCGCCGGGCGCCTGCGCGCCGCGCTCGGGCGGCTCGATGCGCTCGTGGTCGTAGACTCCCTGCTCACGGGGACGGCCGAGCTCGCGAGCGTCGTGCTCGCCTCGCTCCCCTTCCACGCGACCGACGGGACCATCACCACGGCCGACCGGCGGCTCATCCGCCAGCGTCCCGCCGCGACGGCGCGCGGGGAGGAGCGTCCCGCGGGCGCGCTGCTGGCGTCGCTCGCCGGGGCGCTCGGCACCTCCATCGGAGCGGGTCTCGCAGCCGAGACGATGGCGGAGGTCGCCGCCGAGGTTCCCGGCTACGCCCCGCTCGAGCGCACGCGATCCGGGAGGACGCGCGCGCTCCCCGAGACGCTGCCCCCGCCCGCAGCGACGGACCGGGCCCCGCTCGACGCCGACGGCGGCGGGCCGCCCGAGGGGGGGCTCACGCTCCTCACCGGTCGCTCGCTCTACACGAACCGGGAGGCCGCCTCGATCGGCTCGCCCGAGGCCGATCCGCTCCACCGCGAAGAGTCGGCCCACCTCCACCCCCGCGATGCGGAGGCGGCCGGCATCCAGGACGGCGATCCGGTGTCGCTCTCGCTCGACGGGCGCGAGCTCCAGCTGCCGGCGCGGCTCGACGACGGCGTCGCGCCGGGGTCCGTCTACGTCCCGCAGTACGTCGGGGGCGGCGCGCTCACGGCGCTGCTGCCGCTCGACGGCGAGCCGGCCGGCGCGCTCCGCCTGGGCGCCCTCGCCCCCGCATAGACCGGCGCCGCGCGGCGGCGGCGGCGGTCGCTATCATCGCGCCATGCCGAGCCACGACTCCCGCGGGACCGATCGCGACGGGGAGGCCGCCTCCCCGGTCCCGATCGCCGTCACCCGGGACGGAGAGCTCGCCGCTCGCTGGGCCGAATCGCTGCGCGCGGCCGGCGTCGAGGCCGAGGTGGAGATCGGCGACGCCCAGACCCTCGTCCCGGGCTCGACGCTCGCGATCGCCGGCGGACCGGTCGACGCGATGTTCGGCTACACGCTGCTCGTCCCCGCCGCCGAGCGCGAGCGCGCGGCGCGCGCGCTCGCCGAACTCGGCGGCCCCGGCGGCGACGCCGCGCAGCCGGGCAGCGACGTGCTGCTGCGCGGCGCGCTCGTCGCGCTCGCGGCCGGCGGCGCCGCCGCCGTCCTCGCGCGGCTGTTGCACTCCCCGTGAGCGGCGGCCCCCGCGTCGAGAGGCCGGCCGGCCTGAGGCTCTTCCCGCTCGAGCTGGTGCTCTTCCCCGGGGCGACGCTCCCGCTGCGCGTCTTCGAG
>DAOULG010000039.1:0-5726 GCA_034420495.1 Dehalococcoidia bacterium
CGGAAAGGACACCGCCCCCTCCTCCGTCACGTCCCAGCCGCAGTGATCGAGGTGGAGGTGGGAATGAAGCAGCACGTCGACCTCGGGCGGGGTCACGCCGGCATCCCGGAGGCGCTGCGGCAGCTCGGCGCACGACTCGACGCCGGGTTCCCGGGCCCGCGCCCCCATCCCCGTGTCGATCAGCGTCGTCTGCCCGTCGCCGCGCACCAGGAATCCCGAGTATCCGTAGGGCACCGGCTGCTCCGGCCTCGTGATGCCGAGCTCGGCCGTCCAGGCCGCCTCGTCCACGCCGTCGAAGAAGATGCGCAGGTCGCGCTCGAAGGCGGCGTCGGAGAGCTGCGTCACCTCGAGCCTGCCGACGCCGAAGCTACCGATCACGCGATGCACCAGCCCCCCCTCACCCGCCGATGCCGGTCCGGGCCCCGCCGGTGGCGGCGGCCCGCGCCGCAGGGCACGCCCGCGGGGGCCGATGGTAGGGGGCGCCGCGGGTCGCGTCGACGCCGGCGCCACGGCACTCCCCCGCGACGCCGGTGCCTCCGCCGCCGGACGTGCGACCGCTCATGACTTGCGTGCCCGTCCGGCGAGAGTCGAGGATCAGCGGACGGCTCCGGCCGCCGCATCGCGGCAGCGCCCGGCGACGCCGCGCTGGCGCACCGGCGCCGCGGGGACCCACACTGGCGGCCGGGGGGCGGGCCGGGCACCGAACGGGGTCGACGGTGGCGGGAGCCGACCGGCTGCGCGGAGCGTTCGCGACCGGCGAGCTGCTGCGCCCCACCGACGACGTTCCGAATCTCGTCGACCTCGGACGGGCGGTCGCGTCGGCCTCCGGCGCGCCGGTGGAGCTCAGGACGCGGGGCGCGGAGCTGCTGCGCGATCTCATCGGGGATCCCGCCCACCTCGTGCTGCTGCTCGTCGACGGGCTCGGGCTGACGCTGCTCGAGCGGCGGGCGGCGACCTCGACCCTCCGGCGCCTGCTCGCCGCGGAGCTGCGCAGCGTCTTCCCGTCCTCGACCGCCAGCGCGCTCACCTCGCTCGCGACGGGGGAGTGGCCCTCGCAGCACGCCGTCGTCGGGTGGTGGACGCACATGCCCCGCCTCGACGCGGCCGCGGTCCTGCTCCAGTACCAGCGCCGCTCCGACGGGCGCCCGCTCGGTGAACTCGGGGTCACCCCGGCGGAGGCATTCCCGACCGCACCGCTGATCGCGCTCGCCGACCGGGAGACGCTCTCGCTGCTCCCGCGCGAGTTCGTCGATTCGCCCTATTCGCGGTACGCGAGCGGAGGCGGCCCGCGCCGCGGCTACCTGACGCTGCGGGAGGCGGCGGATGCGGTGATCGAGCGCACGCGGCACGCCCGCGGCCCCACGTTCACCTACCTCTACACGCCGCGCATCGACTCGATCGCTCACGAGACCGGGACCGGACATCCGGAGCTCGACACCGCGATCGCACAGCTCGAGGAGGTCGTCGAGCATCTCGCGGTCAGCCTCGGAGCCGGCTCCCGCCTTCTCGTCACGGCCGACCACGGCCACCTCGACGCTCCGGTCGGCCGCCGGCACCCGCTGCGGCCGGGCAGCATCCTCGACGCGCTGCAGCGCATCCCCCCCTCGGGGGACCCGCGCGCTGTCTACTTTCACCTCCGCCCCGCGGTCGAGGAGAGGTTCCGCGCCAGCTTCGAGGGGCGTTTCGAGGCGGAGTTCGCGCTGCTCTCCGTCGACGAGGTCGAGGAGCTGGAGCTGCTCGGGCCCGGCCCGCTGGGAGACGAGGCGCGGAGGCGCGTCGGCGACGCGCTCGCCATCTCGCTGGGCGCCTCCGTCCTCGGCATGCCCGGCGTCACCGGGGGCCGGGCGTGGCTCTCGTTTGCATCCCACCACTCGGGGCTCACGCCCGCCGAGATGCGCGTGCCGCTCCTGATCGCATGACGGACGGGACCACGCGGCGAGGGAGCTCCCGCGCGCTCGAGATCCTCGGCGGAGGAGAACCCGACCGGCTACGCTGTCGGCGGTGACGCGCGCCGTGCCGGGTGGTGTAACGGTAGCACGGGGGACTTTGGATCCCTGAGTCGAGGTTCGAATCCTCGCCCGGCAACCACGCCGCATCCCCGCCCGATGCTCGTCGCCGGGACACCCGCGGGCCGGTCGACGCGAGGGGTGAGCGCACCCCCCGCGGGCCGCTCCGCCCGCCGGCGCTACGGCGAGCGTCGCCGCTACGCCGGCGAGTGAAGCTGCCGCGCCCGGTCCTCGGTCGCCACGGCATCGATCAGATCGTCGAGCTCCCCGGCGAGCAGCCGGGGAAGTCCGTGCATGGTGAGGCCGACGCGGTGATCGGTGAGGCGGTCCTGCGGGAAGTTGTAGGTCCGGATCTTCTCGGCGCGCTCGCCCGATCCGACCTGGAGGCGCCGCGTGTCGGCGCGCTCGGAGGCTGCCCGCTCGCGCTCGATCTCGTAGAGGCGCGATCGGAGCACCGTCTCCGCCTTCGTGCGGTTGCGCGACTGCGAGCGCTCGTCCTGGCAGACGACGATGATGCCGGTCGGCTCGTGCGTGAGCCGGACGGCCGTCGCCACCTTGTTCACGTTCTGCCCGCCGGCGCCCCCGGAGTGGAATATATCGACCCGCACGTCCGACCAGTCGATGTCGACATCGACCTCGTCGGCCTCGGGGAGCACGGCCACGGTCGCGGTCGGCGTGTGGATCCGTCCCTGCGACTCCGTCTCCGGCACCCGCTGCACCCGGTGGACGCCGGACTCGTACTTCAGCCGCGAGTAGGCGCCGTGTCCCCGCACCTCGAAGGTCACCTCGCGCATCCCGCCGCTCGGCATCGGCGAGCTGTTGAGCACGTCGACGCTCCAGCGCCTGGCCTCCGCGTAGCGCTGGTACATCCCGTAGAGATCGGCGGCGAAGAGGGCGGCCTCCTCCCCCCCGGTGCCCGCCCGGATCTCGACGATGACATCCTTCTCGTCGGCGGGGTCGCGCGGGAGCAGGGCCACCGTGAGTTCGCCCTCGAGCCGCTCGAGCGCGGAGGCGAGCCGCTCCTCCTCCTCGCGTCCGAGCGCGCGCAGCTCCGGGTCGCTCTCCGCATCCCCGGCGGCCGCGCGCGCGTCCTCGAGCGCCTGCGCGGTCTCGCGGTATGCGCGGTAGAGCTGGACCACGCCCTCGAGTCGCGCCCGCTCCCGCGCGATCTCCTCCACACGCCGGTGATCGGAGATCACCTCCGGATCGGCGAGCAGCCGCGTCAGCTCGTCGAAGCGCGCCTCGACCTCCGCGAGCCGCTCAAGCATCGGCCGGCTCCGCCGGCACGAGGGCGGCATGCAGGCCGTCGAGGTCAAGCGTGCGCTCCTCACCGGTCGCCGCGATCGGCTTGAGCTGGACGACCCGGCGCTCGGCCTCCCTCTCGCCGGCGATGACGGCGTAGCGCGCGTCGAGGCGGCCCGCGGTGCGGAGCTGCGCGCGCAGCGAGCGGTCGGGCGTGGCGCCCCTGACGACGAGGCCGGCGCGGCGGAGCTCCGCCGCGACGCGCATCGACCACGCCGCTCCCGGCTCGCCGATCGCCACCATCACCACGTCGGGACCGGCCGCGCACGGCTCCTCGATCCCCTGCTCGCGCAGGGTGCGGATGATGCGCTCGATTCCGGTCGCGAAGCCGGTACCGGGCGTCGGCGGGCCGCCGAGGAGCTCGATGAGCCCGTCGTAGCGCCCTCCCGCGCCGACCGTCGACTGGCCGCCGCCGCCCGGCGGCTCGAACTCCCATACCGTGTGCGCGTAGTAGTCGAGGCCCCGGACGATCCGGGGCGAGACCTCGTGTGCGATGCCCAACGCCTCGAGCAGGCGGCGCACCTCGGCGAAGTGCGCGCGGTCCCCGGGCCCGAGCGCGTCGATGATGGAGGGGGCGCCCGCCAGGGCCGGGTTTCCGGCGTCGTCCTTGGAGTCGAGCACGCGGAGCACGTTCGTGGCGAGGCGCCTCCTGGAGTCCTCGGAGAGCGTCGCCGCATGCGGCTCGAGATGGGCGCGAAGCGCCTCCTCGTAGCGGCGGCGCGACTCGGCCGTGCCGATCGAGTTGATCCGCAGCGTGAGGTCGCCCAGGCCGAGCTCGCGGTAGAGCGTCTGCTGCAGCTCGATGACCTCGACGTCGGCCGCGGGGGAACCATCGCCGATCAGCTCGACGCCGAACTGCCAGAGCTGCCGGTAGCGACCCGCCTGCGGGCGGTCGTAGCGGAACATGGGCCCGAAGTAGGCGAGACGCACCGGCTGCGGGCGGCTCGCCATCCCGTGCTCGAGGTAGGCGCGGCAGACGGCGGCCGTCGCCTCCGGCCGCAGCGCCAGCCGGCCGCCCCCGCGATCCTCGAAGAGGTACATCTCCTTCTGTGCGATATCGCTCTCGGCGCCGACCGAGCGCAGGAAGACCCGCTCATCCTCGACGATCGGCGTCTCGATGAGGCCGTAGCCGTAGCGGTGCGCGACACGCTCGCACGCATCGCGCACCCGGCGCCAGATCGGCTCGTCCTCGGGAAGGAGATCGTGCATCCCGCGTGGCGACTGCAGCTCCGGCATGTGGTCGATCCTACGGGCACGCACCCGCCGGCGCACGGCCGCCGGCCCCGGAGAGCCCCGGCGGGCCCGTGACCCCGTGCTAATCTGGGCGGGCGGGTCGACAGCCCCGACCGGGCCACGAGGAGCAGCCGGAGTGGTCGTCTCCGAGCACCCCCCTGCCGGTACGGAGGGTCTCTTCCAGTCCCTGGAGGACTATCTCCCCGCGGCGCGCGTCGAGGAGGTGCGCGCCGCCCTCGCCTTCGCCATCGAGGCCCACGCCGGGCAGAGCCGGCGCTCCGGCGATCCGTACATCACCCACCCCGTGGCCGTCGCGAGCCTCGTGGCCGATCTCCGGATGGACGCGCAATCGGTGACGGCGGCGCTGTTGCACGACGTCATCGAGGACTGCGAGGTGACCGCGGCGCAGCTGCGCAAGCACTTCGGGCGCGACGTCGCCACCCTCGTCGAGGGCGCGACCAAGATCGAGCACATCCCGCAGCCGGGGAGCTCCCCCCTGGACACCGCCGACGCGGAGACCCTCCGCAAGATGCTCCTCGCGATGGCGGAGGACGTCCGCGTCGTCATCATCAAGATCGCCGACCGGCTCCACAACATGCAGACGCTCGAGCACCTCCCCGCCGAGCGCCGCGCGGCGATCGCGCGCGAGACGATGGACATCTACGCGCCGCTCGCCGGTCGCCTCGGCATCTGGCAGATGCGCTGGCAGCTGGAGGACCTCGCGTTTCGCTTCCTCGATCCCGAGGGCTACCGCCTGGTCGCGGCGATGGTCGCCTCCCGGCGGCAGGAGCGGGAGCGCTTCGTGCGCGGCGTCGCGACGGAGCTCGGGAAGGCGCTCGATGAGGCGGGCATCACCGCCGACGTCTCGGGCCGCGTCAAGCACCTGCGCTCGATCCACGACAAGGTCCGCCGCTACCAGGCGGAGGGGAAGAGCTTCGACCAGATCCACGATCTCATCGCGGTGCGCGTGCTCGTCCCGGAGGTGGCGAACTGCTACGCCGCCCTCGGCATCATCCACCAGCTCTGGCGGCCCATCCCCGGCTCCTTCGACGACTACATCGCGAACCCGAAGGAGTCGCTCTACCAGTCGCTGCACACCTCCGTGATGGGGCCCGAGACGCACGCCTTCGAGGTGCAGATCCGCACGCACGAGATGCACGACGTCGCCGAGTACGGCGTCGCCGC
>DAOULG010000040.1:0-18066 GCA_034420495.1 Dehalococcoidia bacterium
GGGCGCGGGCGGGGGGCGCGGGCGGGGCGCTCCGCCGGCGCCGGCGCGGCCGGGGCCGCCTCCCCCGGGGGGGCGGGGCCGGGGCCCAGCACCAGCTCGGCGAAGGCGATCTCGGCGGGGAGCGAGTCGTAGGCGTCGCCCGCGAAGTCGATGCCGCCGAGCGCCCGCAGCGAGGCGACGAGCCGCTCGACGCCGGCCTCGCGCGCCAGCGGCTCGAGCGCGGCGGCCTCCGTCTCGGAGAGGCCCACGGCGCGCGCGCCGGCGCCGGCCTTGAGCAGGAGCAGCGAGCGGAGGATGGCCACGACCTCGCGCACGAAGGCCCGGATCTCGAGGCCGTCGTCGCGCGCCGTGCCGAGCACGGAGAGGCCGGGGGCGAGCTCCCCGCGGACGGCGGCGCGCGCGAGCTCGCCGGCGCGGGCGTCGACGGAGAGCCCGAGCCCCGAGCGCACGGAGCCCGCGTCGAGCCCCCCCTCGCGGTAGGCGGAGAGCTGGTCGAGGAGGCTGATCGCGTCGCGCAGCGAGCCGGTCGCGTGGCGCGCGAGGAGCTCGAGCGCCTCGTCGGTGGCCTCGATGCCCTCGCCCGCCGCGATCCGCCGGAGCAGGGCGACGGTCTCCTCCGCCCCGATGCGGCGGAAGTCGAAGCGCTGGCAGCGCGAGCTGATGGTGGCCGGGACCCGGTGCGGCTCGGTCGTCGCGAGCACGAAGATGACGTGCGGGGGAGGCTCCTCGAGGGTCTTCAGCAGCGCGTTGAAGGCCGCGTCGGTGAGCATGTGCACCTCGTCGACCAGGTAGAGCTTGTAGGTCGCCGCGGCCGGCGAGTAGCCCGCCCCCTCCCGGAGGTCGCGGATCTCGTCGATGCCTCGGTTGGAGGCGGCGTCGAGCTCGATGAGATCGAGGGCCGCCCCCGCGTCGAAGGAGCGGCAGCTCTCGCAGGAGCCGCAGGGCTCGCCGTCCGAGGGGGCGGGGCAGTTGACCGCGGTCGCGAGGATGCGGCCCATGCTCGTCTTCCCGGTGCCGCGCGGGCCGGTGAAGAGGTAGGCGTGCGCCGGGCTCCCGGCGGCCACGGCGTGGCGGAGCGTCATCGTGACCGGCTCCTGCCCCACGACCTCCGCGAAGCGGTTCGGCCGCCAGCGCCGGTAGAGGACCTCGTGCGCCACAGCACCCCCGGCGCCCGCGGGGAGGTGCGGGCGCGCGCCGTCGAGTGTACCCCGCCCGGCCAGCCGGCAGAGCGATGAGCGCTCAGCGCGGCTCGTCGTGGATGGCCGCCCCGAGGTGCCGCTCCTCGCGGGCGCGGAGGGCGCGCTCTGAGGCGGGGTCCCCGTGATCGTGGCCGAGGAGGTGGAGCGCCCCGTGGAGCGCCAGGTGGCGCAGCTCGAGCGCGAGGCTGCGCCCGGCCCGGCCGGCCTGCGCGGCGGCGCGCTCCACCGAGATCGCGATGTCGCCGAGCTCGCGCGCCGCGGCCGGATCCGGGGCCCCGGGGAAGGGCGCGGCGCCGGACGCCGCCTCCTCCCCGGCGGGGAAGGAGAGGACGTCGGTCGGCTCGTCGAGGCCGCGGAAGCTGCGGTTGAGCTCGCGCAGCGCCCGGTCGCCCGAGAGCCGCACCGAGATCGCCGCCGCCCCCACCCCCTCCTCCTCGAGGAGCGCCTCAAGGAGCTCGGCGAGACGGGCCTCCGACGCCGCCTCGCGGAGCTCGGGGGGAAGCTCCCCGTCTATCTCGACCGAGAGCTCGTGGCCGCCCGGGGGCCCGGCGCTCAGGGGGCGACCAGCACCTCGGCGGCCCGGCGCGCCGCCGAGATCACGGGCGTCGGCACGAGGCCGATCACGAGCACGGCCGCCGCCGCCGCGACGAGCAGGAGCTGCACCGGGCCCTCGGGCAGCAGCGAGGCGGGGGCGGGGCGCGGGGCCGGGGCACCCGCCGGCGCCTCGCGGACCAGGAGCCGCGCCCACCGCAGGTAGTAGAAGGCGGAGAGCGCCGTGTTGAGCACGCCGATCGCGACCAGGCCGACCAGCCACGGCTGGGCGGCCTGCACCGCCGCGTTGAAGATGTAGAGCTTCGCCAGGAAGCCGGCCGTCGGAGGGAGCCCGATGAGCGAGAGGAGGCAGATCCCGGTCACCAGCGCGAGCAGCGGCGCGCGGCGCGCCAGCCCCTCGTACTCGGAGAGCGCGTAGGAGCCGGTTCGCCGCCCGACGGCGATCACGACGAAGAAGAGGCCGAGGTTGGTGGCGGCGTAGGCGGCCAGGAAGAAGAGCACGGCCGAGGGCCCGACGGCGCTGCCGGCGGCGAGCGCGGCGACGCCGATGGCGATGTTGCCGGCCTGCGCCACGGAGGAGTAGCCGAGGAGGCGCCGGGCGTCCTGCTGCCAGAGGGCGCCCAGGTTGCCGGCCGTCATCGAGACGGCGGCGAGGACGCCGACCGTGACGGCGATCTCGTCTGCCACCGAGGAGGCGCCGCCGCCGAGGCCCGAGTAGAGGATGCGCAGCGCGACGGCGAAGCCGGCCGCCTTCGACGCCACCGAGAGGAAGGCGGCCACCGGCGGAGGCGCCCCCTGGTAGACGTCGGGGACCCAGCCGTGGGAGGGGACGAGCGCCATCTTGAAGCCGAGGCCGACGAGCACGAGCGCGAGGCCGAGGAGGAGCGGGAGCCGGAGCTCGCCGTCGTCTGCGACCGCGACCTCGGCGATGCCGGCGAGCGAGGTCGTCCCCGCGGCGCCGAAGAGGAAGACGAAGCCGTAGAGGAGGACGGCGGCCGCCACCGCGCCGGAGAGCACGTACTTGAGCCCGGCCTCCGCCGAGCGGCCCCCGCCCCCGAGCCCGACCAGGACGAACTGCGCGATGGAGGTCGTCTCCAGCACGACGAAGATGGCGACGAGATCGTTCGCCTGCGCGAGCAGCACCATCGCGCCGGCCGAGGCGAGGAGGAGGGCGTAGAAGTCGGAGGCGAGCTCGTCCCCGAGCCCCTCCGCCCACTCGCGCGCGACGACGGCGACGGCGGCGGCGGAGGCGGTGAGGAGGAGCGCGAAGTAGACGGCGAAGCGGTCCACCACCACGGCGCCCTCGAGCACGGCGCCGGAGCTCCCGGTCGCCCCGTGCCAGAGCGACCAGGCCAGGGCGACGGCGAGCGCCGCGAGCGCCAGCGCGAACGAGGGGGAGCCCGAGGCGGCCCGCTCCCCGCCCCCGCCGCGCGCCCAGAGCGGCCGCGCCAGCTGCGCGAGGAGGACGAGGCCCGCGCCCGCGAAGAGCGACACCGAGGCGCCGATGGCGTGGATCTGGGCGAAGCCAGTCAGCTCCACGGCGCACCTCCCCCGGCGCGGCCCGGGCGGGCTCCCGGCCGCGGCATCAGGCGGCCCCCAGCAGCGCCGCCACGGGCTCCACCCCGTGCCGGATCACGTCGGTGAGGGGCCGCGGGAAGATCCCGACCCAGACGATCACCACGACGAGCGAGCCCATCGCGGTGCGCTCCCACCACGCGGTCGCGTCGGCGAGATCGCTCCAGCGCGGGTCGGGCGGGCCCGTGAAGACGCGCTCCACGGTCCAGAGGATGTAGCCGGCGGCGAGCACGATGCCGGCGACGCCGGCCACCGTCGCCGCCGGCTGCGCCTGGATCGCCCCCACGAAGGTCGTGAACTCGGCGACGAAGCCGGCGAGGCCGGGGAGCCCGAGCGAGGCGAGGCCGGCGACCACCGTCACCGCCCCGATGAGCGGGAGGCGGTGCATGAGGCCGCGGAGCTCGGCGATCTCGCGCGTGTGCGTGCGGTCGTAGATGAGGCCGACGGTGACGAAGAGGAGGCCGGTGATCAGGCCGTGCGTGAACATCTGCAGCGCGGCGCCGGCGAGCGCCGTCGTCCCCAGCGCCGAGACGCCGAGCAGGACGTAGCCCATGTGCGAGACGGAGGAGTAGGCGACGAGCCGCTTCAGGTCGCGCTGCTGCAGCGTGATCACCGCCCCGTAGAGGACGGAGAGGCCGGCGAGCGCGGCGAGCAGCGCGCTGTACTCCTGCGCCTGGCCGGGGAGGAGCGGGAGGGCGATGCGCAGGATCCCGTAGCCCCCCATCTTCAGGAGCACGCCGGCGAGGATCACCGAGACCGCCGTCGGCGCGTCGGTGTGGGCGTCGGGCAGCCAGGTGTGCAGCGGCACGACGGGGAGCTTCACCAGGAAGGCCGCCATCACCGCCCAGAAGACGAGCGAGAGCGGGATCGCCGCGTCCCGGACGGGATCCCGGGCGAGGACCTCGATGTCGAAGCTCCCGGCGGCGAGGCCGAGCACGAGGAAGCCGACGAGCATGAAGGCGGAGCCGGCGAGGGTGTAGAGCACGAACTTCGTCGCGCTGTACTCGCGGCGGCCGGTGCCCCAGCCGCTGATCAGCAGGTACATCGGGAGCAGCTCCAGCTCCCAGAAGACGAAGAACTGCAGCAGGTCGAGGGAGAGGAAGACCCCCATCACCGCCGTCTCCAGGAGCAGGAGCCAGGCGAAGTAGGCGCGCGGGCGGTCGGTGACGCGGAAGGAGACGAGCACCGCGACGACGCTCAGCAGCCCGTTGAGCAGGACCATCGGCACCGAGAGGCCGTCGACGCCGAGCGCGTACTGCACGGAGAAGCCGGCCCCCGCCGCCCGGATCCACTCGAAGCGATCGACGAACTGGTAGCCCCCCTCGCCGCTCTCGTACGCGAGGAAGACGACCGCCGCGAGGAGCAGCGTCGCCCCGCTCACCGCGAGCGCGAGCCAGCGCGCGTCCTGCTCGCGCGCCCGCGGCAGCAGCGCGACGAAGGCGGCACCGAGCGCCGGGAGGAAGAGCAGGACCGTCAGCATCGCCCGGCCGCCCCCCTCATCGGGCGAGCACCTCGCCGCCGAAGACGTAGAGCAGCACCGCGGCGGCGACGACGCCGGCGAGAAGCATCGAGGTGGCGGCCTGCAGCTGCCCGCTCTGCGCCCGCCGGACGGCGTCGCCGGCTGCGAGCGCGAGGCGGCCGGAGCCGTTCACCAGGCCGTCGACGACCCGGCGGTCGAGCGCGTGCGCCAGGCGGCCCACGCCGCGGTGGAGCGCCCAGCGGACGACGACCGTCTCCGCCAGCTCGTCGAGGTAGTACTTGCGCTCGACGAGGGTGGCGAGCGGGCCGCAGGCGGCGCGCACGCGCTCCGGGGGCGGCGAGCGGTAGAGGTAGATGGCGGCGGCGGCCCCGATGCCCCCGAAGGCGGCGAGCGTCGAGCTCACGAGCACGACCGGGTGGACGTCGAACTCGAAGTGCCGCATCTCCTCGGGGAGCGCCCCCTCGACGAAGCCGCCGAAGCCGCCGCCGACGTTGAGCCAGCCGACGGCGACGGCGGGGACGGCGAGCAGCGCGAGCGGCACCCACATCGAGGCCGGCGACTCGTGCGGCGCGGCGTCGTGGCCGGGGCCGCCGCCCGCGTACTCGCCCAGGAAGGTGAGGAAGATCGCCCGGAACATGTAGAGGGCGGTGAGGGCGGCGACGCCGACGCCGACGGCGAAGAGCACCCACTCGTGGTGCACCCAGGCGTCGAGCAGGATCTCGTCCTTGCTCCAGAAGCCGGCGAGCGGGAAGACGCCCGAGAGCGAGAGCGAGCCCACCACGAAGGTCGCGAAGGTCACCGGCATCGCGCGGTGGAGGCCCCCCATCCGCCGCATGTCGAAGGTGCCGGTGGCGTGGTTCACGGAGCCCGAGCCCAGGAAGAGCAGCGCCTTGAAGAAGGCGTGCGTGAAGAGGTGGAAGACGGCGGCGACGTATCCGCCGACCCCGAGCGCCATCACCATGTAGCCGAGCTGCGAGATCGTCGAGTAGGCGAGGACGCGCTTGATGTCCGTCGCGACCACGCCCATCGTCGCCGCGAGGAGCGCGGTGAGGCCCCCGGTGTAGGCGACGAGCGTCGTCACCTCGGCCGGCGCGGCGTCGAGCGAGGGGAAGAAGCGCGCGAGCAGGTAGACGCCGGCCGCGACCATCGTCGCCGCGTGGATCAGCGCCGAGACGGGGGTCGGGCCCTCCATCGCGTCGGGGAGCCAGATGTGCAGCGGGAACTGCGCGCTCTTCCCGACCGCGCCTGCGAGCAGGCCGAGCGTGAAGCCGGTGAGCACCGCGCCCGAGAGCGCCCCTCCGCGGGCGAGCTCGTTGATGGCCTGGATGTCGAAGAGCCCGCCCTTCGTCCCCACGAGCAGCACGGCGAGCAGGAATCCCAGGTCGCCGAAGCGGGTGACGATGAAGGCCTTCTTCGCCGCCGCCGACGCGGAGGGGCGGTCGAACCAGAAGCCGATCAGGAGGTAGGAGCAGAGCCCCACCAGCTCCCAGTGCACGAAGAGCTGCACCAGGTTCGAGGCGAGGACGAGCCCGAGCATCGAGCCGGTGAAGAGCGACATGTAGGCGAAGTAGCGGGCGTAGCCGGGATCGCCGTGCATGTAGCCGGTCGAGTAGACCTGCACCAGCAGGGCGACCGTCGTCACGACGACCAGCATCACCGCGGTGAGGCCGTCCAGGTGGAGCCCCACCGCCATCTCGAACCCGCCGACCGAGAACCAGGAGTGCGCCTGAAGCGCGAGCGGCTCGCCGTCCTGCCCCAGCGCCGTGTCGAGCGCCCAGAGCGAGAGCACCCAGGTGAGCCCGATCGCTGCGATGGTGAGCCGCCCCGCGGCGAGCGGGCGCGCCCGCAGCAGCGCGGCTATGACGCAGAACGAGGCGACGGGCGCCAGGTAGATGGCCCAGAGGGCGCCCTCCGGGACGGCGCCCAGCCCGGGGATCACCGGGGGCCCCGCCCCGCGGCCGGCGTCGGCGTCCTCGCGGCGCTCATATCTTGTTCAGCACCTCGCGGGCGACGTGGGTCTTGCCGTCCGGCACCCAGAGCTCCCGCGGCGCGCTCATCGGGCCCGCCTCGAGCGGCGGGACGACGCGCACGGCGAGCGCCTCCTGGTTGAAGAGCTCCTTCCATATCGCGGCGGCGTAGCCGTCCGGCAGCTCCATGAAGCGCACCCACATTCCGCCCGCCCCCCTACCAGCGCATCGACGTGAGTCGGTCGAGGTCGACGGTCTCGCGCCGGCGGTAGACGAGCACCGCGAGCGCGAGCGCGACCGCGGCCTCCGCGGCGGCGACGGTGAGCACGAAGACGACGAAGGCGTGCCCCGCGAGGGCGGCCGCCTCGTCGGAGAAGGCCGAGCCGAAGCGCGAGAAGGCGACGAGCGCCACGTTGACGCCGTTCAGCATCAGCTCGACGCCCATGAGCACGGCGATCGCGTTGCGCTTGGAGAGCGCGACCGCGCCCCCGAGCCCGAAGACGAGCCCCGAGACGACCAGGTAGTGGCCCAGCGTGGGGGCGAGATCGAGGCTCACCGCTCCCGCCCCTCCCCGGGCCCGTGGGGCGCGTCCCCGCGCACCAGCACGATCGCCCCGATGAGGGCGAAGAGCAGCAGCACCGAGGCGACCTCGAAGGCGAGCACGTAGCGGCCGAGCAGGAGCTCCCCGATCGTCGCCACCGTCGAGGAGAAGCCGCGCGCCTCGAGCGCCGCGCCCCGCAGCTCCGGCCAGCCCGCGTCCAGCGCCGCGAAGGCGACCAGGGCCGCCGTCGCCAGGCCGAGCAGGATGCCCGGGAGCGCGTAGAGCGAGTTCGCGTTGTCGCGCGAGGCGAGGGGGGTGAGCATGATCGCGAAGACGATGAGGACGGCGATGGCGCCGGCGTAGATGAGGATCTGCGCCACGGCGATGAAGTCGGCGGAGAGCGTCAGGAAGAGCCCGGCCGTCCCCAGGAAGGCGAGCACCAGGAAGACGAGGGCGTGCACCAGGTCGCGCGAGAGGAGCACCAGGAGCGCCCCGCCCACCGTGACGGCGGAGAGCAGCCAGAAGGCGGCGGCGACCCCGGCCGACTCCACTAGCGGCCCCCTCCCCCGCGCGCCCTCCCGCGGCGCGCGGTCACGGCTGCGACCGCGCCCGCCCGGCGGCACGCAGCCCGCCGAGCGCCGTGGTGAGGACCGGGGGCCGGGCCCCGCTCCGCGCGCCCCCCGGCGCGCCGGAGGGCTCGGGCATCGCGAAGCGCACGAGCGCCGCGGCTATGGCGAGGTTGAGGAGGGTGAAGGCGGCGAGCGGCACCGCCGCCGGCGCGTCGAGGCGCACCAGGATCGCCGCCTCGACGGCCACCACGCCGACGTTCGCTATCGAGATCGGTATCAGGTACTTCCAGGCGAAGCCCATCAGCTGGTCGAGGCGGAAGCGCGGCAGCGTGCCGCGCAGCCACACCAGGACGAAGTAGACGGCGCCGGTCTTCGCGGCGAAGACCAGGTAGGGCGGTACCCAGGTCTCGAGCCCGAAGAGCGACCAGCCCCCCAGGAACATCGTCGCGACCAGCGCCCCGAGCACGACGGCGTTCCCGAGCTCGACGGAGATGAAGAGGCCGGCCTTCATCCCGGAGTACTCGGTGTGGTAGCCGGCGACGATCTCCGACTCCGCCTCGGCGATGTCGTTCGGCGTGCGGTTGATCTCGGCGGTCGAGGAGAAGAAGAAGGTGACGAGGGCGACCGGGAGCAGGAGCCCGAGCCAGAGCCGGTGCTGCTCCTGCCAGAGCACGATCTCGGAGAGCTGGAGCGTCCCCGTCATCAGCACGACGGAGAGCAGCGCGAGGGAGACGGGGATCTCGTAGGAGACCATCATCGCGACCGTGCGCATCGCGCCCAGGAGCGCGTAGTGGTTGTTCGAGGACCAGCCGGCCATGAAGAGCGCGAGCACCCCCAGGGAGGTCACGGCGATCACGTAGAGGACGCCGACGTTGATGTCGAGGTAGGTCATGTTCGGAGCCCACGGCACCGGGCCCCAGGCCAGCACCGCGGGGACGAAGACCGCGACCGGGGGGATCACGTAGAGGAAGCGGTCGGCGCCGCGCGGGACCAGGACCTCCTTCTGCATCAGCTTCAGCGCGTCGGCGAGCGGCTGCAGCAGCCCGAAGGGGCCGACGCGGTTGGGGCCGCGGCGGATCTGGAAGCGCGCGAGGAGGCGCCGCTCGACCCAGCTCCCCAGCAGCAGCACGAGCCCCAGGAACCCGAGGATGCCCCCGACCCCGAGGAGCGCGGTGACCCAGTAGGAGAGGTACGACGGCGCGACCGCGTCGAGCTCGGCGCGCAGCCTCTCCACCCCGAGGCCGAGGTCGCGGACGTCGTACCACTGGCCGTCGAGCCGGCCGTCTATGACCAGGTAGCCGACGGCGGCGTTCGCCGCCGCGGCGAGCAGGGCCGCCGCCGCGAGCGCCAAGAGACGGAGCGGCCCGAGCGCGAGCAGGGCCGCGAGCGCCGCCCGCGCGCGGGAGCTCACCGGTCTATCTCCCCGACCACGATGTCGAGCGAGCCGAGCGTCACGACGGCGTCCGGGAGGGAGGCGCCGACGGCGAGCGAGCGCAGCAGCGAGAGGTTGATGAGCGAGGGCGCGCGCAGGTGGAAGCGGTACGGCGCCGGCCCGCCGTCGGCGACGAGGTAGAAGCCGACCTCCCCGCGCGGCCCCTCGACGCGGCCGTAGACCTCGCCCGGCTCGGGGCGGAGCGCGAGCGGGACCTCGGTCTTGTGCGGCCCCGGGGGAAGCGCGTCGAGCGCCTGGCGGATGATGCGGGTGGACTGCCGCACCTCCTCCATCCGCACCATGAAGCGGTCGTAGACGTCGCCGGCGCTCCCGACCGGGATCTCGAAGTCGTAGCGCTCGTATCCGGAGTAGGGCTCCGCCTTGCGGAGGTCCCACGGGACGCCCGATCCGCGCAGCTGCGGCCCGGTGAGGGAGCCGTTGATGGCGTCGGCGGCCGATATCACCCCGACCCCGCGCGTGCGGGCGAGGAAGATCTCGTTCTCGGCGAGGAGCTCGACGTACTCGTCCACCCGCTCCGGGAGGTCGTCCACGAGCGACTCGATCTTCGGGAAGAACTCCTCGGGCGGGTCGAAGGCGACGCCGCCGATGCGCATGTAGTTGGTGGTGAGCCGGGCGCCGCAGGTCATCTCGAAGAGATCGAGGATGCGCTCGCGCTCGCGGAACATGTAGAGCAGCGGCGTCTGCCAGGCGCCGGCGTCGGAGACGAGCGTCCCGTTCCCCATCGCGTGGCTGGCGATGCGCTGCAGCTCGGCGAAGATCACCCGCAGCACGCTCGCCCGCTCCGGCACCTCCACGCCGCAGAGGCGCTCGGCGGCGAGGCAGAGACCGAGGTTCCCCGACATCGCCGCCAGGTAGTCGGCGCGATCGGTGAAGGGGATGTTCTGGGTGTAGGTGCGCTCCTCGGCGAGCTTCTCCATCGAGCGGTGGAGGTAGCCCACGATCATGTCCATGTCGACGATGCGCTCGCCGTCCATCGAGACGCGGAGCCGGAAGACGCCGTGCGTGGAGGGGTGCTGCGGCCCGATGTTGAGGATGTAGGGCTCGCCGTCGGAGGCGGGGGCGCCGTCGGCCGGGGGGAGGCCCGCATCCATCGCGCGCCCGCTCATCGCGACTGCACCCCGGGCTCCTCGAAGGGGAAGCGCGGCAGGCCCGGGTGGTGCCCCTCCACCTGCAGGAAGTCCTTGCGCAGGGGATGGCCGGGGTAGCCCTCCCAGAGGAAGAGCCGCCTGAGATCGGGATGGCCCTCGAAGCGCACGCCCATCAGGTCGTAGGCCTCGCGCTCCTGCAGGAGCGCCCCCCGGTAGACGGAGCAGACGCTCGGCACGGAGACGTCCTCGCGGCTGGTGGTGCGCGCCTTCACGACGAGCTGGTGGTTCAGGTCGAGCGACTGCAGGTGGTAGACCACCTCGAAGTAGGAGTGGTAGTCGACGGCGCAGAGGTTGGAGAGCTGCGCGGCGTCGAACTCAGAGGAGTCCCTGAGCCAGCCGAGCGCCTCGACCAGGCGCGCCGGGGAGGCGACGACCCACTCCGGGTGGACCTCCTCGACCGAGCCGGGGAGGGCGGCCTCGAGGGCGGCTGCGACCCGCTCGCCGTCGAGCTGCCGGGGGCCGGGGGGCATCAGCGCCACTCCAGCGCGCGGCGGCGCCAGGCGTAGGCGAGCCCGAAGGCGAGCACGCCGATGAAGAGCGCGGCCTTCCAGAGCACGGCGAGGGAGTGGAGCGCGAGATCGGCGTGCGCCGCCGCCCACGGGTAGAGGAAGATCACCTCGAGGTCGAAGATGACGAAGCCGAGCGCGAAGAGGTAGTAGCGCGCGTTGAAGCGCCCCCAGGAGCTCCCCTCCGCCTCGACGCCGCACTCGTAGGCCGCGCGCTTCACGGGATCGGGGCGCTCGGGCCGGATGCGGAGGCGGTAGAGCAGGTGGGAGACGATGAGCGGAAGCGCGGGGAAGAGGATCGCGAAGAGGAGCAGCACGCCCGCACGACCGTACTGCTCTGGGATCACGTCACCCCCTCAAGGAGCCCCCCAGAGGCGGTAGCACGCATGCTCTCCGGCGCGGCGGCCGCCGCGGCTCCGAGTCCGCGATCGCGCCGGAACGTAGCATGCGCCCTAGGCGCGCGCAATGAATCCGCGGGGTCCCGGGGCGGGGGTTCGTTGACCGGCAGGGGGGGCGCCCGTATCGTCGCGGCGCGGCCCGACGCAGCCCCCGGCGGCCGCCCGGTCAGGCGAGGACGAGCCCCGTGAGCCCACCCGAGGAGCCCGCGTACACGCGCCCGATCCCCGACCCCGACACCATCGCGGCCGGCCCCTTCTGGAGCGGCGCCGCCGAGGGCCGGCTGATGCTCCCGCGCTGCCGGCAGTGCTCGCGCGCGCACTTCTACCCGCGGACGATCTGCCCCCACTGCCACTCCCACGAGCTCGAGTGGGAGGAGGCCTCGGGCGAGGGCACGGTGCACACCTTCGCCGTCCAGCACCGCGGCCTCGGCGGCTGGAACGACGAGACGCCGTTCGTGACGGCCTTCATCGACCTGCGCGAGGGGGTGCGGATGATGACGGTGCTCCGCGGCGTCGACGCGGGCGATCCCGCGAGCATCGCGATAGGCGCGCCGGTGCGCGTCGAGTTCGAGCGCGCGGCCGAGGGCGTCTTCGTCCCGTTCTGGCGCGTCGTGGAGCCGCCGCCTCCCGCGGCCTCCTCCCCGGGGGAGGGGGGATGCTGATGCCCCACCCGCTGCGCCGCGCCGCCGCGCTGGTCGGGGCCGGCGAGTCCGACGAGATCGGCTTCATCGAGGGGAAGAGCTCGCTGCAGCTCCACGCCGAGGCGGTGCGCAACGCCGTCCGGGACGCGGGGGTGCGGTGGGAGGAGATCGACGGCATCTTCGCCACCGGCGGGAGCGGCCGCTTCCCCGCCGCGGCGCTCGCCGAGTACCTGGGCATCCGCCCGCGCTACATGGACAGCACGCAGATGGGGGGCTCCTCCTTCCTCTTCTTCGTGCACCACGCGCTCGCCGCCATCGCGACCGGGGAGATCGAGGTCGCGGTGATCTCGCACGGCGAGTGCGGCTTCTCCGGGCCCCGGCGCGGCGGCCGCGGCACCGGCGGCGCGCACGAGTTCGACCCCTGGGACCCGGGCGAGCTCTACGAGAGGCTCTACGGGGCGTGGGGTGCGCCCTCCTTCTACGCACACGCGATGAACCGCTACATGCACCGCTTCGGCGCGACCAAGGAGGACTTCGCGCGCATCGCCGTGGTGACCCGGGAGTGGGCGACGCTCAACCCGCGGGCGGTGATGCACTCGAAGGAGACGCATCCCTACGGCGGTCCCATAGACGTCGAGACGGTCGTGGGATCGCGGGTGATCGCCTGGCCGCTCTCGCTGCTCGACTGCTGCCTGGTCACCGACCACGGCGCCGCGGTGGTGCTCACCACGCCGGAGCGGGCGCGCAGCCTCCGCCACCCGCCGGTCTGGGTGGAGGGGGCCGGCGAGGCGCTCTCGCACATGAACATGAGCCAGATGGAGGACTTCACCGCGACCTCCGCGCGCGACTCCTCGGCCCGCGCCTACCGCATGGCCGGCATGGGGCCGGGCGAGATGGAGATGGCGATGATCTACGACTCCTTCACCTACACCGCCGCCGTCACGGCGGAGATGCTGGGGCTGACGCCCCGCGGCGAGGGGGCGAGCCTCTGGGCGGGGGACGATGCGCGCCCCGGCGGCCGCTTCCCCGTCAACACCAACGGCGGCGGCCTCTCCTTCTCGCACTCGGGGATGTACGGGATGATGCTCCTGGTCGAGGCGCAGCGGCAGCTCGCGCGGAGCGCCGAGGGGCTTCCGGGCCGCCAGGTGGCGGCGCGCTCGGCGGTGGTGAACGGCACCGGCGGCTCGCTCTCGACGACGGCGACGCTCGTGCTGACGGCCGACTAGGGTGGCGGCCGGAGCCGCGGGGACGCCGCCGACCGGTCCGGGGGGCTGATCCGCCCGTGCTCATCGATCTCCACGCCCACACGCGCCCGCATTCGTGGGACTCGGAGCTCACGCCGGACGAGGTGGTGGAGCTGGCGAAGGCGAGGGGGCTCGACGGCGTCGTCTTCACAGAGCACGACGCCGCCTTCGACCCCGAGGAGGCGCGCGCGCTCGGGAGGCGGCACCGCCTCCTCGTCCTGGCCGGGATCGAGATGAACGTGGAGGAGGGGCACGCGCTGGTCTTCGGGCTCCACGGCTACGACGTCTCCATGCACCGCCTGCGCGATCTCGCCGCGCGCGTGCGGGCGGCCGGCGGCGCGATGATCGCCGCCCACCCCTACCGCCGCTGGATGCCGCAGCCGGTGGTGCTGCAGACGATGGAGTGGGACGACCGGCGCGAGTACGCCCGGGCGCTGCGGCGCGCGGAGGGTGTCGGGCTCTTCCACGAGGAGCGCCTCGGCGCGATGGATGTGCTCAACGGGCGGGGCTCGCTCGCCGAGAACGGCTTCTCGCACGAGCTCGCCGAGCGGCTGGGGATGCCGCGCAGCGGCGCCTCCGACAGCCACCGGCCGGAGGACGTCGGCCGCGCGGCGACCTACTTCGAGCGGCCCGTCACGAGCGACGAGGATCTCGTCCGGGAGCTGCTCGCCGGGCGGATCTGGGCGCTCGACCTGACGCGGGGCGAGCTGACCGCGGATCCCCAGTACCACGACGTCCCGGCCGACCTGGCCGGGCGCTGGCGGCGGATCGCCGCCCGCCGGCGAGAATGGATGAGGAGCCGGGCGGCCGCCGCGGGCGGCTGAGGAGCGCGGTCCCCGGGCGAGGGGCGGCGAGGAGGACGGCATGGGAGCGCTGGAGGGCAAGGTCGCGCTGGTGACCGGGGCCGGCCGCGGCATCGGGGCGGCGGTCGCGACGCTGCTCGGGGCCGAGGGGGCCTCGGTGGTGGTCAACGACCCCGGCGTCAACACCGACGGCACCGGCCACGACGACGGTCCCGCGGCGCAGACGGCGGGCGCGATCGTCGCCGCGGGCGGGGAGGCGCAGCCGAACGTCGACTCGGTCGCCGAGGCCGCGGGCGGCGAGGCGATGGTGGAGCAGGCGGTCACGGCCTACGGCCGCCTCGACATCCTGGTCAACTGCGCCGGCATCCTGCGCGATCGCATGATCTTCAACATGACGCAGGAGGAGTGGGACGCGGTCATCGCCGTCCACCTCACCGGCCACTTCAACACCATCCGCCCCGCCTCCCTCCAGATGCGCGCGCAGCGCGCGGGCCGGATCATCAACTTCACCTCGGTCTCCGGCCTGCTCGGCAACCCCGGCCAGGTGAACTACGGCGCCGCGAAGGCGGCCATCGCCGGCCTGACGCGGGTCGCCGCGCGCGACGTCGGCCGCTACGGCGTGACGGTCAACGCCCTCTCGCCGGTCGCCGCGACGCGGATGACGCAGGGGGTGCCGGGCGGCGGGAGCGGGCGCAGCTCCGCCCCGCGCTCCGCCTTCGGCGGGATGCGCGAGGCGGAGGACGTGGCGCCGATGGTCGGCTACCTCGCCTCCGACGAGGCCTGGGACATCAACGGCCAGATCTTCCACGTGCAGGGCGGGCGCGTCTCGCTGGCGCACCAGCCGCTCCCCGAGCACACGATCGTCACCCCGACGCCGCCCTGGACGCTCGCCGAGCTCGACGACGGCGTGCACTACGTGCTGATGCGCCGGAGGCGGAACCCGGCGGCGCCGCCGGAGGACGTCGAGGTGCCGGGGCGGGACGTCACCCCGCGGGCGCTCGCATGAGCCCCGGGGCGCGGGGAGCGGCCGGCGGGGGAGCGCGCGGGGCGAGGGGAGCGGGACGATGACGGCACTCGCGGGCCGGACGGCGCTGGTGACCGGGGCCGCGGGCGGCATCGGGCGGGAGGTGGCGCTCCTGCTCGGCCGGCTCGGGGCGAACGTGGTGGTGAACGATCCGGGCGTCAACCTCGACGGCACCGGGGGCTCCGCCGGCCCGGCGGAGGAGGTGGCGCAGGCCATCGTCGACGCCGGCGGCGCGGCCGTCCCCGACGCCGGGAGCGTCGCGACCCCCGAGGGGGGCGAGGCGATGGTGCGGCGCGCGGTCGAGGAGTTCGGCCGCATCGACGCGGTGATCCACGCCGCCGGCATCCTCCGCGACCGCATGATCTTCAACATGACCGAGGAGGAGTGGCACGAGGTGGCGGCCGTCCACCTCGCCGGCTACTTCCACGTCGTCCGGCCGGCCTCCCAGCTCATGCGCCAGCAGCGCTTCGGGCGGCTGGTGGGCTTCAGCTCGAGCTCGGGGCTCGTCGGCAACTCCGGCCAGGCGAACTACGGGGCGGCGAAGGCGGGGATCGCGGGGATGGCGCGCTGCCTCGCCCTCGACCTCGGGCGCTACGCCGTCACCTCGAACGCCATCGCGCCCACCGCCGAGACCCGCATGACGCAGTCGGTGCCGCAGAGCGCGCGCAGCGCGCGCTCCGCCTCCGGGATCGCCCCGCTCTCCGCGGAGCCGACCCGCGCCGAGCCGGCCCACGTGGCGCCGATGGTCGCCTACCTCTTGACCGACCAGGCCTGGGACATCAACGGCTGCGTCTTCTACGTCGGCGCAGGCCGGGTCTCGATCGCGCACGA
This sequence comes from Dehalococcoidia bacterium, assembly GCA_034420495.1. Lineage (GTDB taxonomy): Bacteria > Chloroflexota > Dehalococcoidia > UBA2979 > UBA2979 > VYDC01. The sequence goes on from DAOULG010000040.1 coordinate 15,932, forward strand.
GGCGCAGCCCCTGCGCTCCATCAACAAGCCGGAGCGCTGGAGCGTCGCCGAGCTCGCCGAGCTGGTCCCGACGGAGCTGATGCGGGGGCTCGCCAACCCGGCGCCGCCAGCGAGCTGACGCCCGCGGGGGGCTACGGCCGGCCTGAGGGGCGGTAGGCCTCCATCAGGACGAAGTCGTGGCCCATGCGGTGGACGGTGCGCACGCGCCGGAAGCCCGCCTTCTCGAAGGCGCCCTGGGCGCGGTGGTTCCAGGTCAGGGTGTGCAGGTAGACGCGCCGGAGCCCGACCTCGCCGAAGAGGTGGTCCAGCAGCAGGCGCGCCGCCTCGGAGCCGTAGCCCCGGCCCCAGTAGTCGCGGTTGCCGATGGTGATGCCGAGCTCCCCCTCGGCGCGCCCCGGGTCGTAGCCGTAGTACATGACGTTGCCGATGTGCTCGGAGCCCGGGAGCTCCTCGATCGCGAAGACGCGCCGGGTCGCGCCGGGGCTCTCGAGCTCCTCGGAGAGCGTCGCGACGAAGCTGCGGAAGGAGATCGCGAGCGGCGGCACCGCGTCGAAGGCGGCGAGCTCGGCGTCGGAGCGCCAGGCGTAGTCGCGCTCGGCGTCGTCGAGGTGCTTCTCGCGGAGGCGCACCAGCCGGCCGCTCGCGATGACCCGTGGCGCCGTCCTCGTCACCCGGCCGCCTCCTCGGAGCCGCCGCGCGCCGGCTCGAGCGCGATGAACTCGAGCGCGTGGCGCAGCATATCGCGCTCGTTATCGTAGCTGAGCCGGCCGAGCGCCCTCGTGGCCGGCACCCACTCCACGAGGTCGTACTCGTCGTCGTGGTGCTCCGTGTCGCCGCCCGAGGCGGTCATCAGGTAGTGGTGGACGACCTTCGAGATCCGGATGCCGCCCCGCGTCGTGTAGACGTAGCGGATCTCCCCTATGGGCCGCACGATCTCGACGCGGAGGCCGGTCTCCTCCTCCACCTCGCGGCGCGCCGTCTCCGGGAGCGACTCGCCCGGCTCCGGCCTCCCCTTGGGGAGCGCCCACAGCCCCTCCCCGGAGCGCCCGACCAGGACGACCTCGACCGCGGAGCCCGAGCCGCGGTAGACGACCCCGCCGGCCGCCACGGTCAGGCGGCCCCGGCGGCCGCCGGGGCTCACGGCTCATCCTCCCCGCCCTCCGCCGCCGCGCCCTCCGGCCCGCCGAGCGGCACCATCTCCGCCCGCGAGAGCGCCGCGGCGGCCGCTGAGGCGCACTCGGGCGGGCCCTCGCGGGCGAGCCGCCTCAGCACCCGGATCGCGAGCGAGCTCCCGATCTCGCCGAGCGCGGAGACGGCGGCGAGCTGCACCTCCCGCTCGGCGTCTGCGAGCGCGAGCAGGAGCAGCGGATCGACGGCGTCGTCGAGCAGGAGCGCGCCGGCCGAGATCGCCGAGGCGGCGCGGAGCTCCGGATCCTCCTCCTCGAAGCAGGCGAGCAGCAGCGGCAGCCACTCGTCGCGCGCGTTGCGGCCCATCGCGCGGAGCGCGCCGAGCCGGAGCCGGTCGCTCCCCGCCTGGTAGAAGTCGGCGATCAGCTCGCTCACCCACTCCTCGCTCAGCGCGCCGAGCGCCTCCAGCGCCCGCGAGCGGAGCTCGTCCGGCTCGGTGACCTCCTCCGCGAGCTCCCGCAGCCCCCCGGCGAGGAGCGAGGCGTCGTCCTCGTCCAGCATCCCGAACTCCATCGAGACGACGAAGCGCCCGAGCGCGTCGGCTACCTCGGCGCGCACCGCCGGGGCGTCGTCCTCCCGGAGCCGGTCGAGCAGCAGCCGCAGGTACTCCGGGCGCTCCTCCTCGCGGAGCCCCCGGACGGCGAGGATGCGCGTCGCGACGTCGGCGTCGAGCAGGGCGGTGAGCGAGAGGCGGTGGAAGTCGAGGGTGGCGTCCTCTTCGGCGAGCGCCATCAGGGCCGTGAGCAGCGTGCGGCGGCGCTCGGGGTCGAGGCGCGGCCAGAGCCCGACGAAGCGCCCGAGCACCTCGTCCGGCGCGAGGGAGAGCGCCCGCAGCCGCTCGCGCGCGGGGAGCGGACCGCCCGCCTCGAGCTCGGCGAGGACCTCCTCCGGCGCGGCGGCGCCCTCCGGGCCCTCCTCGGCCCCGTCGGGTGCCGGCTCGCCGAACT